>CAMBUH010000191.1 GCA_945870985.1 Chitinophaga pinensis
CAGTAAGGGTTTGCTGGAAGAAGTTACTGTTACTGCGGCCAGGGTGGTAGAATCCTCCATTAATTTGATATTTCCCAGATCTTTATCTACCATCCCCATCATTTGCTGAAAATTTCCGCCTGCAGCGGGCATTTTAACGCCGAAACTTACCGTCATAGTAAGGGGCTTGTATCCCAATGTGCTCACTTTCATTTGAAAATTGCCAAAAATCGGAAGGTTTTCAAAACTAAAGTCACCTTTAGACTTAGTAATTAGTGTATTATATATTACTTGTTTCATTTTTTTGGTAACGGTATCAAATTTGTTACCAATCAGTTGTACACTCGCCCCGTCTATACCTTTGGCTGTTTGTCCATCAACAATTTTGCCATAAAAATGCCCAATATTCATGTTTTGAGACCCCATTCCGGCACCGCCTGGTCGGCCTGCGCCCGGGTATTGGGCCTGCGAAAACAACATAGAAACGGTTAAAAAAACTAACAAAACTGCTTTTTTCATAAAAAATCATTCATTGAAGTACAAAGTTCACTGCATTTTAGAGTAAAAGGGTTGTACATTATATAGGCGGTAATATGACAAATTTGAATGGATAAAGTTGTAAAAGCGGGGATAAGCTGGCAGATATTGTCGGTGACTATTGCAAATAGGTGATCAAAACCTGTAATAATCCGATGGCAAAACCCAAAATTCCCCCGATAATTTCCACAAACCGGAATTCTTTTTGCATAATGCTCATAAGTATCTGCTCCATCTTGTCGGATGAAAATCCGGCAACTTTTTCGGTAACGATGGCTTCTAGGTTCAGCTGGTCTTGCAACGTGTGCATATAAGAATGCATAATTTCCGGAAATAGCTCCTGCAATTTTATCAGAAACACCGATTTTAATTCCCGAATCGTGCTGTCGCCAATGAACATGCTGATGATGGGCATTTGTTCGGGTAATTGCTTGCGTAAAAAATCGTCAATATGGGTATCCACCAGAGGCATTACCGATTGTAGGTTAGCTGGGTCAGTAATTTTTGAAGCGATATCTGAATAGGAGAGCAATTCATCAGAAACCAGTTTACCCAGCTTTTCGGCAAATTGCTGTTGCCTTTTGGGAAAAATTCCCTGAAAGGTAAAGCCAAGTATTTTCCGGGGTTGGCGGGGATGGAAAAGCATTTTGATGGCAATCCAATTCGTAAACCAACCAATGAATGCCGATATAAGTGGAATAAGTAACCAGCCAATGTGCATAAAAAAAGATTTAAAAAAAACCTACAAGCAGGGCCTGTAGGTTTAAGGGGAGAACGAGGGGTCTCGAACCCCCGGCCTTCAGTGCCACAAACTGACGCTCTAACCAACTGAGCTACGCCCTCCATGTGTGGGTTGCGAAAATACAAAAAAATCACCGGTTTTGCCAAGCATTTTAGCTTCTTTTTGGTCGGGACTGTGTCAAAACCTTTGTTAATTGGTAACAATGGCAGCCGACAAATAAAAAATTAGGTTATTTTTGGAATCTATCATGAAAATAATATTTGAGTTTATGAAGCGTAGCAAAGGTTGGTTATTGTTGGCATTGTTTGGTTTTGGTGCTTTATTTTTTGCCTTTCGTAATTCCTCGATAGGTCGTTCCGATTCTTCAAATCCCCGTCAGCAATTACTTACAGAACTGGGTAAGGTTTTAGAAGAGCTGCATTATACCCCCAAGGTAATTGATGACCAGTTTTCGAAAAAGATGTTCTCCAGTTACCTCGATCAGATGGATGGAGATAAAACGCTTTTCCTTCAAAAAGATATTGATTCGCTGAAAGTTTTTGAAACCACCCTAGATAATGAAATTCATGGTTCACCGATTGCTTTTGTTCCGGCGGTAAGTTCTTTATACGACCGTAGAATGGCTGAAGCGGTTCTTGTATATAAAGAATTGTTGAAGAATCCTTTTAGTTTTTCTTCCAATGAAACATTCGAAATAGATGGTGAAAAACTCGCATGGGCCAAAAACGAAGAAGAAAGAAAAGACCGCTGGCGCAAGAAGATGAGCTATTTTATCTTGGAAAGGTTTTACGATCTACAGGAGCAGCGTGAGAAGAATAAAGAGGAGAAAGATTTTGTAGTACTTGCAGATAGTGCCTTGGAAAGAAAAGCACGCGAACAGGTGCTGAAAGTGATGAACGATAATTTTGCTCGTATCAAGAGTACTTTTAATGAGGAGGTTCGTTTTAGTACCTATTTGAATACGATTACTAATCTGATGGATCCTCATTCGGATTATTTTGCGCCCGTTGAAAAAAGAGCTTTTGATGAGAGAATGAGCAGTGAATTTTTTGGCATCGGTGCCCAACTTACCAAAGATGATTATGGTATTAAAATTGCTAGTATCATTACCGGAGGGGCTGCTTATAAATCTGGACAGATAGTAGTGAACGATATCATCATTAAGGTTGCGCAGGGTAGTGGAGAACCGGTAGATGTTTCTGCCTATGCCACAGAAGATGCAGTTAAACTGATTCGCGGAAATAAGGGCACCGAAGTGCGCCTTACTTTAAAAAAAGAAGATGGAACCATTAAAGTAGTATCGCTTATTCGCGAAAAGGTAGAACAAGATCAGGGACTCGCGCGAAGTTCAGTAATTCAGCAAGGTTCTAAAAAAATCGGCTATATTTTCTTGCCTGATTTTTACTCAAACTTTGAAGATGCCAATGGACATCATTGCGCCGAAGACGTTGCGGTGGAGCTGAAAAAGCTGAAAGCAGAAAAAGTAGATGGGATTGTAATCGATGTTAGAAATAACGGCGGCGGTTCTTTATATGAAGTGGTAAAAATGGTTGGCCTGTTTATTAAATCAGGTCCCATTGTTCAGGTGAAAGACCGCTCAGGCAATGTAGATCAGATGACTTGGCGGGATAACGATGAATCCATTTTATATGATGGTCCCCTTGCAGTGCTGGTAAATGGATTCAGTGCCAGTGCCAGTGAAATTTTTGCAGGAGCCATTCAAGATTATAATCGGGGCATCATTATCGGAAGTTCTTCCACTTTTGGAAAAGGTACGGTTCAGCGCCAAATACCATTTGGTAGCCGAAACGACTTTTCTACCAGTAGAACTGATATGGGCGCTATGACGCTTACCTTCCAAAAATTTTATCGGGTGAACGGGGGTTCTACTCAATTGAAAGGAATTGTGCCGGATATTATTATTCTAGACAGATATGAATATTATAAAGTTAGAGAAAAGGATATGCCTGAAGCACTTGCATGGGATGAAATACAAAAAGCCACCTTTTTAGAATGGCATCCAAAAGAAATCATTACCAATATTGCTGCAAAAGAAAATGCCCAGATTCAGTCCAATGCGAATTTAAACCTACTTAATAATAACCTGATCTGGTTATCAAAAGCCGTAGAACAACCAATACCCCTGCAACTCGATGCGTTTCGGCAAAAGCAAAAGCAAGTTGAAACAACCGGAAATCAAAATAATACTTTGCTGATCAGCCCCACAGAAATGGAAATCAATTATCTGGCTATCGAAAAGGATAAATTTTTGAATCATCCCGATAAGTCAAAAGCTGATTTTTATGCTGCCTGGATTAAATCGCTGCGTAAGGATATTTTTATCGAAGAAGGAGTTCGGGTGGTTGAACAATTAGCGGCCACTCAAAAAACTGGCTTTGTAGTAAAATAATCGATCGACCGAAATTTTTCTTATCCATGGCCAAACAAGCTGAACAGTCGGCAACGCTTCGTAAACAATGGTTTGCCATTTATACCAAACCCCGTTGGGAAAAGAAAATCGATGCGGTGCTTATCCGAAAAGGAGTAAACAGTTGGTGCCCAATTCAAAAAACAGAAAGATTCTGGAGCGACCGAAAAAAAATTATCGATGAGCCGCTTTTCCGTTCCTATGTTTTTGTGCATATAGATGCTACGGAACGTGCCACTGTATTGTCTACTGCTGGGGTTCTCAATTTTGTATATTATCTGGGTAAACCCGCTATTATTCGGGATGAGGAAATAGAAATTATCAAAAATTACCTCGGTGAGAAAGGAGCAGTTTTGTCAGTTATTTCCGCAGAAGGATATCGGGAAGAAACCAAAGTATTGGTGAATCACGGCGTATTTATGGGAAATGAAGGAACCGTAATACGCGGGGGTAAGAAAAAAGTATACGTGCGCCTCGAAAGTCTCGGACAAGTAATGGTGGTAGAATTTCCTACTGAGTTTATCAGTCCGGTTCTCTGATATTTTTTCGGGTTAATTCAGGGTCCAATCCATAATCTGATGCGCCCATTCTTCCCGATAAGGGGTTTTTACCCGAATATAGTTATCCGTATAACCCTCCATCATACCATTTTTATTAAAGTCTTCCCACAGCACTTTTCTGCTGGAACCTATAAATTTTTCCTGAAAGGCCTGTTGTAATCGGTAAGAAAGATATCTCAATATTTTATTCCGTTCGTTTCTGATGGCAACCGGAACTACCGGCTGAATCTGGAGTGCTTGAGTATTATCTCTTTCAGAATAGGTAAATACATGAAGATAGGCCACATCCAGTGATTGAATAAATTGAACAGTTTCTAGAAAATCTTCCTGTGTTTCGCCAGGAAATCCAACAATCACATCTACC
>CAMBUH010000192.1 GCA_945870985.1 Chitinophaga pinensis
GATTCAAAGAAATTCGCATGGGCTTCAATAATGGGAATGGAGAAGTAAAAAAGTCTACCCGGGGTTTGAAAGAAAAGAAATCGAACATGGGTAAGCCCATTTTAAAAGATGAAGCAGAAAGATTTAAGGGTAATTTTCAGTTTCCAGGATCGGTGGTTAGTATTTACCGGCGCGGACCGGGAGCCCAGGAATTGCACTACCTAGAGAAGAAAACCAATCCGCAGATAACCGTTTGGGGAGGCGATGATCAGTACCTTACCGTAAATGGATATACTATTGCCGCTGGTCGTAATCTAAATAATCTCGATATACAAAGTGGTCGCAACGTTTGCATTATCGGCAGCAATGTGGCTACTAAATTATTCGGTGCTGGTAATCCCGATCGTTGTCTCGATAAAATCATTCGGATAGGAAGTATGCCCTACCGCGTAATTGGTTTATTAAAAAGCAAGGGTTCCAGTGCTATGCTTCGGCAAGATGACATGGTATTTACCTCCTATACTAATATTCGCCACTTCCAAAATATCTCTGCTTCTTATATTCTGGGTGTAATGGTGAAAAATGTAAATGAACTGGAAGTGGCTTCCGATGAAGCAACCTCTGTTTTTAGGGCGGTTCGTAAAATGGAACCTTCCGAAGAAGTGAACTTTGTAATTGAACGTAGCGACAAGTTTGCGGAGTTGTTTATCGGCTTCCTGAGCAGCATTACCGCTGCCGCAGGGGCTATAGGATTTATTACCCTGATAGGGGCTGCTATTGGTTTGATGAACATCATGTTGGTGGCAGTAAGTGAAAGAACTCGCGAAGTAGGACTGATTAAAGCAATTGGCGGCAAAAGCCGGAATATTCGTCAGCAATTTTTATTCGAAAGCATCATCATCAGTTTACTGGGTGCTTTTTTTGGAATTATCTTAGGCATACTGGTGGGCAATCTTTTCTCGTTGATTCTAAAAACAGGATTTGTAATTCCCTGGTTCTGGGTAATTATGGGGGTGGTGATATGTACGATTGTAGGATTAGTAGCTGGTATTTATCCTGCTATGAAGGCAGCCCGTCTAAACCCTATTGATGCGCTTCGATTCGATTAAATACACTCCTTATTTTACGGGTGGATATTTCTTTAACTGATCATTGATAAAGTAGGCAAGGTCTTCCTCATTCGGATGCTTGCGCAGCCATTCCCAGGAAGGACGGCTTTTAGCCATAAATTCTAGCAACTTCTCTTCTTTTAACCCGGTATAACGGGTAACCAAATCGGGGGTATAGCGATAATTAATATAAGATTCTTGCTCACTAATGGTAAAATAATCAATCGCCTTTCTCTTCTTCTTTTCTCGCTTCGAAAACCGATCGATGTTTAGGGCCACACCTGCGCCGTAATTCGCCCCGGAAATAGTGGGGAGGGGCGTGCTGCCCACGGCTTGAAAAAAGTCGCGGTGTCTTTGTATACTATCTAGTTGATATCGGCTCATTCCTCGGGTAGTTACGGTAACATTTTCTAAACTGGTTACCAGTGAAGTTAGATGCAGCAGGAGGGTATCTTGGAGTAAATAAGTATTGCTGTAATAAATCGTGTCAAAATGGTAGCCCACAGCCGAAAACGAAATCAACTGATTGGGGGAAGCCGTAAGGGAGAATCTTCCCTTCGAGTTAGTTAGTACTGTTTGTTTGGACTGATTGTTTTTTACACTCGCCATCACTATGGGTTCTCCGGTAGCACTGTCTTTTAAATAGCCCCAGATAACCCGGGTTGGTTGTGCATACAGGGAACAGGAAAGCAACAGGGCGAAAGAAAAAATGAGGGCTCTCATGATTTTTTTACAAAGATACTATCCCTTTCAAGGCACCGCCAAAAAAAAGAGCCGACACTTAGCAAGTGCCGGCTCTAAAAGAGAAGTACAATAATTATTTAGGATCTAATGCCTTTTTAATTCGGTCGGCTACATCCTGTAAATGGTATTTACTCAGTTTGTCGGAAGTGATGCCAGCTGCAACATTTACTTCACCCAACAGCGTTTTTAATTCGCCACGGGCCACTGAATTTACATCGGTATTGCGGGTGTTTACCGGTGGAGTAAATCCTCCACGGCCACCAGCTGAAATAATAATAGTAGCACCCGCACTGCTGGCAGGCGTAATCAAATCAATTAGTTTTTCTACATGCGCTTTTTGCAGATTTCTGCGATAAGCATCAATAGATTTACCTCCTGATAATTCACTCCATACCCCTTTTCTTACATCTTCCATCAATTCATCTGCGCGGTAGGTAGCGGCTCCAAAACGATTGGAAGCCCCAACCAGGCGATACAAACGCTGTGCATCCAATACATTATTTAAAACAGAGGTTTGCAAAGTTTGAACTCTCTCTAATGTAGTAGGTGCAGCAATCTTATTCAGGATATTTTTATCCAGCAACCAATTAGGTGTTTGAAATAATTGCTTATTCAGAAAAGCAACAGCTTCTTTCTGGGTTGCTTTAGGGGTTGGCTCATATATATCTCCTGATTGCTCAATAGATTTAAGGGTTTCTTGAACACCACCGATGTTTTTGGTAACATGACCCATATATCGGCTGAACTGCCCAATCACCTGTCCATACATATCAGTCAGATTTTCGTAATGGTCTGCCTCTTCTTTGGTCCATTCGGGTAACTGCGTTATAATTCTCTGCAGATTTTTGATACCATATTCACTGGCTTTCATGCTGTTGTCGCCCAGATCTTCGGTTTGTGCGCGGGGATCTTGATTTCCGCCTTCTCCGCCAAACCAAACACGGGGGTTAGCGGCGAGCTTATCAATAATCCATTTATTACTGATTTTCTTATCTTTTTCAACATCGCTTTCCCCTATATAGCGATAACCCCACTCAATGGCCCACTTGTCGTAGTCGCCAATGCGAGGGAATAGTCCTATCTGACTGATATTATCTTCCGGCTGTGCCACATAGTTAAAACGGGCATAGTCCATGATAGAGGCAGTATGTCCATTTGCTTCAACCCAAGCTTTGTTGCGCAAGTTTTCTACCGGTGTTTTGCTGCTGCTGCCCATGTTATGGCGAAGGCCAAGTGTGTGACCTACTTCGTGTGATGAAACAAAACGGATCAGCTGACCCATCAGTTCATCGTCGAATTTCATTTTGCGGGCTTTTGGATCTACTGCTGCGGTTTGCACCATGTACCAGTCGTGTACCAGCTTCATTACGTTATGGTACCAACCGATATGGCTTTCCAGAATTTCACCGCTGCGGGGGTCGTGCACTTGCGGACCGTAAGCGTTTTCAATATCGGAAGCGAAATAGCGAATAACTGAGAAGCGGGCATCTTCCAGACTCATAGTTGGGTCGTTCGATGGCCATTCTTTTCCTACGATAGCGTTTTTAAATCCAGCCTTTTCAAAAGCAACCTGCCAATCGTTGACACCATCAATCAAGGGTTTTACCCATTGTTTGGGGGTAGCGGGATCGATGTAGTAAACAATTTGTTTAGCGGGTTCTACCAGTTCCCCTCTTTTATATTTTTCTCTGTCTTCTGGCTTAGGTTCCAGTTTCCAGCGTACGGCAAAGGTTTGGTTTTCAACGGCCTGTTGGTTGTCGCTGTACACTACAAAGCGGTCGGCGAAGAATCCAACGCGGGTATCGAATAAACGGCGGTTCATAGGTGTTTTGGGCAGCAAAATCATAGAAGTGTTCAATTCTATGGTAACCACACCTGCGCGGGAAGCAGCGGGCAGAGAGGCTCCGCCACCACCGGGGATGCTCAGTCCGGGAATACCGCCACCAGAGGAAGCCCCAAAGGTTTTAACGGTTTTTATTTCGATGTTAATAGGATAAGTATTAATACTTTGGATATACGACCGATCGGCCAAAAGGGCAGTAAGGTTAAACTGACGTTTATCGTTGGGGTCTAAACTTACAACTTGGTTATCGCCTTTAAAAAAGTCGGTAACTTCTACTAGCACTCCGGTTGAATCTTTGCTCAAAGCGGCAATGCCAAAAGCGTATCCGATAGGGTCGAGGTTTGAATTTTTAACCGCCCGAGAAATAGCTGTGGTAGAATCTGCCGTGCTGATAAGAGTTACCACACGCAGAAACACGTTGTTGCTGGGTCCTTTTTCGAATTTCAGGCTTTGGGTATTTACTTCTTCCCCACCATATTTGCCCCCACCACCCGCAACGCGGCTGAAACGGGTAACTGCCAGCACTTCGCGGCCCATCAATGAATCGGGAATTTCAAAATAATATTTTTCCTCTACTTTATGAACCGTAAAAAGCCCTTTTTTAGTAACGGCTTTATCGGTAATCACCTCTTTAAAGGGTCGGGGTCCTTGGCGCAAGGCAGCTCCGGCTCCCATCGCTGGCATACCCGCTCCCATAGACATGCGGACCGAGTCGCGTTGCTGTGCCTGAGAAGCCAGGGTAAGCAGACATGCAAAAACTAACAATTGTTTTCTCATAATTATTTAATGTATAGGGTTGAAAAAATAAAGATACAGTTGAAATTATTACAAAAAGTCAATTTTTTTAGGGATGGGATGAGTGGTAAATAGCGCATTTTTATCGGTGAATACTGTGAATTTCC
>CAMBUH010000193.1 GCA_945870985.1 Chitinophaga pinensis
CTACTACATTACACCCAACAAATGCACCGAGTGCCAGGGTTTTCACGAAGAACCTCAGTGTGCAGCCGTTTGTCCGGTTGATTGCTGTGTGCCCGATGAACAATATCAAGAAACAGTGGA
The DNA here is from genome assembly GCA_945870985.1 of Chitinophaga pinensis. Lineage (GTDB taxonomy): Bacteria > Bacteroidota > Bacteroidia > Chitinophagales > Chitinophagaceae > Sediminibacterium > Sediminibacterium pinensis_C. The sequence goes on from CAMBUH010000193.1 coordinate 121, forward strand.
AGAATTGCTGGGTAAGAAAGCAAAAATGCATATTTAATTCCTGCCATCCCTATTGTTATAATAGGGAACGCTATATCCCGATGATTTTTTTTCTGCAACCAGCCGAAGAAGTCACCGGGATTTTTTTATTATCATTCGCATATCATGAAAAAAAATATTGCCCTGGTAACCGGGGGGCTCAGCACAGAAGCCCAGATCAGTTATAAAAGTGCCGAAACGGTGGGGGCCAACTTGAATCGAGCTGTGTACGAGGTTTATTATATTGATATCCATGCTTCCGGCTGGTGGTATGTTCCGGAGTCGGGAGAACGCATTCCTGTTAACAAGGAAAGTTTTACGGTAACCTATATGGGTAATACCATCGCTTTTGATGTAGCCTTGATGTGCATTCACGGAACACCCGGTGAGGATGGTAAATTACAGGGATATTTCGATCTATTGCAAATACCCTATACCAGTTGTGATACAGCTACCTCGGCATTAACTTTTAATAAAAGATTTACGGTTGCAGTAGTGGCATTTTCCGGAGTACAAGTAGCCAAATCTTTGCACTTGTTTGCGCATACCCCCGTATCTCCCGAACAAATTTTACATCAATTACAGTTACCAGTTTTTGTAAAGCCCAATAATGGAGGCAGTAGTTTGGGTATCAGTAAAGTAAGCGACCCCGCCGAACTTTCCGCAGCCCTGCAAAAAGCCTGGGCTGAAGACAATCAAATTCTGATTGAAGAATGTATAGTGGGTAGAGAATTTACTATTGGTGTATTCAAACAACAGGGAATAATTACTGTTTTGCCCATAACAGAAATCATCACCCAAAACGAGTTCTTCGATTTCGAAGCCAAATACCTGGGTAAGAGCAAAGAAATTACGCCGGCAGTTATTCCCGAAAACATCCAACATCAATTAGAAGCAGCCGCCCGCAAAGCCTATGAAGTATTGAATTGTAGGGGAGTAGTGCGTATTGATTTTATTTACAGCAATGCGCATCAACAACCCTTTTTGCTGGAAGTTAACACGGTGCCCGGACAAAGTGCCGCCAGTGTGATTCCGCAACAAGTTGTGGCGATGGGAGGAAACTTGCAAGATTTTTACGGATCACTGATAGAAGAAGCCATTCGCCAATAGGAATCGTTTTCGTTTATTCGATTTTTTTGGTAGATTACCCCTAATATTGTGCAGAGTAGCGTTTGATTATGAAAAAATGGATTGAAAATATAACCCGCAGACCCCTTTGGGTGAATATGCTGGCAGCATTGGTAGTGGTGTTGATGTTTGTACTGATTTTTTTTGCCACCCTTTCATGGTTAACAGGGCATGGGAAAATTCAGCGGGTGCCTTCCATTACCGGACAAAACATATTAGCTGCCACCAAAACCTTAGAAGCTGCCGGATTTGAGGTGGTTATTCAGGATTCGGTATTTATAGATACACTGGCCAAACAAGCCGTGGTTCGTCAAATTCCGGAAGCTGAATCCATCGTAAAAAGCGGAAGAGCCATTTATTTAACCATCAACCGTACCGTTGCTCCCCAGGTTGAAATGCCGAATTTAGCGGGGTTTTCTGTAAAGAGTGCCGAGATGTATCTGATCAGTTTGGGATTGCGCATGGGCGAAATATCCTATCGCCCCGATATTGCCCGCAATGCAGTGTTGGAGCAGCTTTTGGGTGACAGATCCATCGCTCCAGGTACCAAAATACCGATTGGAACAGTTATCAATTTTGTGTTAGGTAGCGGAGAGGGAATGGGTGATATAGAAGTTCCTCAGTTGGTAGGACTCACTTTTGAAGCAGGCAAAATGATGCTGCAAACGATGAACATTAATTTGGGTGCTGTAGTGGCGGTTACACCCATCACCGATTCAGCTGCCGCATTCATTATACGACAATCGCCGGCTGCTTTATCCGATTCATTGGATATGAGTGGATTTAAACTGCCCAATAAAATGAAACCCGGACAGCTAATGGATTTGTTTATCAGCAATACAGCCCCCGTAGCCACCGATTCTACCAATTCACCTTATCATCCCTAAATAATTACCCATGACTACCATCACTGTGGAAGAAATGAAAGCCTTATTAGATAAAGGCGAACCCATTCACTTAGTAGATGTTCGCGAACCCCATGAGCATGCCGATTTTAATATTGGGGGTTTATTACTTCCATTGGGCCAAGTGCAAACTTTGCAAATAGAACCCATCGAAGATTGGAAGCAGGAACCCGTATATTTTTATTGTAGAAGCGGCAATCGCAGCGGTCAGGCCTGTATGATGTTGGAATCATTAGGATTTACTAATGTGATTAATGTAACAGGCGGTATGCTGGCTTGGCAAGAAAGAATTGGCAGATAATTTTTCCGCAACTTTCTTATTTACAACCCAATATTGATGGCAGCTAAAAAATTCCTTCCTGCCATAGAATAATAGGCATTGTCGGCAATCAATTGCTGATTGGTTATATAGGGATAGGTATATCCATTGGGCTGATAGTGTTGGTTCCATAAATTAAACACCTGAACAATCAGTCTACATTCCCGCAATCTACGAATCGGTATCTTCCAACTTGCACGTATATCTTGCACATAAAAGGGAGCAATTTTTCGTTGCTCATTCGAGGTGTTGTCTAAGTATTGTTTCCCCACATATTTATGCAACCATTCTAATTCAAGGCTGGCAATCGGTTTCCAGTTAATGTTCCCCGAACCGGTAACCGCTGGCGAAAATGAAATGTCGGTATTATTATGTTCCACGGGCTCTTGATTACCGGTATCGTAATTGTCGATATATTCTGTAAACGATTTGATTTTGTTTTTACTGATAGTTAAATTACCACTAACCTGTAGTTTTGGAACTATCTGCCAGCTTGCTTCCCACTCCATTCCTGTGCGATAGCTTCGGGGCACATTGGTTCGGGTATAAGCCCCAACGTCATTGATTTGTCCGGTTAACACCAGTTGTTGGTTATACAACATATAAAACAAAGTAACTCCCCAAAATCCCCTACTAGATTTTTTCATCCAGCCTGCTTCCCAATCGTGTAAGGTTTCTGCATTGGGTTGTGAAAGAATCCCCGCCTGAAAATCGTCGCGATTGGGTTCTTTATTGGCAACCGAATAACTTAGAAAAGCTTGTGTTCCCTGATTTTGATAGTGAATGCCCATTTTGGGATTGATAAAGGAGAACTGCCGGTTAACCAACAAATCGGGCTTACCCTGAAATCCATTCATCACATGTTGTACGTGGCGATATTGTATATCTGCAAAAGCCTTCCATTTTTCGGAAAGATTTTCTTGCCACTTTACATACAGGTGACCATCATTTTTATTTGCGGTTAAGTTATAGTAACGGTAATCTTTAGAAACCGTTCCCTTTTCCAGCCAGGGTAATAATCCAAAATGTTTGCCATTATAGCGCGTAATTCCGCCCCCGATGGTTAACTCCCTTATAAGGGTTTTTTGTTGTAGGGTAAATAATTGTCCTGCATAGATATTATCCAACCATTTCTGCCGAATCAGATCAGTTTCTGCATATGCAATTCCTCCGATAGTAATATTCGGTAATCCATAATCTGCATACGCCTGATTGGCTTTGTATTCCTCATAATATCCTTTGCCTGTGCTAACAAAGCTGGAAGTGTTGAGGGACCAGTTATTGGGGAGCGCCTGATTAAAGAATAGTTGGTAATGGGTTTGGGTGTAATTGTCGGTTTGGTTATCGTACGGAGTACCGGGTTTTTCGGTGCCGGCGGGATTGAAGGTTCGATTGGTAGCGAGTAAATTTTCAGGAACTCCATACCAAGCCTGATAGGTTTTTTCCTTACCGGAGAAAATATTCAGTCGCAGGCTCGATTTATTTTTTCGGAATTGTGTGCTGAAGTAAAAAGATTGCAGGTTACTTTTAGCACGGTCGATATAGCCATCACTAACTATGCGGCTGATTCGTCCATCCATCGTAACATATTTACCAATTAATCCGGTTCCTCCCTGTATGGTATTTTTTAGGGTTCCGAAAGATCCGGCACTGTTATTAATATCCAGGTAGGCTTTCTCATGGATTTCATTAGTAGAAAGGTGAATGGAAGCACCAAAAGCAGCAGGACCATTGCTCGAGGTTCCCACACCTCTTTGCACCTGTATACTGTTTACGGAGGAAGTGAAATCGGGCATATTTACAAAAAACGTACCCATGCTTTCTGCATCATTATACGGAATACCATTGAGGGTAACATTGATGCGGGTGGCATCGGATCCCCTGATTCGGATGCCGGTATAACCAACGCCATTACCTGCATCCGCATTTACTACCACGGAAGGCACCTGATTCAATAACATAGGGATATCCATACCGAGGTTGGATTTCTTTAGCTGCTCTTTATTGATATTGGTTTTGGCAAAGGGGGCCGTTTCTGCTGCCCGAACGGCTGTTACTT
>CAMBUH010000194.1 GCA_945870985.1 Chitinophaga pinensis
CAACCAGAAAAACCCATTGGCGTATGGCTGGAAACTGGGAATAAGTTTGTTAGATATTGGCGCCAACCGATATCAATTTGCGGAACCTTCCCGAAGCTTTGCAGACCCCATATATCCCATAACGGATGCACAGTTAGAGAACTCCATTACGGGTGCCAATAATTTGCCCGACTTAGTAGATTCTGTAAGCACCTTATTTAACACCGTTACCCCACTAACGGGCATTTTTACCGTTAGTTTGCCTACCAAACTTGTGGTAAATTTTGATAAAAAAATAAAAGGAAACCTTTTTGTAAATGCGAATTTGAATCTCAATTTAGTTTCCGATGCAGCTACTAAAAAACTGAAAGTACGAGAATTCAATTTGATAACCCTTACTCCTCGCTGGGAGAATCAGTGGCTGGGGGTGTATTTACCTATGCAAATTACATCTCAGGGTGAAGCATGGGTGGGCGCAGCTGTAAAAATAGGGCCCTTGACTGTGGGGGTTCATAATTTTGAGTGGACAAAATCCTTATCAAAAGAACCGAACCTGCGGGGAGGAGGATACCTGCTGTTATCGGTACACCCATTCAACAGAAAAAAGATTTTAACGAATCTTGACTGCTGGGAATAAAAATAACCCCAGCGTGGGGTCAATTAGGTATAGAAACCAGAAATATCCATAACAGGTAATGTGCTTACTCAGTTGCCTGAATATTGGCAGCTTGCTTGCCTTTTTTACCATCGGTTATTTCGAAGCTCACTTTCTGACCTTCTTTTAAAGATTTGAAGCCTCCCATATTGATGGCTGAAAAATGGGCGAAGAGATCTTCCCCACCGTCATCGGGGGTTATAAATCCAAAACCTTTTGAATCATTGAACCATTTTACTACTCCTGTTGGCATAAAAAGTGTGTTTATTTTTCTCAAAATACGGAAAAAAATAGGAGTTACCTACTATTTATCTTTTTTGGTCGTTAATAATTTTGCCCACATGAGGCGTTAGCTGATGAAAATTAGCTATTTGAAGGGCCCTAATTTGTTAATTTTGTAGTATGAAAGAAAAGAAATCCTCCACCATCTCGTTTAGTAGCTTAAGTGGGGCTAATTATGCCAGCCTTATTTTATTAGCACTATATGTTTTGGTTGATTTTATCCCCCGGGGCGACTCCATAGACTTTAACGGACCCCAGTGGCTTTACCTGAGCGTTGTTAACCTATTCGCTGTAATATATTTATTCACTGCAAATCAGGGAAAAATCAGTGAGGTAAACCAACAATTCGGGGGCTCATTGGCACAGGTTCCTAGTAGGATGTATACTATTTTTTGTATTCTATCTGGGCTTAGTTTCTTTGTTGCCTTTAACAAAAATGAGTTTGTGGTTTGCTATGCCCGCTGCATTATTGCGTTTATTGCTTTTGCAAATACGGCTACTTTGTTAACCCAAACCCGCCGGGTTTTGCCTTTTCTAGCGCAAATCGTGTCCCTGATTCTGTTTTACAATGTATTTCAAGCATTACAGATATTTTTTAATGATGTGGGAGAAATGGGTTTTGATGGAGCAGTATTGAACATGAAAGGGGTTACCGGTAACAAAAATATTTTCGCCAGTGCGATTGTGGTTAAAATCCCGTTCACTTTGTATTGTATTTATGAGGGGAGAAAATGGAAAAGAATACTTAACCTAGTGATTTTGTTATTAGCATTGTATGCCATCGCCCTAGCGAACGCTCGTTCGTCTTATGTGGGTATCATTTTTGAATTACTAGTGTTTATAGCTTTTTGCGTTTACGAATTTTTAAACCATCAAGATGCACGGAAAATGTTGCAAAACGTTTCCCTCTTTTTAATTCCAATTGTATTGGCATTAATGCTCTCACAGTTAACCGTAGAAACCCAGCGCCGAAATTTGGTGGAGGGACAGCAATCCAACTTCGGAACAGTGAGTGAGAGAATCAGCAATATAGGCTTTACCGACCAGGGGTCTTCGAATCGAGTAGGTATTTGGGCGGTTGGCATGGATTTATTTAAACACTACCCCCTTACCGGGAGGGGATTTGGAAATTGGAAAATCACTTCGCAAGAATTCGACCAATATACCAACGACGACAATTCGATGAGTGTGCATGCACACAATGATTTTGTAGAAGCATTTGGTGAAAGTGGAATATTAGGAGGTATCGCTTACTTACTGGTGTTTTTTCTATTGCCTTTTTATTCATTAAAAAATATTTTTTCTTCTTCCATTGACCACCAAGAAAAAATTCCTTTATTACTTTCGCTCATTGGTCTGGCGGGATACTTTACAGATGCTTTTCTGAACTTCCCGATGGAGCGGGCAACTATGCAAACCTATTTTGTGATACTATATGGGTTGAATGCAGCAGAGAATTTTCGCCTTTCGCGCATGAGAACAGAGCAAGCAACCAACACAGTTTCTTCGAATCGCCTTCGTTGGATACTACCTCTATTTTTATTGCTTACTGTAGCAACAGTTTATATCACGTTCCAAACCAATCAATCCATGATTGTGCAGTCGGCCATGTTTGAAGACGTGAATGCCGATGTAGTTAGTAAAAAAACAACTGATATCAACGACCAGCTTCCCTCACTTACCAATGTAACCATGTGGGGATTACCACTGAGTTTAATGAAAGCGCGGTATTTATTAAATGAAAAGCGCATTGATGAGGGTATTGCAATGTTTGAAAATGTGAAGAAAGAAAATCCTTACATGTATTATGCTCAATTTATCAAAGGGCGTTGGTATTATGAGAATGGATATTACGATAGTGCTTATAAATATGGGGTTATCGCATTTGAAAACCGCCCCCGCAACGTGGCCTACTTTGGATTACTTGCATTTGTATGTGCCAATAAAAACGATTCGGCCCGTTTGTTTCGAGACTTTAACCTGATTAGAAAATATCGAAATGATGAGGGAATGGCTAAAGGATGGAACAATTATTTATATGCACTTACCGTAATGAAGTATCCCAATACGTATACAGTAAAGGTGGCTGACTCAGCACTGGCACTGTATCCCAAAGATTCGGTCACAATTAAAAATAGCCTGGTGCTGCACACACAACTTGGTGATTTACCCACTCCTCCACAAGCCCAAACTCCTGCTGTTCCCGCTCCGGCAGCACAACTAACCCAACAGGTCCCTCCACAACAAGGTCCACCACAACCCGGCCCTATAACCCCAGGAGGCGCTCCAGCACCCACCCCACAAGCTTATCAGGATAGTATGCGGTTTTATGATTTTTTCAAACGTGGAAATGAAGCATTTACCAAAAACGACCTGAAAACCGCCATGGAATTATATGAAAGTGCCCGAAAAATCAATCCTAAATTTTCTCCGGTAGTTGAAAATATTGGATTGGTACATTTTCTTAATAAAGAGTGGTCCTCCGCATTACCATATTTTGAAAGAGTAGTAAATAATAAATGGTCGGCAGATGGAAAAGCCGAATACTACAGAGGTATTTGCCTATATAACGTAGGAAAAATTCCAGAAGGCTGCCAGTCGTTCCTTACCTCTGAAGCCAAAGGGTATTCGGATGCTAGAAGACTCTATAACCTGAACTGCGTAAATCCACCGGCTGGGGCGGCTCCGCCCCCTCCCAATCAGCAATAAAAAATGCCTGCCCCTATCAAAAGGGCAGGCATTTTTTGTAAACAGGATAATACTATCCGGCTGCCAATACTGCCTTGAAATATCCGGTAGACTCAGCAATACCCGGCAATGGATCTGCCATATCTTTTTCAAACTCAATACTGCATACCCCTTTGTATTGAATCTTTTTTAACGACTTGATTAATTCAGGGAAATTAATCACTCCCCTTCCTATCTCTATGGCTTTTCCTTCTTCAGCGGCAATGGTTACATCCTTTATATGCAAATCGAATAAACGATCTTTATATTCACGCACTGCTTTCTCGGGTAATACGCCTGCTCGAATGGTATGGCCAATGTCTATGCACAATCCCAAACGCGCATCCTTGTCTTTTATACGGCCATACACATCACCCGGACTGGGGTAGAGTGGGTCTTTAGGTCCATGATTATGAATAGCGAGCCGCATGTCGTAGGCTTTCACTTTTTCTTCGCAATAGTCGATTAGATCGTAACTAGGCACGCCCACTATCATGTTTACACCAACTTTTTTGGCATATTCAAATGCCTGATCCACTGCATCTTTGCTGCGCATATAAATTACGCCTACCGTGTATACATTGATACCTGCAGCTGTATATTTTCCAATAGTGGCTTTTATTTTTTCTTCCGAGCTATTCAAAGGAAGATGAATTTCTTTTACGGAAAGATTGGTAATCCCTACCCGCTTCATCATAGCGATGGATTGATCTACATCAAACTTGGCAAAAGTATATCCGGCAACTCCTATGGGAAAATCAGCCCCAAAGTAATTTTCCTTTTCTGAAAACAACGAGGTAGATTTTCCTGCCAATGGCAAGGCAAGCGAGGCGGCTGCCGTTAATACAGACTGCCCGATAAATGTTCTTCTGGATGACATATTGATGGTTTTAATAAATTAATA
>CAMBUH010000195.1 GCA_945870985.1 Chitinophaga pinensis
CCTGTTACCTTTCTATAAAAATGATCTTTCCAAAAAAGAATTAACTGCACAACTGGAACAAGAGATCAATATTGAAAACAGCAGGTTTGAGGCGTATCTATATAAATTGCCCCATACAAATTATGCCAAAGCGTATCTAAGGTATCGGGCTCTTTTGCAACAGCTACAAAAAGAAAACAACACCCAAGCCGAAAAAAAGGAGGTAGAAACTACGTTCTTGGCACTTGATTTTAGTGACGAAATTTTATTTTACTCAGGCTTGGCCAAAGAGTTGTTTGATGTCTACCTCAAGCAAAGCTTCACCCTACAAAAAGAAGCGCTGATTGTATTGAAACTAAACACCTTTTCTTACGTGATTAAAAAAAGTAGCCAAGTAAATACCAAAGCCTTAAACCAGTATAGCGAATACCTGATGAAGGAATACGAGAAATTTGGTCTTATTAGTTGTGCAGAGCATTTGGCCTTGTCGTTATTAGACGATAACAAATGCATCATTAACGATAAAACCTTGCCCATACTTGAGCAGTATAAGAAAATGGCCATTGGCAATAAAGCAGCCGACATGGTATTTAACTCAGGCGTGAAGTACACAAAATTATCTGAAGTGCCAGGGAAGTACAAAGTAGTGGTGTTTGGAGCTAGTTGGTGCGAAGCGTGTAAAAATGAAATGCCCCAGTTTAAAGACTATGCAGAACTATTTAAAACAAAATACGATGCCGAAATTGTTTTTGTTTCGATAGATACGGATAAAGAAAAGTATGATGTATTTATAAAGGATTTACCATTTATCAACAGTTGCGATTATAAAGGATGGGGAAGCCCCAATGTTAGAAATTATTATGTTTTTGCAACTCCCAGTATCTTTCTGCTGGATACTGAAAATAAAATAGTAGCGAAACCCTTAAATGCCATTGCTACAGCAAAATGGCTGTATGAAAACATGCAATAAATACTGCTTAATGGCTTTAAGTCATTTTTTTTTCTGTTTTGGCACAAGAATTAACCTTAAAACTATCGCAAAACCCCAATACGCAAGCATTTATAGCCTTACACGAGGTTCGCAAAGACACAGCCCCTGCTCCTATCATAACAACGGATTTTAATCCGTTGATAGCAAAAAGGCACAGCCCCTGCTCATACCATAACAACGGATTTTAATCCGTTGACTTTTGGTCAAGAACTAAATTTCCCGTACCTTTGCCCTCCAAACATCGCGAGGTAGAGCAGCGGTAGCTCGTCGGGCTCATAACCCGAAGGTCGGAGGTTCGATCCCTTCCCTCGCAACCAAACTAAGGCCCTTTGGGCCTTTTTTTTACTATATGAAGTCGGGCTTTGTAAATATTTTTGGCAAACCTAATGCCGGTAAAAGCACGCTCCTCAATGCGCTGATGGGCGAAAAGCTTGCTATTGTGTCGCACAAGGTGCAAACTACCCGGCACAGAATAAAGGCATTTTTGAATAAGCCCGGCGAATACCAATTGGTTTTATCCGATACCCCCGGCATCATCAACCCCCAGTATAAACTGCACCACCGAATGATGGAAGCCGTTAAATCGGCCCTGGAAGATGCCGACCTGGCCGTTTTACTGGTAGATGCCAACGATAATTTTACCGAACTGGATACAATTTTTACCGAACTGAAACTGAATGTTCCGGCTGTTGTGGTGTTGAACAAAATTGATGTGGCAGCTAATGGCAAAATAAAAGAAGCCGAAGCATTTTTTGCTGATAAACCCTATTGTAAAGAACTGGTGAAAATCTCTGCCCTGCAGAAAAATCACCTCGATACCCTGCTGTCTGTTTTATTAAAATACATCCCCGAAGGGATGCCTTTTTACAGTGAAGACGACCTAAGTGATTTACCCACCCGGTTTTTTGTTAGTGAACTTATCCGCGAAAAAATTTACGAACTGTTTGGAGAAGAAATCCCTTACCACACAGCCGTAATGGTGAATGAATACAAAGAAAAAACTGACCTGATAAAAATACAGGCAGATATTATCGTTAACAGGGAATCGCAGAAAGCTATTTTAATTGGCGATAAGGGATGTATGATTAAACAAATTGGCATGCTTGCCAGAAAAGATATTGAAGCATTTATCGGTCAAAAAATATTCCTCGAACTCTTTATCAAAATCCGCCCCAAATGGCGCGATAATGATATGCAGTTGAAAGAATATGGGTACCGCTAACCGGCGGGAACATTTAACGGTTTTATTATGAGTTATACTATTGCAATTGTAGGAAGACCCAATGTGGGAAAAAGCACTTTGTTCAACCGTTTGTTGGAACAACGAAAAGCCATTGTGGATGATATTAGTGGGGTTACCCGCGACCGCCAATATGGAGTGGCAGATTGGTCGGGAAAAGTATTTAACCTAATTGATACCGGTGGTTTTGTGCCCCATGGTACCGAACTATTTGAAGCAGAAATCCGCACCCAGGTGAATATTGCCGTAGAAGAAGCCGATGCGCTTATTTTTCTGGTAGACGTGGCTACTGGTATAACCGACCTAGACGAATCGATGGCCCAGTTGCTGCGTAAAAGCAGTAAACCCGTTTTTGTGGTAGTAAATAAAGTAGATAATGGCACCCGTGAATTAGAAGCTACCGAATTTTATTCCCTGGGTTTTGAAAATACTTTTTTTATCAGCAGTATTTCTGGTAGCGGAACCGGCGAATTACTCGATGCCATTACCGCACCTATTCCTGTAGAAGTAATCGACCGTGAAATACAAGAAGATAGCATCCCCAAATTTGCTATCGTTGGTCAACCAAACGTTGGTAAATCTTCTTTGTTGAATGCCCTTATTGGCGCCGAAAGAAGTATCGTGAGTGATATCTCCGGAACTACCCGCGATAGCATCCATACCCACTATAACCTCTTTCAGAAAGAGTTTATGTTGATTGATACGGCGGGTATCCGTAAAAAAAGCAAGGAGAAAGACGACCTAGAATTTTATTCCATCATCCGCGCTATCCGGGCTATGGATGAGGCCGATGTATGCTTTATTGTGCTGGATGCGGTAAAAGGCATCACCGCACAGGATATCACCATATTTAGTTTAGCCGTTCGCAAAGGAAAAGGAGTGGTAGTGTTGGTGAATAAATGGGATATGGTAGAAAAAACTACCAATACCCCCCGCGACTATGAAAAAGCATTGAAACAAAAACTGGCTCCCTTTACAGATGTGCCCATTATTTTTATTTCTGCAAAAGAAAAAACAAGGATATTTAAAGCCATAGAGGTAGGTTTGGAAGTATATACCCACCGAAATCAAAAGATTCCTACTGCAAAACTGAATGAAGTGATGCTGAAAGCCGTAGAATCGTACCACGCACCTGTAGTTCGTGGAAATGTGGTGAAAGTGAAATATATAACCCAATTACCCACGCCGGTTCCCTCTTTTGCCTTCTTTACCAATTATCCAGACGACATCAAAGCACCCTATAAAAACTACCTCGAAAATAAACTTCGGGAGCATTTTTCATTAAATGGTGTGCCGGTTCGGATTTATTTCCGCAAAAAGTAGAGCAGCCCTTTTTACAGGTACCATCGCCAATTTTGCCGCTTTCGGCATGGGGAATATGTCAGTTTGTACCCCCAATACTCTCCTGAGAAGCATGGCATTAATATTGTTTATTCCTTAAAAACATTGCGGTTCCACAAAAAAACCGAAGTGTGTCATTTTGTCGTAATATTACTTCTATGTCTCAACATAATTTTTTCAATAGTCGCGAGGAGGAATCAGATTTTATGCCCATTATCCCATTTAATGATGAGGATTTTGAGTTAGATAATAGTCTAGTTGTACCCGAAGTACTACCCATTTTACCCCTGCGCAATACCGTTTTATTTCCCGGAGTGGTACTGCCCATTACAGTAGGCAGAGATAAAAGCATTCAGGCAGTTAATGATGCCTATAAAGGGGAAAAACTAATTGGAGTAGTTGCCCAAAAAGATGCCGCTATTGAAGAACCGGTAGCGGAAGATTTATGCGCCATCGGAACCGTTGCTAAAATTGTTAAGCTGATTAAAATGCCGGATGGCGGCACTACCATTATTATTCAAGGTAAAAAGCGTTTTGCCTTAGGGGAAATGGTTCCCGGAGTAGAATATTTTAAAGGTGCTATCCAAATTTTACCCGACCAGCCGATTCCAGAATCGGAAGAGTTTAAAGCGCAGGTGAGTACTATTAAAGACCTGGCAACCCAAATCATTCAACTCTCTCCCAATATTCCTACCGAAGCGGGTATCGTGCTGAAGAACATCGAGAACCCCACTTTTCTGGTAAACTTTGTAAGCAGCAACCTGAACAGTGAATTGCAAGAAAAACAACATCTACTAGAATTAGATCAGGTGCAGGAACGAACCGTTCACCTGATTAAAATTTTACAAAAAGAATTGCAGTTTGCCGAGCTGAAAGATAAGGTTACCAATAAAACCCGTACCGAAATTGACAAACAACAGCGCGACTACTTTTTGCAGCAACAGCTAAAAAGCATTAAAGAC
>CAMBUH010000196.1 GCA_945870985.1 Chitinophaga pinensis
AATCTCCTCCAACGAGCCACCGATATTATTATTGGAGGAGGGATGGCCTATACCTTCAAAAAAGCCCTTGGTGGAAATATTGGTAAATCACTTTGCGAAGAAGACCGGCTGGAAACTGCCCGACAGTTGCTGGATAAAGCTGCAGCAGCCGGAGTTACCATCCATTTGCCCGAGGATTCTGTAATTGCTTCTGAATTTTCTGCTCAAGCAGAGACTGCAATCGCCCCCAGTAATCAAATCCCAGATGGATGGATGGGGCTGGATATCGGTCCTAAAGCCCAAGAAGCATTTACGGCCTGCATCCTTCGCTCAAAAACTATATTATGGAATGGTCCTATGGGTGTGTTTGAAATGCAGCCCTTTCAGGCAGGAACCCTTTCTGTGGCTAAGGCTATTGCCGAAGCTACCCGTTTAGGCGCCTTCTCACTCGTTGGCGGCGGGGATAGCGTGGCGGCGGTAAATCAGTTTGGTTTTGCCAATCAGGTAAGCTATGTGTCTACCGGTGGCGGTGCGCTGCTGGAATATTTTGAAGGCAAAGAATTGCCGGGAATAGCCGCTATTCGCTGCTGATAAGTATCCAAAAAATGGGTTCAACTGACCGAATTTGCAATGGAAGGTGCAATTCTTGCCCTATACCCGACAATCTGCCATATAAATATTCTGGCACCTGTTTTGTAATATAACATCACTATATCTTACAAACTAGTAAATTACATAAAATTAAACCCACTATGAGTACGAAAAACATCACCTTACTTGTAATTGCCGGCCTAGTTCTTATTTTAGGCTATACCGGTTGCAATGGTTACAATGGATTAATTACGCAAGATGAAAACGTGAATAATGCCTGGAATAAAGTGCAGAGCGATTATCAGCGTCGTGCCGATTTGATACCCAATTTGGTTAATACCGTTAAGGGAGAGGCCAATTTTGAGCAGGGGACGCTTACCAAAGTAATCGAAGCCCGTGCCAGTGCTACCCAAATGAAGATCGATCCCAAAGATCTTACCCCAGAAAAACTGGAGCAGTTTCAGGCTGCACAAGGTCAATTGTCTTCTGCTTTAGGAAGATTATTGGTAGTTACCGAAAATTATCCCAACCTGCGCGCTAATGAGGCTTTCAGAGGCTTACAAGCTCAGTTAGAAGGTACAGAGAACCGGATCAAAACTGCCCGTAATGATTTCAACGATGCGGTGAAAGACTACAACGTAAAAGTTCGTCGTTTTCCGATGAATATTTTCGCTGGTATATTTGGCTTCAAAGCGAAAGAAGGATTTAAAGCTGAAGTAGGCGCTGAAAAGGCTCCGGAAGTAAAATTCTAAATCAACTACATGTGGGCACTTTTTAAGAAAAAGCAGGTTGCCTATTTTACGCAGGCTGAGCAGGATCAGATTAGTTTGGCTATTACCGAAGCCGAAAAAAGAACCAGTGGCGAAATCCGGGTTTTTGTAGAGGCAAGGTGCAAAAAGGCTACGGCTATCTCCCGGGCAGCTGAAGTATTTCAGCAATTAAAAATGGAAAAGACGGCTGCCCGTAATGGAGTGTTGGTGTATGTAGCCATGAAGGACCGTAAACTGGCCGTTTTTGGGGATGAAGGCATACATGCTAGTGTAGGAATTGCTTACTGGCAACAGGAGGTGGATACTATCATTCGCCTTTTCAAGGGCGAACAATATGTGAACGGCATCATCTCCATCGTTCGCGACATTGGTGAGGCCTTGCACACACATTTTCCCTACAATGAAAAAAGCGATGAAAACGAGTTGCCCAACGATATTGTGTTTGGTGAGTAACTGCTAAAAATGCAGTAACAGGAAAAGAATATGAAAAAATCAGTCTGGTTATTTATTGGAATGCTCTTCGCTTGCACATGGCTGCATGCGCAGGAAGTGCTCCCACGCCCCAATCCACCCAGACTGGTAACCGATCAGGCAGGTGTGCTTTCTGAAAGTGAACGACAAGCCCTCGAACAAAAGTTGGTGGCTTTAGATGATAGTTCCTCTAATCAGATAGCGGTGGTGCTGATAAAAACGCTTAACGATCGACCTATTGAGGAGTATGCTACCAAATTATTTCGTGAGTGGGGTATTGGTAATAAGAAAACCAATAATGGGGTTTTGTTACTGGTAGCAGTGGATGATAGAAAAATACGTATTGAAACAGGATATGGGCTAGAGGGTGCCATACCCGATATAACTGCCGATGAAATCATTCGAAATGAAATTAGACCCGCATTTAAACAACAGAACTATTATAAAGGATTGGATAATGCAGTAGATGCATTAGCAAAAGCTGCGGTAGGAGAGTATAAAGTCGCCCGCAAAAAAGATAACTCAAAGCCTGGCAGGGGCAGTTCTATAATAACCTTCCTGGTTATATTGGCTATTGTATTGCTAATTGTGGGTGGTGGAGGTTTTGGTGGAGGCGGCGGCAGGAGACGGCGCAGTGGTTTGGATGGCTTGGCCGAAGGACTTCTTTTAGGCTCCCTGCTGAATGGCGGCAGTAATCGCGGCGGATGGGGTGGTGGATTTGGTGGTGGAGGATTTGGCGGCGGCGGTGGTGGATTTGGTGGATTCGGTGGGGGAAGTTCAGGTGGTGGTGGCGCATCTGGCGGATGGTAATATATTAATTGTATTGAATAGTTAATAAGCAATAAAAAAGCCGGACAAATTTGCCCGGCTTTTTTTTGTTGTATCACTCGCACTTTTACTTCTGCGAAATTTGTTTCAGCACATAATCTGCCAAGTCAGTTTCCCCACTTGCTTTTTTGGTGTCGGCAATTTTACGCAAATAATAACTGTTGATAAAGGGATCAGTTTGCGCACGTTGCGCTGCAGGGATGGAATTGCGCATCTCACAAATCAGGTCGATTCCCTTTTTGAATTTGATCGGATCCTTTTCTATTTCCAGCACTTCCTTCATAGTGGCAGTTAATTCGAACTTCGCTTGTGTTAAGGGCATTTCTGCATACTTTCCTGCTACAAAGTCAAAAGCCATCGGATCGCCATACGCCGCCAACACATTGCTGATAGAGGAAACCAGTCGTCCCTTGCAAGGTTCCAACATCAATTTTTTAGCTAGCTGGTGTGATCCGGCAGAATCAATAGAAGCAAGTGCATCCAATGCTGCACCGGCTACTGTATAGGATGAATCTGTGGCAGCCTTGGTAAATAAAGCTTTGTCGGTTGATTCTCCAGTTTTCGCCAGCAAATCAATCGCGGCAGCGCGCACCAAGCGATTGGGGTCGGATTGTGCCATTATTCTTGCCTGTTGCAATACTTCCGGGGTTGGCGTACCCGTAAGAAATTGCTCAAGTGCTTCCTGACGAATCGCATAGAAAGGATCTTTCAAGCCCAGCATTCGCAAGGCTTTTGCATCGGCATCACTGTTTTTACCCTGTGCAGCTGCAAGGGCTTCTTCCCTGTCTTTATAATTTCCGGCATATTGATATTGATGTAAAAACTGTGCGAGCGTTTTATTGTCTTTTTTAACGCAAAGCACGATTTTGTCTCCATCTACATTAATCAGTTTTGGTTGAGCTGCCACGGGAAAAGAAAAAGTATCGGCTTTATTTTCCAGCAGAACTGGGTATCTTTTTTTAGTGGTTCCCTCATACACATCTATCGCAATGGGGAGTTTGAAAATCTTATCACCCGACTGGGTTTGTTTCACATACACAAAAGCCCGGTGCGTTGTATCGTTGTAGCTATAATTGATATCCAGTGCTGGATGACCACTTCCAAAATACCACTGATTAAAAAACCAGTTCAGGTCTTTACCCGTTACTTTTTCAAAAGCCAGTCGAAGGTGGTGCGCACTACCGTTGCCGAATTTATTATCGGTTAGGTATCTGTTAAGCGAGGCAAAAAATGCATCGTCCCCAACGTAGTTGCGCAGCATGTGCAGAATGCGGCCTCCTTTTTCGTAGCTAACATTATCAAACATATCTTCCCGGTCGGCATAGTAAAAACGAACCAGGTCTTTCTTTTGTCCGCCACTCATCAAATAGCTTTGCTGGTCTTTACTGTTTTCGTGATCGCCGGCATCTTTACCGTATTTGTATTCTCTCCAGAGAGTTTGACTATAATTAGCGAAGCTTTCGTTTACGGTTAGGTTGCTCCAGCTTTCGGCAGTAACATAGTCGCCAAACCATTGATGAAACAGTTCATGAGCGATGGTAGTTTCCCAAACATTTCCATCGGTTAATTCACGGGCATCTTGTTGGGCGCTTTCTTGGTGAAGGGTGGCGGTAGTGTTTTCCATGGCTCCGCTCACGTAGTCGCGGCCAACCATCTGACTATATTTGGCCCAGGGGTAATCGATTCCGGTAACGCGGGTGCTAAAGAATTGGATCATTTCGGGGGTAAGTCCGAAAATTTTCCGGGCAACGCCTGCATATTCTTTTTCAACATAATAATTTACTTCCTTTCCTTTATAGCCGTCTTTAATTACTGCAAAATCGCCTACGCCAATAAAAAAC
>CAMBUH010000197.1 GCA_945870985.1 Chitinophaga pinensis
GCCCGTGCATGAAGAAATCAAACGGCAAAAGGGTGATTATATACAGTGGATTGAGAAGTATAAGCAAAGTTTACGGAATGTTGCTGCCTGCGGACTAAAAGTAGTTACCTACAATTTTATGCCCATTCTCGATTGGGTTCGAACGGATATTGCTTACGAAATGCCCGACAGAAGTAGGGCCCTGTATTTTGAAAAAGCAGCGTTTATCGCTTTCGATGTATACATGCTTCAACGACCCGGGGCTGAAGGAGATTATACCCCTGAAGAATTGGAAAGAGGAAAAAATCGGTTGGATAATATGTCGGAAGCAGAAAAGCAGTTGTTATATAAAAATATGATGCTAGGCTTACCGGGAAGTCGCGAACAATTTACTACAGAACAAATTTTTGCTGCATTGGATCAATACAAGGGTATCGACCGACAACAATTGAAACAACACCTCTTTCACTTTATTAATGAAGTGGCACCGGTAGCCGAAGCGGGTGGCTTGAAAATGGCCATTCACCCCGATGACCCACCCTATGCTGTTTTGGGGTTGCCCCGTATTATGAGTACCGAAGCCGATGCACGTGAATTATTAGATGCTTGTACTTCACCAGCAAACGGCCTCTGTTTCTGCACCGGATCTTTTGGGGTACGGGCTGATAATGATTTACCCGGTATGGTAGAAAGATTGGGAAACGCTATTCATTTCCTCCATCTTAGAAGCACCCGCCGCGATAATCAGGGAAATTTTTATGAGGCCGATCACCTGGATGGCGATGTTGATATGTATGCGGTTGTAAAGGAAATTGTAGCCGTTCAACGGAAAAGAGGCGTAAATATTCCCATGCGCCCCGACCATGGTCACCAAATGCTCGACGATCTTAAAAAGACCACCTTTCCCGGTTATAGTGCCATTGGCCGGTTGCGGGGATTGGCCGAGCTAAGGGGGCTGGAACTGGGGATTGAGCGAAGTCAACCCCGCTAATAGCCCAGGAAAGAGGCAACAAAGTATAATTTTATTATATATAATGACTGTTTTTATATAAAAAAATGGTCATTTTTATTAGTAGCAAGCCCTATTTTATTAACTTTGCAACCCCGAATTAAAACCATCGGGTTTTTTATGAAATTCATTAACAAACAACTAAACGCAGATGCTCAGGAGCTGGCTTCAACTGAAATGGTTGAAGAGGTAGCTGCTGCGACAACAACAACACCTGAAGCAGTGCCGGTAATTGTTACGGCACATGATGATTTTGACTGGAGTATCGACAAGCGGAATGTGAGTCATTACTCTGAAAATGACCGTGTAAAGTATGACAAAGTGTACGACAATACCTTTGTTCAGATTGAAGACGGTGAGATTATTAAAGGAAGTGTGGTAGCCCTCACCAAAACGGATGTAGTGGTTAACATTGGCTTCAAAAGTGATGGACTGGTTTCTTTGAACGAGTTTAGAGATGTTCCCACATTAAAGATTGGGGATGAGGTAGAAGTAATGGTGGTAGAAAAAGAAGACCGTCAGGGTAACCTTCATTTGAGCCGCAAATCTGCCCGCATTTACCGTGCTTGGGAAAGAATTGTGGAAGTGCACAAAACGGGAGAAGTGATTACAGGAACCGTTACCAGCAAAACAAAAGGTGGCTTGATTGTAGATGTGTTTGGTATGGAAACCTTTTTACCAGGATCTCAGATTGACGTTAAGCCGGTTACAGATTACGATCAGTTTGTTGGTAAAACGATGGAATTTAAAGTGGTAAAAATTAACGAGACCATCAAAAATGCTGTAGTATCTCATAAAGCCCTAATTGAAAGTGATATCGAAGCTCAGCGCGCCGAAATCATGAGTAAGTTAGAGAAAGGCCAGGTATTAGAAGGGGTAGTGAAAAATATTACCGACTTCGGAGCCTTCATGGATCTGGGTGGATTAGACGGATTATTGTATATCACGGATATTTCTTGGGGCAGAATCTCACATCCTAGCGAGGTGGTGAAACTAGATCAGAAATTACAAGTAGTAGTATTGGATTTTGATGATGATAAGAAAAGAATCAGCTTAGGACTGAAGCAGTTAACTCCACATCCATGGGATGTATTACCAGAAGGTTTGGCAGAAGGAAGTGTGGTGAAAGGTAAGGTAGTAAACATTGAAGATTACGGTGCATTCCTCGAAATCCAGCCGGGTGTAGAAGGATTGGTGCACGTTTCTGAAATTACATGGGCCAATACGCCTATCAATGCGAAAGAGTTCTTTAAACTGTCCGACGAATATGAAGCAAAAGTGGTAACACTGGATAAGGATGTTCGCAAGATGAGTTTGAGCATTAAGCAAATGACGCAAGATCCTTGGAATCAGATTGAAGCTAAGTTTCCAGAAGGAAGCAAGCACCAAGGGTTGGTAAAGAATATTACTCCTTATGGCGTGTTTGTTGAATTGGAGCCAGGAATTGGCGGAATGATTCATATCAGCGATTTGAGCTGGTTAAAGCGTTTCAACCACCCAACAGACTATACCAAAGTAGGTGAGAAAATCGATATCATCATTTTGAGCATCGATAAAGAAAATCGTAAACTGCAGTTAGGCCATAAGCAATTAGAAGAAGATCCCTGGAATGCACTCGAAGAAACTTTTGCGGTAGGATCCGTTCACGAAGGTATGGTTAGTCGCAAAGAAGATAAGGGTGCATTGGTTCAATTACCTTATGGATTAGAAGGGTTTGTACCTAATCGCCACCTGAATAAAGAAGATGGCAAGCAGGTTCAGGCTGATGAAACTGCACAGTTTGTAGTTATTGAATTCGACCGGAACGAGAAGCGCATTCTGTTAAGCCATTCCCGCATCTGGGAACAGCAGGAGGCAGAAGTGAAAGAAGCTGCAAAAAAAGAAGCCCGCACCGAGTCGGATAATACTAAAAAGGCTGTAAAAAATATCCAGGCGAAAGTAGAAAAAGCCACCTTAGGTGATTTGGGTGCTTTGGCCGAGATTAAAGCCAAATTGAAAGAAGACGAGGGAGATAAATAAAACCCCTTGTTAATTCCTTATAAAGGCTGCTTTACAACCGTAAAGCAGCCTTTTCGATTGAATTGGATATTATTTTAGTTAATTCTTAACGCAACGCATGGGTTTTACAGAGTGTGTTGGTATAATTTGCCTGTAAATAGTTAATTTTGCCAACTTGTATGAATAGAATACTGTTGTTTTTTTCCTTGGCTGTTATTATGATAACGGCTTCCTGCTCAGGGAAGTTCGGTAAAATCATGAAGAGTAAAGACTTTGAGTACAAGTATAAAATGGCCGAAGAGTTTTATGCCAAAAAGGATTGGCTATATGCCCAGCAGCTGTACGAAGACATTTTCCCCTATGTAAAAGGTACCCAGCGATATGAGGATATGTATTACAAATTTGCATTTTCTTATTATTACGATAAAGATTATCTGAATGCTGAAAACCTCTTTAAAACGTTTGTAGAAAATTTTCCCACCAGCACAAGATCAGAGGAATGTGAATATATGCGGGCCTATTGCTTTTTTATGCAATCACCCAAGGTTGAACTGGACCAGACCAATACCAATAAAACCTTGCAGTTGATGCAGGCTTTTATAAGTACACATCCCACTTCAACCCGTGTGAAAGAGGCTAGTGATATTATCGAAAAGTGCAGGGATAAGTTGGAATTGAAAGAATTTAAGAGTGCCGAGCTATATTATAATCTTGGTTTCTACAAAGCGGCTGCATTGGCTTTTGGGAATGTTTCCGATAATTTCCCCGAATCTAAAAAGGCAGACGAGTATAAGTACCTAGTTATAATATGTTATCAACGGTATGCTGAAATGAGCTACGAGGATAAACAAAGAGAACGTTTCGAAAAGGTAGTGAATGAGTGCAATGACTTTTCTGAACGTTTTGCCGATAGTAAACATGTAGCTGAAATCAATAAAGTAAAGACACAATCTATTAACTTTTTAAAAAATCTCCCCAAATGAGCAAATTGAGAAGGCAGATGAGCGCCAACACACCCAGCGTAGTAGAAACAAAAAGCCTAATGGATGTAAAAGCCGTTACCGGTAACCTGTACGAATCTATAGCAATCGTTTCTCGTCGCGCCAACCAGATCAACATCTCCCTACGCGAAGAACTCCATAATAAGTTGGAGGAATTTGCAAGCCATACCGACAGCCTTGAAGAGATTCATGAGAACAAAGAGCAGATTGAAATTTCCCGTGCTTATGAAAAAATGCCTAACCCGGCAATTTTGGCAACCCAGGAATTTATGGAGGGGAAAGTATACCACCGCAGAAACGACGAAACTGATTTGTTCCGATAGACTATCTGAATGTACACAAAGCGACAGTGAAAACTGTCGCTTTTTTTTGGCTGAATTTTTACA
>CAMBUH010000198.1 GCA_945870985.1 Chitinophaga pinensis
ACTATTTAACCTGCAAATTTTAAATGCGCAAACAACCTGGCCACGAGAGATTCCATTTGCCAAAACAGGTGGAAAAGTAATCATCTACCAGCCACAACCCGACGCAGTTGAAGGAAATACCCTTACCGGCAGAGCCGCCATTGCAGGCAAAGAAAAAGCCAGTGATGAGTTGATTTTCGGTGCTATTTTCTTTGAAGCAAAACTTTCAACAGACAAAGCTACCCGTAAGGCAAGTCTTGAATCCCTCAAAATCACCAATGCAAAAATAAAGGGCGTTGATGATGAGGAAAAAATTAAACAACTCATCCGCTTAATAGAAACCGAAGTGCCTAAGTGGAACTTGGAAATCTCTATAGATCAATTGGCAAGTACCATTAAAAAGGATCATCCCGATGCCGAGATTTATAACAATACTCCGCCAAAAATTATTTACAAAACCAAACCCACCACACTGGTAATATTAGATGGTGAGCCCAAAATTCAAAAAGACAAAGACCTGGATGCCGAAAGAGTAGTGAATTCGCCCAACCTATTATTTAAAGAAGACGCCCAATGGAATATGTACAATGGTGGTATCTGGTATAAATCTAACAATGTGCTCACTGGATGGACAGTTGCCACCACCCTATCGAAGAAAGTAAAATCTATCAACGACCAGATTAAAAAACAGGAAAAAGAAAATAATGATAACAAAGAGATAAACGACAAACCGGAGGCAACCGACATTATCGTGAGTACTGAACCTACAGAACTTATTCAAACTGAAGGCGCGCCTATTTATAAAAAAATCGACAGCACTTCTCTACAATATGTTTCTAATTCTGTAAATGATATTTTAAAAACTGCCGACGGCAAAATTTTTATTCTCATTGCAGGTAGGTGGTACTCATCTTCATCATTTAATGGACCTTGGGTATTTAATGAACCTGATAAATTACCCGCCGATTTTTCAAAGATTCCCGAAGGGTCTGATAAAGACAATGTATTGGTAAGTGTTTCAGGAACGGATGCTGCAGAAGAAGCCATCATTGATGCGGAGATTCCTCAAACAGCAAAAGTAGACCGGAAAACGGCTACTGTAAAAGTTGAGTACGATGGAGACCCGAAGTTTGAAGCCATTGAAGGATGCTCGCTGCAATTAGCAATCAACTGTAATTTAACCGTGTTAAAAGAGGCAAGTGGAAAATATTTTGCCTTAGACAATGGGGTTTGGTTTATCGGTGATAACGCGAAAGGCCCTTGGAAGTTATCGGATGTTCGTCCCGCAGATATTGAAAAGATCCCGGCAAAATGTGCTGCTTATAGTGCGAAGTTTGTGCATGTGTACGAAAGTACCCCCGAGTATGTGGTGGTTGGCTATACAGGCGGTTATCTGGGATGTTATATTCAGGGCGACCCGGTTATTGTATATGGAACCGGCTTTTATTATCAACCATGGTATGGCAGTATTTATTATCCACGGCCCACTACCTGGGGGTTTGGGTTTAGTTATAATCCATGGACTGGCTGGAGCATGGGCGTTGGATTTAATGTAGGATTCCTGCACGTGGGCTTTGGTTTTGGAGGTGTTTATGGCGGCGTTGGTTGGTTTGGCCCTCCCATGTACTTCCCACCTCCTCGTCCACCAATTTATGGCGGTGGCTACTATGGTAACCGGCCGGGCAGACCAGGGTATCGCCCAGGTGGCAATCATTATGGTAACAATAATATTACTATCAACAATAACCACAACAATATTTATCGCCCCAATAATAATCGCCCGGGAAATAATAATCGGCCCGGCATTATGAATAACGGAGGCAACAATACTAACAATCGCCCCGGCAGCAACTATCGGCCGGGAAATAATAATAACAATAATAATCGTCCGGGAAATAACAACAACGCCGGTAACGGTATGTTAGGAGGTAATAACAATAATCGTCCTGGCAATTATACTCGCCCCAACTCCCAGAATTCGAATGCCACCAACAATGTTTTTGCAGACAGGGATGGCAATGTTTTTCAAAAAGATAATAAGGGTGGTATTAACCAGCGAGACAATAAGAGCAATAAATGGAACCAATCACAAGCACCTAATATGAACCGCGAGATGCAGTCGAGAGACCGAGGCAACCAACGGACGAATAATTTTAACAATGCGAGCAGACCAAACCAAACTGGTGGTAGACCTGCTGGAAACGGAGGTATGCAGGGAGGAGGAGCTGGTGCGAGACCGGGTGGAGCAGCTGCTAGGCCAGGAGGAGGCGGTGGTGGACAAAGAGGCGGTGGTCGTCGTAATTAAAGGTTTTGGCAATGTAAGCCTAAGAAAAAGATAGGTTAACCATTAGCATTTCACAAACGCTCGATTTTTGTGTTGCTGTGAGATGCTGTTTGCGAATAATTTACGATAGCGCTTACTAATAGTTTTATTCATTGGAAAAGGAGCAAGATAAAAAGGTAAAAGGGTATACTTCGATAGTATACCCTTTTTCAATTATACCCTTCTAAGGATTGAAAAAGGAATTATTTTTAAAACATACCCAATTAATCCCCATCTCTTTGTGATATAAACCACCCCTTTTTTTCGTTTGATGGCTTCAACTATTTGTTCAGCGGCTTTTTTAACGGGTGCTACCCAAAATAGCCCGTTGCCCTTCGCCATAGCAGTATCCACAAAGCCTGGACGAACATCCGTTATGGTGATATCATAACCTGACTTTATTGTATTTAATCGCAACCCTTCTAGGTAATTGATTTGATAGGCCTTAGTAGCATTATAGGAGGGAGCAAGTCCATTTCCTCTAATTCCGGCAATAGAACTAATGTTTACAAGATGGCCATGCCCCTGTTTTTTAAAAAAGCTAGTGCCCCAGTCGGCGATACAAGTAAAGCCTTGAATATTAGTTTTAATAACATCATTTTCAATTTCAAAATCCAACTGCTTATTTCCTTCACCAATCCCCGCCGAAATAACTAATAAATCCATGCCCCCCATCTGATTAACCAGTTCATTACAAATTGACGCAAGAGTTAATAGCTCCTGAACATCCATTTTTTTACAAAAAATCCTCCCCGAAAATTTTTGCTGCATTGCTGGGAATAAGTCTTCCCGCCTACCAGTAACACCTACCAGATACCCTTCCTGCAAAAGGATTTCTGCTACTGCTTTCCCAATTCCACTAGTTGCGCCTATAATGATAGCCTTCTTCATTCACACAAAAATACAATTTCAATTTTAATGAATTTATAACTTTTCAAAAAATGGTAAGCCTACCAGTTTTTGGTAATGGTAACCTCTATTAATACTAGCAATGAAAAACATATTTCTAATAGTAACACTTTTTAGTTCGTTTATTGCAACCGGACAGGCCATTTTTATATCCGAAGGTAAAATAACCTATGAACGACGTATAAGTCAATTCAATATCAACAAATAAGACAACGAGGAAGTGAAATTTTGGGAAGAGGAAATGAAAAAAGTAATGAGTAAAGTATTAGTTGACCAATATACGCTCGAGTTTACCCCGATGCTATCTAATTTTCATCTGAGCAAAGAAAATACAGATAATAAATACATATACGACAACCTAAAACCAAACGAGTCTAACTTCGTGTTGCAAAATTTTACAACGTATGGTACATGGATGATCCGGAATGTATTTGAAACTACTTACTCCCTCTCGGATAGTATTAAGAAATTTGAATGGAAGATAACGGGAGAGGTGCGGGAGATTGCAGGATTTGAATGTAAAAAAGCAATTACCAAAATTTGCGACTCGGTGGTAGTAGTGGCTTTTTATACCGACCAAATAACGGTAAAAGGGGGACCAGAAAACTTCAATGGGCTGCCAGGTATGATTCTGGGATTGGCTATCCCCAGATTGGCCAGTACCTGGTTTGCTACCAAAGTTGAAAGCACGCCAGTTAACATCCCTAAACCCACAAACAAATCAAAAAAGGTTGTTTTGTGGACAGATATTAATAAAGAATTGGCAAAGGGTATTAAAAATTGGGGCAAAGAAGCTGCTACCTATTTGTGGATTGCAAATTTGTGATACTTTAGCCGTGTATGAACATCGGTGAGTTACTCGATTTTATCCTTTCTATGCCAGCTGTGGAAGAATCCTTTCCTTTTGGAGAAAATGTGCTGGTATTAAAAGTAAAAGGGAAAATGTTCCTCGCTATTTCCCTGAATAGCATCCCACTTCAATTCAATGCCAAATGCGATCCTGAAAGAGCTATTTCCCTTCGCGAAGAATATGAGGATATTCTGCCAGGCTATCATATGAATAAAAAACACTGGAATACGATTTTGCTAAACGGAACCATTCCGCCACAGGTGATTCGTGAACTGATCACACATTCGTATGAGCTGGTTTG
>CAMBUH010000199.1 GCA_945870985.1 Chitinophaga pinensis
AGCAACTACCTCCATATCCAATTCCCGGAAATAAAAATCTTTTTCCAATCCGATCATCACTGCCAATCCCTCTGCGCACCATATCCACATCGGCACCCATCCGTTCGCAGAGCTGGGCAATCTCATTCATGAAAGATATTTTGGTAGCCAAAAAAGAGTTAGCCGCATATTTGGTTAGCTCTGCCGACTTCTCATCCATAAAAATGATTGGATTCCCCTGGCGCACAAATGGGGCATACAAATCATTCATCACCTTGCGGGCTCTTTCAGATTGGGTACCTATCACTACCCGGTCGGGCTTCATAAAATCTTCTACTGCCACTCCCTCGCGCAAAAATTCCGGATTACTCACCACATCAAATTCTCCGGCATAATGAGCGGCAATTGCTGCCTGCACTTTTTCGGCAGTACCTACGGGAACCGTACTCTTGTCTACAATTACTTTATAGTCTGTTAATAGCTTTCCTAAATCGGCAGCTACCCCCAGCACATATCGCAAATCGG
The DNA here is from genome assembly GCA_945870985.1 of Chitinophaga pinensis. GTDB lineage: Bacteria > Bacteroidota > Bacteroidia > Chitinophagales > Chitinophagaceae > Sediminibacterium > Sediminibacterium pinensis_C. Next base: position 505 of record CAMBUH010000199.1, read on the forward strand.
CGGAGCCATCTTCTCCGGGAGGTGTGGGCAATGCGAGAAAAATAATTTCTGCATCAGCAATTCCTTCTTGTAATTCGGTAGTAAACTGTAATCGGCCTTCCCTAAGATTTCTCAGGAATATTTTCTCCAATCCGGGCTCATAAATGGTAATCTCACCAGCAGTAAGTTTATTAATCTTGTTCGGATCTATATCAACACAGGTTACCCGATTGCCCGTTTCTGCAAAACAGGTTCCGGTAACTAAACCAACATATCCGGTGCCTACAACTGCTATTTTCATATTCCTTAATTATTATTAAATATAGTTTTAATCAAAAAAATTCAACACATGCCGGGTAATCCACTCTAATTGCTCTTCTTCCATTTCAGTATGCACCGGCAATGAAATCACCCGCTCTGTTAACCAGTCAGTAACCGTTAAATCACCGCAGGCGATATCCATGCCAGTAAACATAGGCTGCCGATGGCCGGGCACGGGATAATAAATCATCGAAGGAACTTGATGATCAGCCAGGTGCTTACTCAATGCATCCCGATCTGCGTTATTTATGATCAAAGTATACTGATGATATACATGGGTACTATAGGGAGCCACCACAGGGGTTTGGATATTCGGATGATTCGCAAATGCTCCATTGTAATAGGCGGCAACCTTTTGTCGGGCTTGGTTATAGGCATCTAGGTGTTGCAACTTCACCCGTAAAATGGCGGCCTGCACAGAATCCAGTCGGGAATTGCAACCAACCCGCTCGTGATAATATCTTTTTTGTTGTCCGTGATTGGCAATCATTTTCATTTGTGCAGCCAGATCTGCATCCCGGGTAAAAATAGCCCCCCCATCCCCATAGGCCCCCAGGTTCTTACTTGGGTAAAATGAGGTAGTGCCCACATCACCCAGGGTTCCAGTTTTTTGGGTACTGCCATCAGAAAAAGTATAACTGCAACCTATTGCCTGTGCATTGTCTTCTACCACCCGAAGGTTATGCTCCTGGGCAATTTGCAGAATTTCTTCCATGGGAGCTGAATGACCATATAAATGCACGGGTACGATTACTTTGGTTTTGGGTGTGATCGCTTTGCGAAGGGCTTCGGGATGCATGCAAAAGGTATCGGGGTCAACCTCTACAAAAACAGGCTTTAATCGCAATAAGGCAACCACTTCCGTAGTGGCGATATAGGTAAAGGAGGGAGTAATCACTTCATCGCCGGGCGCCAAACCCAGTGCCATCAGGGCAATTTGCAGGGCATCCGTTCCATTTGCACAGGGAATAGTATGTACATCTCCTTGGTAAGCCCCCAACTCCTTGGCAAATTCCGTTACCCACTTTCCATTGATATAGGCAGCACTATCTAAAACTTCGCCAATCGCAGCATCCACTGCCCCTTTTATATTCAGGTACTGAGTTTTCGTATCCACCATTTGTATGGGTCTCATGCTTAAGAGGTATTTGGGTGGCAAAATTACAATAAAAAAGGGGATTCAGGGGCATTGGTAGGTAGGTAGGCATTGGATTCGTTTAATTGATTATTTTCACGCCCTATCCTTGCAACATGCTAGTATATCGGCTATTTATTTTCCTGTACCCACTGGCTGCCCAAATCATTAGCTGGGTAAGCCCTAAAGCCCGGCTTTGGTGCGAGGGACAAAAACTAGCTTTTAACCAAATAAAGGACTGGAACCCTGGCAAACCAGTTATTTGGATGCATTGTGCTTCTTTGGGAGAATTTGAACAGGGATTACCGGTGCTGGAATCCATTCATCAGCAATATCCCGGATATGCTTTGCTGGTGAGCTTTTTCTCCCCTTCGGGATATGAAGCTTGTAAAAACCATCCCCTGCCCGATCGGGTAGTTTATCTGCCAATGGACAGCCCCTCCCAATCCCAGGAATGGCTTGCAATAGTGAAACCTGCTTTCGTACTTTTTATAAAATATGAATTCTGGTACTATTATCTTTCCACTTTACAGCAACAAAAAATACCAGTTATTTTAGTGTCGGCCATTTTTCGGCAGCAACAGATTTTCTTTACTTGGTATGGTGGATTTTACAGAAAGATGCTCAGTTTGTTTACCCAGATTTTGGTACAAGACGAAGCCTCCGTGCAATTGCTTTCCGAAATTCAGGTTACTACACCGGTTACTATTGCAGGGGATACCCGTTTCGACAGGGTTCATCAAATTGCCAACCAACCTAAATCCTGGCTAGCCATTGAAAATTTTGTGCAGCAGGATCCGGTTTTGGTTGCCGGAAGTACTTGGCCAGAGGATGATAAGGAATTACAACATTTTGCAAACAACCACCTTGCTGTTAAACACATACTGGTTCCGCATCTTACCGATGCGGCGAGCTTGCGAAAATGCCAAGAAACCTTCCCGGGCGCACTGCTTTATTCAGCTTATGAGGCCGCTTTTTTACAGGGAATCCCTATTTCTGATAGCAGTATATTAATTATTGACCGTATCGGTATGCTGAGTAGTTTATACCGGTATGCCTCCGTTGCCTATATTGGCGGTGGTTTTGGGGCGGAAGGGGTTCATAATGTGCTAGAAGCTGCTGTTTATGGCAAACCTGTAGTTATGGGTCCCACTTTTCAGAAATATCTGGAAGCCACCGAATTGGTTGATAAGGGCGGGGCGATAACGGTTAACAACGGACAGGCCCTGGACTCAGCCTTACAGGCTTTATTTGATAATGAAACCGAAAGAAAAAAAATGGGACAAATCGCGCTTGATTATACGGTTTCAAAAAGGGGGGCAACCAATAAGGTACTGCAAGTAATTCAGGAGAATCGCCTTTTAATCAAATGATCGAAATATTGAACAGTGGGATGGTTCTCGTGCCAACCCAGCTTGGTTTTTAGCTCCCTTTCTATCCAAAAACGAGCCTCGGGAAAAATAGAAAACCCCTGAATGGTTTTCATACTACGCTCATACATTACTTCATCTCCCCTAAATAATTCGTTGATAAACATAAAACGATCTTTGGCAGTAATAGACCGCTTAAGGTCGCGTATGGGTTCGTTGGAATCATATTCGGTACTATCGGTATGCTGCGGATGTTTTTCGGCGACTGAATTGGAAATACCCGATAAATTGGCCGCAGATTTTCGCAACTGCTGCGTTTCCATTTCGGTCTTACAAGAAAAATCCTGATGGGCAAAAGTCGGAATATCCTTGGCAAAATCCAACGCATACAAGGCATCATCTGATGGGCGGGAAGTAATCGTTATGGGAGCGGGAGCCGCTTCTGTTAGTTCATTAATTTCCTCGGAATCGGGTGACAATTGAGAAAAAAGCTCCTTCCGGAGCAAATCCAGGGTTATCAGCAAATGCGTGGGCGATTCCTGCTGATAATATTGTTCCTTCAATTTATTGATGAGGTAGCCTGCTCTTTCCATCGGATGTAATACATTTGGGGTTCGCAAATACCTTCGAATACAGTAACAACGAAAAATAAGGGCTTTTAGTATTAATATGTTTATCGAACCCAATATAACAGGAGAAAGAAGGGGGTCTATTGAAGTGATTTGTGGCAGTATGTTCAGCGGCAAAACGGAAGAACTGATCCGCAGACTGAAAAGAGCCAAAATTGCCAATTTAAAGGTTGAGATATTTAAACCGGCGATGGATGTACGATTTAATGAAGAAGCCGTGGTGAGTCATGATGCCAACTCCTTCCCTTCTTACCCTATTGATCATTCCCAAAAAATATTACTACTGGCCAATCAGGTGGATGTGGTAGGGATTGATGAAGCCCAGTTTTTCGACGACCAAATTGTTTCCGTTTGTGAAACCTTAGCGGCAAAAGGAATTCGGGTA
>CAMBUH010000200.1 GCA_945870985.1 Chitinophaga pinensis
CGAAATGTTTTTTTATTGAGCGCAGTTAATGCATCCGCCCGTTTTTTAAAATAGGCGGCTTCCGACTGCCGGGCACTGATTCTCCAAAATTCATCGTATGTAAGGGCAGCAGGCTTTCGGTAATTGGTTTTGCCAATTTTTTCTACCACATAATACTGACGGGTGCGGGGATCGTATTCAATACTTTTTTTAACCAAGGATGTGTCACGGAGATCAAATGGGTTGCGGCTAGGTATAGAAAAAGCATCCCCTCTCCGGTCACTGATAGGAAAACGGGTAGTGTCTTTACGCTGTCCAAAAACCGGGTTAGCAGAAAGAATCAGTAAGGTGGCAAAGAGAAAAAATCGGAAATGCTTCAATCCCAATGGGTTGGTTAAGTAGAATTAACGCTATAGCAGTCGATTTATTGGTTAAATGAAGAGAAGAAATGCATGTATTTATAACGATTGTAAAGCCAGTTTTATTAAATTTTCTAATTCGATTTCCTCTGAATAGGATTGCAGAGTTTTTTTCACTGCCTGTTCTGCCATCGCTCGCCCAATGCCCAGGGCTACCAAAGCATGCACAGCATCCACTTCAACCGTTGAAAAGACACCCGATACCGCCAGCATGCTGCCTGAAAATTGCTTGCCCAGTTTGTCTTTCAGCTCTACAATCAGTCGCTCAGCCGACTTTTTGCCAATACCCTTGATACTTTCTAGCTGACGGGTATTTCCACTCACGATGGCAGCGGCAATTTCCCGCGGCTCCATGCCCGAAAGCATAATACGGGCGGTAGTAGCCCCCACCCCAGAAACGCTAATCAGGTGCAAAAACATTTCTTTTTCATCGGGATGATGAAAACCGAATAATATATGTGCGTTTTCAGTAATGTGTAAATAGGTATAAATAAGTCCTTCTTCCAACGAACTTATGGCAGAATAGGTATGTAAACTGATTTGCAGCTCATAGCCAACACCCTGCACGTCTACCACCACACGAGAAGGCGATTTTTGCACAAATTTTCCGCGAACAAAAGCTATCATACCCTTCAAAAATAAGTTAATTCGGGCAGTTAGCAGGGCTTCTGCAACGCGAATCGATGGATTGCAGGCGGCTTTTAGATTTTTTTAACAATCTCGGTAGATGATACTCCAAAAAACGCCGCAGCGTAAGCATTATTCGTTGTGCTTGTGTTATTAGCAAAAATTGATGGATATTTGCCCCCTATTTATACAAATATTCATGCAAAAAAGAGCAATCATCACCGCAGTAGGGGGATATGTGCCGGAATCCAGGCTCACCAACTTTGATTTGGAGAAAATGGTAGACACCAATGATGAATGGATACGTTCCCGAACGGGTATAGAGGAGCGCAGAATTTTGCGAGAGCCCGGCAAGGCGAGTAGCGATATGGCAGTAAAGGCAGTAGAAGAATTGATGATTAAACGAAACTTATCGCCGCTGGATATTGACTGCATGATTTGCGCAACAGTTACTCCCGACATGGTTTTTCCGGCAACTGCCAACATCATTTGCGACAAATTGGGTGCGAAAAATGCCTGGGGCTATGATTTGTCCGCCGCCTGCAGTGGTTTTTTATTCGCCCTCAGCACGGCTGCTATGTACATAGAAAGTGGCCGATTTAAAAAAGTAGTTGTGGTGGGAGTTGATAAAATGAGTTCCATTATTGATTATACCGACCGAGCCACTTGCATCATTTTTGGTGATGGTGCCGGCGCGGTATTATTGGAATCCTCCGATGATACTACCGTGGGAATCAAAGACAGTATTTTACGCTCTGATGGCAGCGGAAGAGAGTACCTGCACATGAAAGCAGGAGGTTCTTTAAAACCGGCTACCTTGGAAACGGTTATGAATAAAGAACATTTTGCTTTCCAGGATGGTCAGCCCGTTTTTAAATTTGCGGTGAAAGGAATGGCAGATGTGAGTGCCGAATTACTCGAACGCAATGGATTAACCGGTGAGGATATTCAATGGCTGGTTCCGCATCAGGCAAATCTGCGCATAATTGATGCCACTGCGAATCGCATGGGGTTACCCAAGGAAAAGGTAATGATCAATATTCAGAAATACGGAAATACAACAGCCGCAACCATTCCCCTCTGTTTATGGGATTGGGAAAAACAATTGAAAAAGGGAGATAACCTGGTATTTGCCGCTTTTGGAGGCGGATTTACCTGGGGCGCTACCTTGGTTACCTGGGCCTATGATGGCGAAAAATAAGCACCGGTTTTGTAATTTACTATCCTGATAATTACCCGTATGAAAAGATCTTTTCCCCTTACCGGCATCAGCTCCGTTGCCGTTCACACCGGTCACGACCATCTTCCCGATCATGCCCATATTAATCCCATCTATGCCACTTCTACCTTTACTTTTGATTCTGCAGAAGAGGGCATGGCACGTTTTGCCGGGTCGGATAAAACAAAAATTTACAGCAGATGGGGCAACCCCAGCTTTACAGTGGCAGAAGAAATTATTGCAGCACTGGAATCTTTTGGCATTGCCAATGATGATGATACTCCGCTAGAACTGAAAGCATTATTGCATGCGAGTGGCCAAGGAGCCATGACAACCCTGTTTTTTAGTACCCTGCAATCAGGTGATACCATACTTACCCACTATTCTTTGTACGGTGGTACACAGGAACTGATGCAAAAAATTTTGCAGCCTGCCGGTATCAAAACTACCATCATTGACATGCGGGATCTTAATAAAGTGAGGGAGGCTATAGCAGCCGATTCAACCATACGATTGGTGCATCTCGAAACCCCTGCCAACCCTACCATTCGCTGTGTGGATATTGAAGCCATTGCACAAATTGCCCGTGAAAAAAACATTCAGGTATCAGTAGATAATACTTTCGCCACCCCTTATTTGCAGCAACCTTTTTTACATGGAGCGGATTTTGTATTTCATTCCACTACTAAATTCTTGAACGGCCATGGTACTGCCATTGGTGGTGTGCTAATTGGAAAAGACATTGAGTTTATGAAAACACGTGCCTGGAAATGGCATGCATTACTGGGTGCCAATAGCAATCCATTTGATGCTTTTTTACTTACCCAAGGAATAAAAACCTTGGAACTTCGTATGGAAAGGCATTGCCACAATGCTATGGAAGTTGCCAGCTATCTTTTTCAGCATCCGGCTATTTCACTGGTAAACTATAATGGACTTCCCTCCCATCCCGACTTTGCTGTTAGTGCCAAGCAGATGAAACATCCGGGTGCATTGCTAAGTTTTGAGTTAAAGGGCGGCATGGAAGCCGGAAAAAAATTCATCAACCAAGTTCAACTTTGTACTCGTGCCGTTTCTCTGGGAACACTAGATACTTTGATCTCTCATCCGGCTAGCATGAGTCATTTCGGATTAACCTCAGAAGAAAGAAAAGCCTATGGAATTACCGATGGCTTAATCCGCATGAGTGTGGGCATTGAAAACCTGGCTGATTTACTCACCGACTTAGAACAGGCATTGGCTTAATTCGCCTTATTCATTTTTTATGCAGATAACTATTCGCAGAGCAACCAAAGAAGATTGTCCCGTTTTATTAGGATTAATTAAAGAATTAGCTGACTATGAAAAAGCACCGCAAGAAGTTACCGTTTCACTGGGGCACTTTGAAGAAAGTGGCTTTGGCGCTCAACCGGTATGGTGGGGTTTTGTTGCCGAAGTAGATTCGGTAGTAGTAGGGTTTGCCCTTTATTATATTCGATATAGTACTTGGAAGGGACAATGCCTGTATCTGGAAGATTTTTTGGTTACCGAACAACAACGTGGAAAAGGTATTGGCGCATTATTGTTTGAAAGAATCATTCAGGAAGCGAAGGAAAAAGGATTTCGCCGAATGGTATGGCAGGTATTAGATTGGAATGAACCCGCCCTCAATTTTTATAAAAAATACGACGCCAAATTAGATCCGGAATGGGTAAATGGTACCATCGATTTCATTCCAGCGTAGCAGTTTAGCTTAACTAACTCCATCTACGGTAACATCCTTTACAATTTTTTGCACCAGTCCCTGCAATACTTTACCAGGACCGCACTCCGTAAAATGCGAGGCACCATCTGCATGCATGGCTTGCACACATTGCGTCCACTTAACGGCTCCGGTTAATTGATCTATTAGATTTTGTTGGATGGTTCGAGAGTCTGAAACAGCAGCGGCTACTACATTCTGATATACGGGGCAGGAAGGAGTATGGAAAGTAGTTCCAGCAATGGCAGCCGCCAGTTGTTCTTTAGCTGGTGCCATTAACGGTGAATGAAATGCGCCACCTACGGGTAAAATCAATG
>CAMBUH010000201.1 GCA_945870985.1 Chitinophaga pinensis
AACATTTCTTGGGCAGCTTTCATTATAGGCACTTCTTTCTCGGCCTGCTCTTTGGTTTGTCCGTAAGCGATTGCTGCAGCAATTTCTGCTTGCAGGGCATTATTGAAAAGCACGTAATAATTGCCTACAAAATGATCGCCCTTTGTATGGGTAGATGCCGGTGTGGCTCCGTTTGCAAAGCGTTGCCAGGCAATCATACTCTTACATATATGGATACCCCGGTCGTTTACAATGCAGGTTTTGATTACTTCATTTCCAGTAGCTTTTAAAATTGCCGATAAGCTACTGCCCAAAAAATTATTCCGCAAGTGCCCCAGGTGTAGGGGTTTATTGGTGTTGGGCGAGGAATATTCTACCATCACCCTTACCGAATTGTTGGGTTGGATGCCAAAATCTGACAGGGCATATTGGCTTGTTACAAATTGTTGCCAATACGTATCGGGTATTTCCAGATTCAGAAATCCCTTGATGATATTGAAAGATTGAAATAAATGCGGATGTTGACTAACCAACTGGCTTCCCAGGGCCTGCCCCAATGCATCTGGAGATGTTTTAAGGGATTTAACCATTGCGAATAAAACAATGGTATAGTCGCCCGTAAATTCAGGTTTTGTAGCATTCACCAAAATATCTTCCGGTTGCAATTCCTGACCGTATAACTGCCGTAATGCAGCTGTTGTGGCTACTTTTATTTGCTGTACTAAACGCATGAATTAAATTCCTCTGGGTGCAAAAGTAATTAATTAACGCCTACCTTAGCGCTTCGTTATGATGAAGTTACATGAATTCATCCGGGGGCTTATATTGCAGGTAGTGGATGCTTTTTATCCAGTATTCAAATCTATCATGCCCTTGCAAACCTTTCGCTATGCCGCTTGTGGGGGATTTAATACTTTTTTAGACATAACTTTATTTTATTGTTCCTTTCATTTTTTGCTACACGAACAGCCGGTTCATTTTTCGGGATTTACCATTTCGGCTCATATAGCCGCTTTTATCATCAGTTTTTGCTTCACATTTCCTGTAGGCTTTTATCTTAGCCGATATGTAGTATTTCAACAAACCGATGTAGCCAAACACATACAGGCCGGCAAGTATTTTACAGTGGTTTTTATTTGTGTGTTGCTGAATTATGGATTTTTAAAACTGATGGTGGATTATTGGGGCTGGTATCCTACCCCTTCTAAAATTGTTACTACTTTTTTTGTGGTTACGTTCAGCTATTTGTCGCAGAAAAATTTCACTTTCAAGGCACCGGCTCAAAAGCAGTAAGTCTGCCTGATTGGCGAAGATTGTTCCGCTATTCAGCCTTTAGTTCTGTTTGCACTTCGTAGGATAAATGAATTTTGTTAAATCTGCATGGCGGTTCTTACATATCCTTACCATTAGCATGTGAAAGTACTAAGGAAACCACTTCTTTCATCGGGTGAAAAACTAATTTTATCCCTATAAGTTAGAATAAGCCCCATCCATAGATAAAGGAATTATGTCATTATTTCGGGTTACAGCCTTGGCTTATGACAGGTTTGGAATTGGTTTTTGCCTTTAACTGACATTTTTACATTCAAATGAAGATGGCACAAAGATTGAAGATGAGAAGGTATTAAATCATTGAAAAACAATAATATGGGAAAAATAATCGGAATCGACCTGGGTACTACCAACAGTTGTGTGGCGGTTATGGAAGGGAATGAGCCGGTAGTAATAGCCAATGAGGAGGGTCGCAGAACTACTCCTTCGGTGGTAGCTTTTTTAAAAAATGGGGAGCGTAAAGTGGGTGACCCCGCTAAGCGGCAAGCCATTACTAACCCAAAGCAAACCATCACCTCCGTTAAACGTTTTATGGGCCGCAGATTTGATGAGGTAACGGAAGAAATTAGTCACTGGAGTTATCAGGTTGCAAAAGGCGATAACAATACTTGCCGGGTAGCCATTGAAGATCGTTTATACACGCCACAAGAAATTTCTGCGATGATTCTGCAGAAGATGAAAAAAACGGCTGAAGATTATCTGGGGCATGAAGTAACTGAAGCGGTAATTACCGTGCCTGCCTACTTTAATGATGCACAGCGCCAGGCTACTAAAGAGGCCGGAGAAATTGCAGGATTAACGGTTCGCAGAATTGTGAATGAGCCTACAGCTGCTGCATTGGCGTATGGACTGGATAAAAAGACCATCGATCAGAAAATTGCTGTGTTTGATTTGGGTGGTGGAACCTTCGATATTTCTATCCTCGAATTAGGGGATGGCGTTTTTGAAGTGAAATCAACCAATGGAGATACACACTTGGGTGGAGATGATTTTGACAAAGTAATCATGGATTGGTTGGCCGAAGAATTTAAAAATCAGGAAGCAATCGATTTGCGGAAAGATCCTATGGCATTACAGCGCTTAAAAGAAGCTGCTGAAAAGGCGAAAGTTGAACTAAGTGCATCTTCTGAAACGGAAATCAATCTGCCCTATATCACTGCGGTGGATGGTGTTCCTAAGCACCTGGTGGTTAAGTTAAGTCGTGCTAAGTTTGAACAGTTGTCCGACAAACTCTTCGCCCGTTGTTTGAAACCTTGTGAAGAAGCATTGAAAGATGCCGGATATTCTATAACGCAAATTGATGAAGTGATTTTGGTGGGTGGTTCAACACGTATCCCCAAAGTACAGGAGATTGTAGAAAAATTCTTCGGTAGAAAACCCAATAAGGGCGTTAATCCGGATGAGGTAGTGGCTTTAGGAGCTGCCATTCAGGGTGCGGTTTTAACCGGAGAAGTGAAAGATGTATTGTTATTGGATGTTACCCCTTTAAGTTTGGGTATCGAAACCATGGGCGGTGTAATGACTACCATGATTGCTTCTAACACCACCATACCAACCAAGAAAACTGAAGTATATTCTACCGCCAGCGATAATCAACCCGGCGTGCAAATTCATGTATTGCAGGGGGAAAGGCCTATGGCAAATCAGAATAAGAGTTTGGGTATGTTTAATCTGGATGGAATTCCTCCAGCTCCCCGTGGTGTGCCTCAAATTGAAGTAACTTTTGATATTGATGCGAACGGAATGCTGCATGTAAGCGCCCGCGATAAGGGAACCGGAAAAGAACAAAAAATAAGAATCGAAGCCGGTAGCGGATTAAGTAAGGAGGAAGTAGAAAATATGAAGGCAGAAGCCAAAGCAAATGAAGCTTCCGACAAACTGGCCCGCGAAAGAGTAGAAAAGCTGAATCAAGCCGATAGCCTTATTTTCCAAACCGAAAAGCAATTCAAAGAGTTTGGTGATAAAATTCCAGCCGATAAAAAAGGTTCAATTGAAACAGCTTTGGAAAAATTAAAGGAAGCGCATAAAAATCAAGACCTAGCTGCGGTGGATACTGCTATGGCTGAAATGAATACTGCGTGGACTGCCGCCAGCGAAGATATCTACAAAGCTCAGGCTGCAGCCGGTAATGCTGGCGCAGATGCTTCAGGTGCCGGACCAGCGGGAGCAGACAATGCACAAAACGGCAGCGAAACCGTTACTGATGCAGAGTTTGAAGAAGTGAAATAACCTCAAGTTAGCAACTGAATGAAAACAGCCTGTAACCCTTTGGTAGCAGGCTGTTTTTTTATAGGTTGATACCACCAGATACCGCTATACGCTGGCCGGTAATCCACTTGCTTTCTGGGCTGCACAAAAATTTAATAACTCCGGCAATATCATCGGCCTGTCCCACTCTCCCAAATGCAGCCATATTGGCTAGGGCTTGTTTGCGTTCGGGATTGTTTCGGATGGCTGCATTGTTAAAGTCGGTTTCGGTAGGGCCGGGCGCTACCACATTTACCCGGATACCTCTCGGGCCCAAATCCTTGGCCAGATAGCGGGTAAATACTTCCACTGCCCCTTTCATGGAAGCATAGATACTATAACCATACACATATGAGCTGGTGGTACTAGATGAAATTTGAATGATGCTTCCGCCATCATTGATATGAGGCAATAATTGTTGCGTTAAAAAGAACACACTTTTCAGGTGTACATTCATAAACCGGTCGAAATCGGCCTCGGTTGCTTTTTCAAAAGGAATGGTTGCGCCCATGCCAGCGTTATTTACCAGAAAGTCGATGCGATTGTTGCCAAAATGTTCCTGTAGGGTATTTTGAAGTTCGTGAATAAAAGCAGCAATCGATTGAGGTAATTCGAGATTGATATGAATAGCCACTGCTCGTCCACCAATTGCGTGAATCTGTACTACCACTTCCTGGGCAAGATCGGGACTGGAATTAT
>CAMBUH010000202.1 GCA_945870985.1 Chitinophaga pinensis
TAATAGGCTGATTAAAAAACACTGCCCCACTCGTATTTTTTTTAGCTGAACACAACTTCAACTCACTCTTGTTAGTGAAGAGAACATCCTTCACCGCGGCTTCTCCCTTTAATGTCCACCCAGAGGTATTCATAGGAATTCCATCTAAGCGCGCAAACACATAAGTCTGCGCATTCAAATGAACAATCCCTAATAATAAAGTACTTAGAACTAGTAAGTATCTAAAACATGTTGGATGAATAAAAAGAGAAGAAAAAATTCTAAACAATAATTTAGCTGTAGTGCTAACAGCACCAGCTACTACCCATGCACGGGGTACCCGGGGGATATAGGATATTGGTTCTAGGATATTGGTTTTTCTTTACTAAGTGGCTCCTCCATTTGCAGGAGGAATTTATTTTAGCAAAACTGATTTTTCGATCTGCTGAAAAATCAATGCAAATGTAAGCATAGTAAGGCTTTCAGCCTTATATATGAATAGATATATTTAATTACTATTTATTCCTGTTTTCAATAAAATGTAAGAAAGTTATAATACTACTTTTTTACTCTTTGTATTAACAGCCCATTAACATATCTGTATTAGACAAATAAGTAGAAAATAGTTTCCAGGAATCTCGATATACGAATCACTGAATCGATTTAGTATATATATTTAGATGTACCTACATATATTTAAGCGGGTAGCTCCTTTTCACTCAAATAGCATAAACTTATAACGCCTTGAGAAAGATGTCGCTCCTAAGTAAGTTGCCGCTCCCCTGGAGCTTGGAGGAGTAGAGTAAGATATCGCTCCGCTGGAGCTGAGGAAAGAGTTTGAGGAAGGTTTCGCTCCCCTGGAGCTTGGAGGAGTAGAGTAAGATATCGCTCCGCTGGAGCTGAGGAAAGAGTATGAGGAAGATATCGCTCCCCTGGAGCTGAGGAAGGAGTTTGAGGAAGATATCGCTCCCCAGATGCTGAAGCAGGAGGGACTCCTTCGGAGATGAGTGTGGGAAGAAGGGATTGGTGGGAGCCGTGAAGGGAGTTGAGAAGATGCATTTTTTTATGGGTCCTGAAAATGAAGAGGTAAATTTTTAGAAGTGGAGGGAAATTCAGTCCGGACAGTCATGCGTTTTTTTAAAACGTAACAATAAAACTTCCCTACCGAATTATTATATAAATGATTAAAACCTTATATTTACAAATAAAAAATACAACTCACATGCAATATGCTTTGCGCTTTTTAGGGAAAGGTTTCGAATTATTTAAAATTCAATTGGTAAACCTGCTTTTGCAAATTGTAACACTTGGCCTATACTACCCCTGGGCAAAAGCCAATACCCTGCAATACCTGTATAGTCACACCACCCTACAAGATCATCCTTTTGCTTTTACTGGTACCGGTAAGCAAATGTTTAAAGGGTTTATCAAAGCCTTTTTTTTAATGGCACTCATTCTTGCCCTTTCGATTTATATCACTGTAACCTTTGACCAAGTATGGGGACTACTAACCTTATACCTCTTCCTTTTTTTATTGATGCCGCTGGCTATTCATGGATCTTATCGATATAGGATGGCGAATACCCGTTGGAAAGGTATCCGATTTGGCTATACAGGTGATCGGCAAGAACTTATCAAACTATTCTTTTCAGGCATTTTACTAACAATCATAACATTCGGCATCTATGGTCCCTGGTTTTATATGAAACTGAGAACCTATATCATCGAAAACGTACGCATGGGAGATGCCCGATTTAGCTACTCAGGTAAAGGTGGTGACTTCTTTGTTATGAACCTTGCTGGATATTTCCTGTCGATCTTCACTTTAGGTATTTATATTTTCTGGTGGCAGCGCGATATTTTTCGGTTCTTTATCAACAATACTCGTATGCATCGGAACGATCAACTTGTTTCCTTTACCGCTTCAGCAACTGCCGGAGGATTTTTCAGTTTGCTGATCGGTAACTTTTTCATAGTGCTGTTTACTTTGGGGCTCGGTCTCCCCTGGGCGATTACCCGGTCACTTACATTTGTAGCCAATAATATTGCCATAGCTGGCGATATCTCATTAGATGAAATAGAACAACAACAAGAAGAATTTACAGATGCTACAGGTGATGATATGGCCGATATGTTAGACTTTGGATTTATAATTTAACCCTTTATGACAATAGATGCGACTACTCGTATTGCTTGTGCCTATTATAACGGTTCCGCTGCCACACCTCATAATGTAGAGGTTTCACTCTATGGAGATGCACTATCCATTGTTGATCTGGAATCCGAAAATCCCAAAGAAATCTATTTCCCCTATAGCCAATGCAGATATGTAAAGTTGGAAGAACAAGCTTTTGTATACTTACAACCCTCCTTCGCATCCTATCTGGTCGTACCCGTTCAACATCCCCTGTATTTACAGTTACTGTCGAAAATTTCATCAGAACAAACCAGCTGGTTTCAAAAACTCTATAAAAAAAATGGCATAGCCCTATTATTTGCCTTTCTAATTGCTGCTGCTGCATTGTTGTTTATCGGATATAAAACGGTTCCGCCTTTGTTAGTCAAATTTATTCCTGTTCAAGAAGAAATCAAATGGGGAAATCAATTTTACGAATCCATACTGAGTGATAAAGAAATAGATAGTTCCGCTACCGAACTGGTGAAAAAAATAACGGAACATTATTCTATGAGTACCCAATATCCGATTCAAGTTTCCGTGGTGAATGATACTACCGTGAATGCTTTTGCTATGCCGGGTGGGCATATTGTTATTTATTCAGGCATCATTTGCACCATGAAGCATCCCGACGAACTATTCGCATTACTGGGGCATGAAGCAACCCATGTTAACCAGCGCCATAGTTTGCAAATGATGCTTACCAATATTACTTCCTCTTATTTGTTATCCATACTCACCAGCGATTTCAATGGACTAGGAAGCACCTTAATTGGCAACGCTGAACTCTTGCGCGAATTAGGCTATTCCAGAAAGCTGGAAGCAGAAGCTGACTGGAAGGGACAAGAAATCATGATTCAAAACAAAGTAAATCCTGCCGGGATGACGCAATTGATGGAAGCCCTGCAGGCAGCCTATTCAGACAATGGAAACTGGTCGTTCTTGCGGTCTCACCCCGTTACTAAAGACCGTATCAGCGAATCAAAAAAGTTTTCGCAACAGCATGTAGGCTCATTCGATTCCCTACAAGCAGAACAACAAACTGCCTGGGAAGCGCTGAAAAAATTATACCCCGAAAAACCAAGTTCGAAAAAATAATTCTATTAATCAATCGGTCCCAACCGAATTGCTTTCACTTGTTGTGGCCAGTTTCTTATTGGTTGTCCATTTCGGTCGGTAGCATTCCCCTGAATAACTGCTTTATCTCGAGGAAGCTTTTCCGGATCCTCACAAGCCATATATACCATCATGGCTACTAATAATGCGTTGTTGCGCAAATCATCAAACACAATCTTATCATAGGTATCCCGATTCGTATGCCAGGTATAATTGAAATACGACCAGCTGAGTGCACCCAATGAAAATCCAGGAGCACCTACAGCAACAAATGAAGCAAAATCACTTCCCCCACCACCCGGAGCACCCGGGAAATTGGTCTTAATCCGATTTTTCATAGTATCCGGCACGGCCGCTAACCAGCGAGTTAAAAAAGTACCCGCTTGCTGAAATCCTTGTCCCGACAAATTAACTACCCTTCCGGTTCCATTATCCTGGTTAAACAATGCCTGCAAATTATCTACCACTTCGGGATGATCTTCTACAAATGCCCTAGACCCATTCAATCCCTGCTCTTCACTGCCCCAATGACCGGCTAAAATGGTTCGCTTAGGATTTGGATACACTTTCTTTAAAATACGCATAGCCTCCATCATAATCAAA
Organism: Chitinophaga pinensis; assembly: GCA_945870985.1. Taxonomy (GTDB): domain Bacteria; phylum Bacteroidota; class Bacteroidia; order Chitinophagales; family Chitinophagaceae; genus Sediminibacterium; species Sediminibacterium pinensis_C. The sequence continues at coordinate 3,875 of CAMBUH010000202.1, forward strand.
GTACCTGTTCCATTATCAGTAGCCCCTGTAGCACCATCCCAACTATCAAAATGAGCAGACAACATAACATATTCACCGCTCTTCTCGTTCCCTTTCATCTCAGCCAAGGTATTGTAAACAGGAATCGGATCTCCGTGCCGGGAAGTACATTGTAAACTTACCACCGGAGTAGTGCCAGATTCAGCTAGGCGATATAACAATCCATAATCCTCCAACGCAACATCCAGCGTAGGAACTTTTTTGGTGGAGGCACTGAAAATTTTATCTACCCCAAATCCGCTCGACCAGTTACTGGTTAATATTGCAACCGCACCGGCTTGCTCTAATTGTTGTATCAATTGTTTATTGGTAAAGCCCGTTTTACTAATGCGCTTTTTCCAGCT
>CAMBUH010000203.1 GCA_945870985.1 Chitinophaga pinensis
ATTCGGTTTTTGTGGGGGAAAATGGTTTGATGGTTTGAAAAGCGACTACTAAAAAAATTTGCTTCCAGCCAATTACCAAACTGATTAAAGAAAATACGGCTAAGGAGGGCTTAGCAAATAGCCAAAACAATAAAAAAATCAATTGCAACAGAATCAGGTAAGGAATGGCGAGGCCCACAAATCCGGTAACCCAACCAAGCGGCTTAGAAAAACTTACTAGCCATATAGACAACAAAAAAACCATGTTGAGTGCTACGTTTAGCACGAGCAGCGTTCTCTTGGTTATTCTGCGAATAAGTTGAGCCGGCATAGAATAGGTAAGATAGTTTTTTATTGATAAACTACAAAAGCCTTCGTTACAAATTGCCCACAAGCTTGTGGGCAAACTACCTTCGATTATTCACTGGCTTTTCTTAAAAACTCTTTCTCTTCTTCCGTCAACTGTTCAATCCCTTGTTGATTAATTTTGTCGAGAATTGCATCCAATTTTTGTTGGGTTACTTTAGGGATCCGCTCGAAGGGGGCCGGGGTGTTATGAGAGGGATATGTTGTTTCCTGATATTTTTTGGTATGCACTTGTTCTGGATTAAACCAGCCATTTATCCAGTTTACCAGATTCGTCATCCAGGCTCCCCAATCTCTTCCTCTCTCTAATTGGTTTATATATAAGTATCCAACTAATCCGGCCAACAGATGTCCACCGCTTATGGATAATTGAGTGCCTCCAATAGATCCGATATCAATCAACACATATAATACGGTAATTACCCAAATCGGTATGCCGCCGCTAATCATGGGGAACAAGCGGTAATTAGGGGCCAGGGAAGTGGTTGCTACAGCGATTGCCATTACAGAAGCCCCCGCGCCTAATAAAGGAGAAGTAACAGATAAGTTCGCTTGCAAAGCGGGTATCGTATTCCCTGCCACTAAAAATACCAGTCCCCCAACAATACCTCCATACAAGTAAATCGGTATCAATTTTTGGTTACCGGCTAAGTCTTGCAAAATAAAGCCGAAACACCAAAGCCAAGCCATACTGCTAATCAGGTGCCAGATGGTATGATGGGTGAACATATAACTGAAAAGCGTCCAAGGTCTTCCCCAGAAAGTATCGGTAGAAGCCGGTAGTGTGAACCAATGAAGAATTTGTCGATAAAATACTTCCTGTGGCGTATCGGAGATAAAATAAACAATCTTTACAAAGTTGATTAACAGGAATACCAACATGTTTACCGCAAACAGCAGTACCAATGCATTGTTATCTTGTCCCAATAAAATTTGCCGTGCCGAACGGGAACCCTTATCTCTCATATTCACCTATTTAATTGGCCTTAAAAAAATTGTTTACGGTTACCCCGGTTCCAGGTAATTACTATCAGCAATCCCACCAAAGCACCGCCAACATGCGCCCATCTGGCCACATTGTCTCCGGCGCTATTTTGCACGGCAAAAAATAGTTCGTAGGTAAAGTATAAAATACCCAACCATTTAGCCTTAATCGGAAAAAGGAAATATATATAGATATAGGTATTGGGGAATAAGTAAACGAATGCCGCCAATACGCCAAAAACTGCTCCACTCGCGCCAATGGTAGCCATATTCAGGGTTTCCTGATACCGAAAGGTAACCTCAGTAAATACATTTTCATTAAGTGGGATAGGGGGTCCGGGTAAATATTTAGCAACAAATTGACTCAAATCAGCAATGGATAATGGCTTACCAGTTTGCTGAATATCATTCAGCAATTGATAATCGCGCATCATGGGTAAAAACTCGTAGCTCAGAAAAAGAAGATGAATTAAAGCAGCTCCCAACCCGCAAACAATGTAAAAAGTAAGAAACCGCTTCGAGCCCCATACATTCTCCAGCACTGAGCCAAACATCCATAGGGCAAGCATATTTCCGAAAATATGGCCAAAATCTCCATGCAAAAACATGTGGGTAATTAACTGCCACGGACGAAACAGGCTGCTCTGCCAGGCATGCAGGGCAAAAATGTCTTGGATATTTATCATGGCATCCTCCCCCCGAAAGGCGAATTTTGCCATGAAGAAAAGCCCATTAATAATGAGTAGATTTTTTACAATTACCGGTAATATTTCAAATCTACTGGGTCGAAACTGTGTCATATATACTTGTGTGTGAGGCTACTTTCGTTTTTGTTCAGGCAGCCCCTGTATTTCTTAATTTCAATTGAACTACATTCTCAATGTGCAGGGTATGGGGAAACATATCCACTGCCCTGCTGCGGGTTACCCGATACTTTTCATTGAGCAATGCCAGATCTCTTGCCTGCGTTGCCGGATTGCAGCTCACATATACAATCAGGGGCGCTTCCATTTCTAGCAGCTTTCGAACCAATTTTTCGTGCATACCGGCGCGAGGCGGATCGGTAATTACTACATCGGGTTTCCCTTCCCTTTCAAAAAACGCATCATCACAAATAGCTACCACATCTCCGGCAAAAAATCGAGCCTCCCGAATTCCGTTCAGTTCCGCATTTCTCTGTGCATCGGCAATGGCTTCGGGCACCACTTCTACCCCAACAATCTTGGCTGATTTTTCGCTAAGAAATATTCCAATGCTGCCGGTTCCACAATACAAATCATAAACAACCTGACTGCCGTTTAGTTCTGCCATTTCACGAATTAAACGATATAACTGCTCGGCCTGATAGGTATTCGTTTGAAAAAAAGACTGGCTACTAATGATATACTTAAAATGTTCCAATTGTTCGGTGATATATCCCTTTCCGAAAACTACCTGGGGTTCTAGGCCTTGCAAACTATCATTGTGCTTGGCATTTACCGTAATCAATAAGGTAGTAATTTGGGGGAAATCCGCCAATAACAGGGTACTGAGCTCCTGCTGCAGGTCGGGTAAGGGATATCCAATGATCACATTTACCATCCATTCTCCGGTAGTAGTATTTCGGATAAGCATATTTCTCAGCCAGCCGGCATGAGAACGGGGGTTATAAAAAGGAAGTTGGTGCTGAATGGCAAAATCCTGCACCGCTTTACGTATCAGATTGGTAGGCTCATCCTGTAAATGGCAGGTATCTATAGCCACTACTTTATCAAAGAAACCCCTGGCATGAAATCCTCCCGCACCCGGCATGGCATCCAACGGCTCTCCGGAAGCCTTCATGCGGGAAAACTCTTCTGGGGGAATATATTTCCGATCGCCAAAAGTGTATTCCAGCTTGTTACGGTAAAGGGTGGTTTTTTCGGCCCCAATAATCGGTTCCGGCTCGGGCAATTCAACCTTGGCAATTCTTTGTAAATTATCGAGTACCTGCCGTTGTTTGTAAGTCAACTGCAATGCGTAGGGTAACATTTGCCACTGGCATCCCCCGCATACCCCAAAATGCGCACAAAAGGGAGTTTGCCGTTGAGGAGAATACTGGTGAAAGCGAACCGCAACCCCTTCTGCCCAATCCGTTTTATTTTTTTTTAACAATACATCAACAATATCGCCCGGAATGGCCCCTTCTATAAATATTACCTTTCCGTTCAGTTTTGCCAACGACTTTCCTTCTGCGGCATATTCTGTAACAGAAAGATTTTCAAGCAAAACCGCTTTTCGCTGTTTTTTCACGTTTACAAAGGTAAACAGGATGCAGGATACAAAAGAAAAGAATTGAATCTTTCCTTAATTTGCATCCACATTAAGTAGAATCATTCAATACTCACCAAGTTTAGATAGGCATATGCTTAAAAAAATCATCCCCTTTCTCGCCCTTTTTATTGTTGCTGTAAACGCAAAAGCCCAATCAGGCAATGGAAAAAATATTAGTATCAAGCTAACTCCTCTGAAAAATACTACGGTATTCCTGGGCAGTTACTATGGTACCCAGATGGCCTTATTTGATTCAGCCAAACTAAATGAAAAAAGCGAAGGCGTTTTTTTAAGTCCGGCTAAACTCACCGGAGGCATTTACTTTGTAGTTACCAATTTAGCGGGATATCAAATTCAATTCGACCTACTGATAGACGATAAGCAGCAATTTAGAATTGAAGCCGACACTTCAAACAAAGTGGCTATTAAAGCTCATATTACCGGTTCTGAAGAAAACAAAATGTATGAGGAATACAAAAAGTTTTCTAGCGCACAGGAAAAGTTGATGCAAGGTGTTGAAAAAGATTTTAATGAAAAGAAAGAAAAAACCAAGAAAGACACTACTGATTTAAGAGAGGCGTATACCAACACTACCAAACGAATGGATGGGTATCGGGATA
>CAMBUH010000204.1 GCA_945870985.1 Chitinophaga pinensis
TGATTTGAGTCGGCGACGGCACATGGAAATAAGCGAACCTGTGCGGCGGCCCAAATGGTTACTTAATCACTGATTAAGCAGCCATGGCATACTGAGTATTGCCATTTGAGGTTCGGGTATTCAGATTTAAGTGCTAATTATCCAACGCACTGCATGCTTACACCAACCGTAACCTATGCTGTCGAAACCAATACGACCCCATAGTAGGCTGAAGCCAGCTACAAATATACGAAAACTGCAGGGTTTTTTGGCGAAAAATGACTAACTACTTGTTATACAACCTATTACAAGTGCTACTTGAATATCCTCCAAACGTCCAGCCCCAATGCATATGCCATTAACGACATCAGCAATACAAAACCGCCAATCTGTGCATATTCCATAAACTTATCACTGGGTTTCTTTCCCGTAATCATCTCATACAGCGTAAATAATGCATGTCCCCCATCCAAGGCTGGAATCGGAAGTACATTCATAAAGGCGAGCACAATAGAGAATATGCCAGTGAGCGTCCAAAAGCGCTCCCAATCCCAAATGCCGGGAAAAGTATTTCCAATACTGATAACACTACCCAAAGAATCCTTAACAGCCGCCTCGCCAGTAAACAATTGCTTGATACCGGTTACATATCTACCGAGGGTTTCCCAGGTATGCGTGAAACCAATAGGAATAGATTGTAGCAGCGTATACCGCGTAGTAATCGTTTTCATGTAAGTGAAAAGCTGTTTGGGAAAAAATCCTATCGATCCCTTACTGCTAACTAAAGCCCGAACCGGCAAAGTATCGGTGCCCCGTAAAACAGTTAATTGCACAATTGAATCTTTATACTTTTCTATCAAAGGGTTGAGGTCTTGAAAATACGGAGTAGGTATCCCGTTTAAAGCAATAATCGCATCCCCTTTTTGCAGTCGGTTTACCGTAAAAATAGCATCTTTAGAAACAGAGTCAATCACAATCGGAAAGCGAGGGGAAACCATCGAACTTGCCCGGCGATTTGCCATCAGTTTTTTGGTAAATCCTTCGGGAATTGAAAGGGTAAGTACCGAATCGCCTCTTTGTACTTGCAAGTTCTTTGCTTGTTTAAAAATAATATCCGACTCGAGGGTACCAAAGTATTCAATAGGCTGTCCATCGATAGCAATTACATTATCCCCATCCTGCATACCAATACTTTTTGCTGTGGCATCGGTTTGTAAACCATAAGGAATATTCTTTACCGGTAACTGCTCTTCACCATAGTACCAAGTAATACCTATGAAAATTACGATTGCCAATATTACATTTACTACCACCCCACCCAACATAATAATTAACCGCTGCCAGGCCGGCTTGGAGCGAAACTCCCAGGGCTGTGGGGGTTGCTTCATTTGTTCGGTATCCATGCTTTCATCAATCATGCCCGAGATTTTCACGTACCCGCCAAAAGGTATCCATCCCAAACCATATTCAGTTTCCCCTTTTTTCTTTTTCCATAAACTAAACCAAGGATCAAAAAACAGGTAAAATTTTTCTACGCGACAGCCAAACCATTTGGCAGGCAAAAAATGTCCCAGTTCGTGCAGCACTACGAGTATTGAAAAAGATAAAATAAATTGAGCAGCTTTCACTCCTACACTCGCCCAGTCAATTGCTAATAAAGTCATGTTTAAAATTTACTTTCAGAAAAAATTAAAATCGATTACTATATTTGAATCAAAGAAGCTGCAAAGGTACGCGCCTCTCCGTCAGTTTCAAAATAGTCCTCTAAGGTTGGTTCTGCAATATGGGCTACATTTTGCATTGTTTTTTCAACTACATCAGTCATATCCAAAAATCCAATCCTGTTTTTTAAAAAAGCATACACGGCAATTTCATTGGCGGCATTTAGGATACAGGGCATATTGCCACCCTGCTTCATGGCTTCTAAGGCGAGTGCCAAGTTGCGGAATGTTTTCAAGTCCGGCTCATCAAATTGCAGCGTATTGGGCTGTTTAAAATTATATCTGGGAAATGAGTTTGGTATGCGCTGCGGAAAAGCCATGGCATATTGAATGGGCAGCTTCATATCCGGTAATCCCATTTGTGCTTTGAGGCTGCCATCTTCAAATTGCACCATACTATGAATAATACTTTGTGGATGAATTACCACTTGTATCTGTTCTGGTTTTAGGTTAAACAACCAGCGAGCTTCAATCACTTCTAATCCCTTATTCATTAGTGTGGCCGAGTCGATGGTAATTTTAGCGCCCATGCTCCAGTTCGGATGCTGCAAGGCATGTTCCCGCTTTACATTCATCAAAAAGTTAGGCTTGCGACCTAAAAAAGGACCCCCGCTCGCTGTTAAAATAATTTTCTCAATTTTATTCCGCCCCTCACCTACCAAACATTGAAAGATGGCAGAATGCTCACTGTCTACCGGTATAATTGGAACCCGAAATTCTATGGCTTTACGAATAATGATATCCCCTGCAACCACTAATGTTTCCTTATTAGCCAGTGCAATCGCTTTACCCGCTTCAATGGCCATCAAAGTGGGCTTTAACCCCGCATAACCAACAATGGCTCCTAACATCATATCATACACATCCATGGAAGCAACTTCCTGCAATGCTTTTTCGCCACAATAAACTTGAGTATCTGTGCCGGAAAGGGCTTCCTTAACTATAGGATATTTTTTCTCGTCGCCAATTACTACAATCGCTGGTTGAAAAGCCAATGCTTGTTTAATTAACAGGGCATCATTCGTCATGGCAGTAAGCACTTCCGCCGAAAAAAGTTCGGGATTGGCGGCAATTACATCCAGTGCCTGGGTACCGATTGAACCGGTAGAACCAAATATGGCAATTCGTTTTTTAGTTTTGTTCGTCATTTCTACCTTTCAAAGGTGACAATTTACAGCAATATCGCCGAAAATTTTAAGCGGTTGAGAATATTATGAATAAATATAGGATTGCAGGGCATCTGCCAGTTGCCGGTCGTTGCTTAATCTGGGAACTTTGTTTTGTCCCCCCAGTTTTCCGGCAGCCTTCATATATTGTATAAAACCATCCTTTTGAATGCGGGTAATATGTAAACGATCGAGAATATTTCCTCTTATCAGATCATCATAATACACATTTTGTTCGCGCATAGCTTGGTCGAGTACTTCTATAAATGATGTATAATCGGCAGGCTGTTTTTCAAATTCAATCATCCATTCGTGGTAGCTTTTTCCTTCGGAAGTATTAATCAGGGGAGCTACTGTGAATTCAGTGATTCGAGCACCAGTAACTTCCACGGCTTTTTGCATAGCTTTCTCCACTTCTTCGCCTATCACATGTTCTCCGAATGCGGAAATAAAATGCTTGATTCGTCCTGTTACCACTAAACGAAAGGGTTGTATACTTATAAATTTTACCGTATCGCCCACCAAATAACCCCATAACCCTGCATTGCTGCTGATTACGAGCGCATATTGCACGCCGATGGATATCTGATCGAGGGTTAGTCGGGTAGGTTGCGGATTGAATACTTCGTTTACTGGAATGAACTCGTAAAAAATACCGCTGTTGGTATTGAGTAATAGGCCGGGGGCGGATTGACTATCCTGAAAGGCAAAGAATCCCTCGCTGGCGGGGTATAATTCAATGGTATCAATAGGTCTCCCAATGCTGTTGAACAATTTTTGTTGATAGGGTGCGAAGTTCACGCCGCCTTGTATCATTAAATTGAATTGTGGAAACAGATCGCCAATTTTCTTACCCGATTTGGCTTCTAGTCGATCGAAATACATCTGCATCCATGGGGGTATTCCGCTGATAAGCGACATAGGTTGGTGGATGGTTTCGGCAACTATTTGATCTAGTTTGGTTTCCCAATCTTCTATGCAATTGGTATCATAAGCAGGTAACTGGTTCGAGCGCAGGTAGGCGGGTACGTGGTGGTTTACAATACCACTAAGTCGACCGGTTGGGATGCCCCCCACCCTTTCGAGTTCGGGTGAGCCGCTTAAGAAAATCATTTTCCCGGAGGTAAAAGCAGATTTACCCGTTTCGGCAATATAGCAGAGTATGGCATTTCTGGCGCCCTGGATATGGTTGGAAATGGAATCTTTAGAGATGGGAATATATTTGACCCCGCTGGTGGTGCCACTGGTTTTAGCAAAATAAAGGGGCTTGCCTTTCCAAAGCACATTCACTTTACCTTGTTTTATTAATTCAATATATGGTTTCAGTTGTTCGTAATCGCG
>CAMBUH010000205.1 GCA_945870985.1 Chitinophaga pinensis
TAATTTATTCCGGTGCTGAAAAAGCACATCGAGCCAGTCTTCTTGAAAATTCTTTTGCGTTTGCATAACATAGGTTTTAAAGGTGAAAAAAACTTAATTAAACATCCATTAGTAGTCGGTATCGTTTACTACATATTTATGGCATCCCGCGATGGTAAGTTCATCCAACAAGTTTACCAGCAGTCCATACGAACAGGATGAATCGGGCTGAATGATGGCAATGATGCCCCCTTTTGCCATCAATTGTTGCTGCTTTTGCATAAGCAATGCGCGCAGCTGAATGATATCCACTGAACTTACCTGAGTAACTCCCTTAGTAAATATTCCTTCATAATACGCCACGCGATTATCCCCGGTAGGCAGTAGGGTAAGGGCTCGGGTATCAGGCACTTTGGGAGGTGGCGTATTAGGAGTATTCTTAGCAGGAACCACCAAAGTTTTTGCAAGTGGCTGCGCCATGGTTGTAGTGAAAATAAAAAAAGAGAGTAACAAAAAAAACAGAGCTACCATGGGAGTAAGATCAACCCGGGGAGGAGAGGTGCGGGTTGTAGGCACAGCAGATTTATTGCTGCCAGAGGCAGAGGTTGGCATTTCAGACATACAATAGCGGTTAGGGATGAAAAAATATTCAATCGCCGTCTATCGGCTGAAAAGCAATGCTGCAGCAGCTTTCAGTAGATTAGCGTACACTAATAAGATGCAAGGGTGCTACATTTCCATACACAGTTCACGCAATATTTTTTTTCTGAACTGCATAGGGGCAAAAAAAAACTTCCTGCCGGGGCAAGAAGTTTTTTTTATTCAATGCAGTTCAAGTATTATTCTTCCGAAACAGCAAAAGTAACGGGTTGTTTGTGGCGATAGATTACGTTTCTACCATTTTGAACGGCTGGTTTCCAAGACGGTCCTTTGGTAATTACGCGAATCGCTTCAGCCTTGGTTCCATAGCCGGGATCATTTTCAGCAGCAACATCACTGATGGCACCAGTTTTAGATACGGTAAAGGCTACCACAACCGTGTAACGTCCTGGAGGTGCCCCGTTTTCCACCGGAATGTCTCTATTCAAGTTTCTTTCGAGGTAGCGACTCCACGCGGGAATACCACCAGGGAATTCGGCAGGAATTTGCACTACGGTAAATACTTTATCGTAGTCTTCTTCTACTTTAGGTGCTTCTACCACACCGGTACTTTTTTCAACGGGTGGTGCTACGAGGCCTTCGTCTTTAGCACCCTCTTGATTAAATGTACCAATCTTGGTGTCTTCGAGTTTCTCTACTTCCTTAATTTCCTCGTCGGGTTTCACTTCTTCATCCTTCACAATTTTGGGAGGGGTAAATTTGGTGATTTCCACTTTAGGAGGCTCTTGCTTTGGTGGCGGCGGCGGGGGTGGAGGTTCAGGCTTTTTTTCCTCGTTTTTCATGTTCTCGAGGCTCATATCCTGCACCATCACCTCCTGTTTTTCCTTACCAGCAGAATTGGCAATGATAGACAGCACCAACAACAAGACACAAATTCCAATGGTCGCGAACAACGCATTTCTGAGCCGCTTGTTGTATGTTTTGCGCAAATCATAGGCTCCATACTCCTTGTTCCGGCCATCGAAGATGATGTCGAGAATGTCGGCGGTTTGCAGTTTATTAATATCCATGTTAGGTTCTTTAAGAAAAGTAGTCGGTTATTGTCCTGTAGGAGTTCCGGCTATCTCTTCGGTTTTTTTCACTAATTGCGTTTCGATGGGGGTAATGTCTACCAATGCATAGCGTGTGCACACATTGATTGCCATCTCATCTAAAATATCCACCACATTTCGATAAGTACATTCTTCAGAAGGTTTCAGGATAACTACAAAATCTTTCAGATCCTTTACATTGGCCTTCTTATTGATTAAGACTTCGCGAATATCTTTAAAGGTAGATGTTTTAAAATTCGATGCGTCTATAGCCAGTTCCCCTTCGTAGTAAAAAACGTTATTATCTCTTCCAAGTAGGATGGTGATAACGCCTGATTGTTTTGCCTTATTCTGATCTTCGGGTTTATCCGCGTCTTTGGGCAAAATCAACTTCAGGGCGGTTGCCTGGCTCATCGTTGTTGTAAAAATGAAGAACGTGATGAGCAGGAATCCCAAATCCACCATGGGCGTAAGGTCTACACGGGTTGAAAGCTTTTTCCCTTTCTTAACGCCCGGGCCTTTTTTATGACCACCGCCACTCGAGGTATCCATTTCTGCCATGTCGGTAGAATTTAGTTTTCGTTGATAATTAGGTTGTCTTTATTCTTCTCTCTTCTCTCCAGACTGTGCTTTCTTCCACAAATCCGTTCCGGTTGGTACGGGTTCGGGGTTGGTAACCATCTGAAATTTTAGAAAATCGTTTTTCTTGAACGCGTCTACCACACTTTTAAAAGCGGGGTATTTGGCCATATTGTCGCCTTTCAGCAACAAATTGGGTTTCTTTCCCTGATAGGCATCTCTTACCAATGCCATCCAGGTTACGAGTTCATTGTTGGAAGTGTCTTTTACCGGTATACCGGGTAAGTTATTCCCTTTACGCTGATCTTCTGGAAGAGATACAAATGCTGCCAGTGCGCTGAAAGGAGCACCAAAGAAAGGCGATTTTTTAAATGCAGCTACATTCAAATTCATCCCCTTGGTGTTATTCAACGTATTGGCGATGGTTTCCTTAACGGTCTCGTCGTCCATTTCCAGAAACACCTTTCCGTCTTTGTCAATAATCACCTGAACAATATCCTTGGCCGGGGCCACTTTTGCCGCTACCGATTTCGGGATGGTTACCGCGATGGCTTCGGAGGGCTTGAATTTAGTTGTTAAGATGAAGAACGACAACAACAGAAAGGCCACATCACACATCGCCGTCATGTCGATGTTGGTGCTCTTACGAGGTAATTTGGCTCTGCCCATTGTTATTAATTTTTGGTTTCCCTATGTTAAAGATTCAATTTGATTCCATTTCCACAAAAAATGCCCTAATTATTTATAATTAGCAGCAAAACTTTGGGTAAGGGTAAAACCAGATTCATCAATACCATAGGTGATACCATCGATACGGGTAGTAAATAAGTTATACATGATGATGGCTACCGCAGAGGTACCGATACCGAGTGCTGTATTAAACAGGGCCTCAGAAATACCTTTCGACAGTTCACGGGCAGCATCTCCACCACCTTCATCTCCTAAGGCAGAGAAGGATTTGATCATTCCCAATACCGTACCCAACAGACCCAACAGGGTAGCTACTGAGGCAATGGTAGAAAGGAAAACCAGATTCTTTTCTAGCATAGGCAGTTCTAATGAAGTAGCTTCTTCCACTTCTTTCTGAATATTCATCACTTTTTGCTCGGTTACCAATTCAGTATTGGTGATCATTTCCTTATACTTTTTCAAACCGGCTTTCATTACATTACCCACAGAACCTTTTTGCTTATCGCAGGCAGCTATGGCTTTGTCAACATCTTTGTTAGCCAGGTGAAACTGAATAGTACGCACAAACTCTCCTACATTACCAGTACCGGCAGCACGAGAAATAGTAAGAAAACGCTCGATACAGAAAATCAGTACAGTTAAAAAACAACCAATCAGAATTGGCACAATGATACCACCCTCATACATTTTGCTCAAGCCGGCTTTAGGGCCTTTGTGTTGTGGCCAGAATCCACCACTCGGATCCGGTTGGGTAAAATTGGAATCCGCACCCAGCACAAATCTCCAGATAATGTATCCACCAATGATACACGCAAGGGGAGCGATCCATGAAATTGCATTACTGCTTCTCTTTGGTTGCGCAGCTGTTGAACTTTTTGCAGCACCAGCAGTTGGTTTTGTTTCAGCCATGATTCAGTTGTTTTTGTTTTTTAAAGAATTTATTATGATTAAAGTCCCACAATTCTACTGAAAAAAAGTTTGAATTCCACAAACTCTTTGTCAGAAAAATTAAAAGGAGATACAAATTAGGGATTTTATTGAATGAACCAAATTAAACAGGGATTTATCCTAAGAATTATTAATTAATTTATAATGCTGCCCCCTCAATCCCTTGCCCAAAGCGGAAATTCTCAGCTTTCACCGATAAAAATGGACTGTTTACCATTTATCCCTTCACACAAAAAAATGACTTTTTGTAATAATT
>CAMBUH010000206.1 GCA_945870985.1 Chitinophaga pinensis
GATTTCTTGAAAAGGACACATATTAAGGAAACTCAATAAGCCAAAACCCTTATCAGCATTGGTTTTGAGCATAAAAAAAGAGCACCAAAAACTTGATGCTCTTTCGTCGGGAAGACAGGATTCGAACCTGCGACCCCCTGGTCCCAAACCAGGTGCGCTACCGGCCTGCGCTACTTCCCGATGGGCTGTTGCCCCTTTCGCGGTGAGGGAGGGATTCGAACCCTCGGTACAGTTTAACCCGTACGGCAGTTTAGCAAACTACTGGTTTTAGCCGCTCACCCACCTCACCTAGCCCTTGTGGGGTTGCAAAAATAGTTTTCCTTCAGTGATTTGCCAAAAATAACTGTAAGTGAATGAGAACTTCTTCCCAAACCCCTTACATGGCAGCCAACTGAACTTTTTGTGTTAATTCCATTACATTTTCCCGGAAAAAAGAATCGGTGTCCATCAAATCCTTTACAGTTTGACAAGAATGGATAACCGTGGTATGATCTCTGCCTCCAAAATGTTCGCCAATATTCTTCAATGAATTTTTGGTAAACGCTTTTGCCAGATACATCGTAATCTGACGAGCCTGAACAATCTCCCGCTTGCGGGTTTTGTGCAAGAGCTTGTCGTACGATACATCAAAGTACTCACATACCATTTTTTGTATCGCGTCTATAGTAATTTCCTTACTGCTGGTCTTTACAAAATTGCGTAATACCTTTTTTGCAAGCTCAACATCAATTTCTTTTTTATTAAGGCTAGACTGCGCTAATAAAGATATTAATGCCCCTTCTAGCTCACGCACATTGGTATTGATATTATATGCCACATATTTTACCACATCACGCGGCATTTCTAGGCCGTCGTTCTTCATCTTTTTTTCTAGAATTTCTATGCGCACTTCATAATCAGGAATTTGCAAGTCGGCACTTAAGCCCCAACGGAAACGACTTAATAAACGCTCCTGCATGCCATCCAAATCTTTGGGAGCCTTGTCGGAAGTTAATACCAACTGTTTGCCACTCTGGTGCAGATGATTGAATATGGCAAAAAAGGCATCCTGACTTCTTTCGGCCCTGTTAAAAAATTGCACATCATCTATAATCAAAACATCTATTAACTGATAAAAATGTATAAAGTCGTTTATGGCATTGTTGCGACTATGATCTTGAAACTGATTGATGAACTTTTCACTGCTAACATACAATACTACTTTACTGGGGTGCTGGCGCTTCACTTCATTGCCGATGGCCTGAGCTAGGTGAGTTTTTCCCAAACCTACCCCACCATATATAACCAAGGGATTAAACGAGTTGTTTCCGGGCTTTTCAGCAACGGTTTTACCGGCTCGGCGAGCAACCCGGTTACAATCGCCCTCTACAAAGGCATCGAAGGTATAAATGGGGTTCAACTGTGGATCTATCTGCATTTTCTTCAATCCCGGAATAACAAAGGGATTCTTCACCGGATTGTCAATCACCAGTGGAAAATTCATCTCATTATTATTGTAGGTTTTCATGTGGCTGGCCGGAACATCCATAGAACCCGAACGGCTATTGCCATTACCACTATCTACTAAGATACGATATTCTAAACGCGCCTCTTTGCCCAACTCACGCTTCAAAGTTTTAGCAAGCAGGTTTACATAATGCTCTTCGAGGTATTCGAAAAAAAACTGAGAAGGAACCTGAATCAATAATACATTATCCTTAATCTCTAATGGCTTAATTGGCTCAAACCAAGTTTTAAAATGTTGCCATTCCACAATGTCCTTAATAATACTTAAGCAATTTACCCAGATTGTTTCAGCGTTCTTTGTCATACGATATTGAAGAAATTTATATTGAGTTATTGAATTTTTTCGAGAACCTTCAAGTTAGTGAATTTTTAGTCATTGTGGATAACTAAAAAAGTTTCTTGGGAGTGCGAATATGTAGGTTTTATGTTGAAAAAAAAATTTTTTATTCTGCGTTTTTTTTATCTACATCTACCCTATTAGCTTTCAACGTTTTATTAGTCCCAGATTTAGGAAAAAAATAGTCAATTCTACCCATCTGAACCCCTCCCCACCCCATTTGACTTACCAAGGTATCCCCATTTCCTTTATTAACATACCGTCGGGGTTGCTGAAAAAAACGATGGGTATGTGCACCTATGATGATATCTACTCCTATGTTCTCCCGCGCTAAAATTGTATCACTGATTTTGCCATCACTGTAATAATCACCCAAATGAGAAAGGCATACTACCAAATCACAACCCTTTTTCTTCAATAGGTTGGTAGTTTCATTTACACATTTGATCGGATCGCGGTATTCGATACCTTTTATCAAACCTTCCGGCACCCGGCCCTTTAAATCAATCCCCACCCCTATCACACCAATGGTTATATTTTCTCTAACAATAATATGGTAGGGTAATAAAATATTTTCCAGCGGTGTTTCCGCAACTCCATAGTTACAGGCCAACAATGGAAATCCAGCCAATTTCCATTGGGTTGCCAAATTTTCCATACCTGCACTAAAGTCGCTGCTGCCTGGGGTAGCCGCATCATATCCCATATGCGTCATCGCCGCTATTTCAGGGGCGCCTTTAAAAAAATTAAAATATGGCGTTCCTTGAAAAAAATCCCCTGCATCTACCAACAATACCGGATGCCCCTCGTTTCGAATTTGCTGTATAACTGAAGCACGGGCTTCTAAACCTCCCATACCCTGATATTTGCCTCCATCCATAGGAAAAGCATCCAGCCGGCCATGCATATCATTGGTATGTAACAAAACCAAGCGCCGCTCCACTGCAGGCCTTGCCAAAACAGACGCGCCCCCAAAGGATGCAGCCCCCAATCCCACTAAAGCAGTTTTACGGATAAAATCCCGGCGGTTAATCCAATGCATACAAACGTTTATCGGTGTGGATAGAGAGGGGTTTTCCTAACCGGGTAATTTGGCGACAATATTGCACCATTGCATCGCGCACCAACAGCGTGCTCATCCAACTATCCTCACTTACTTCTGATGCAAATATTCCTGCCTGGGGATTATCTTCTAATACTGCAATTCGATAGACCCTTTCCAACTCCAGCGGTTTACCCTGTATGGTGATAGATACCAATTTACCCTGACTGATTGTAATACGTGTGCCTCTCGAAACCGCCCATCCGCTTTTGGTGGCAAGCTTTTCGATTATCGGCAGTAATTCTATTCCACGTACTTCGTACATCCACCAAAACTCATCTGCCGGCAACAATCGAAAAAACTGTTCTAATCGGATATTTCCCTTGGGCCAATAGCCGCGGATTTTTTTCTCGTGCACAAAAGCTACTTCAGCAGAAAAGGTTTCGGATGTTGGGGAGCTATTCACTATTGCGTCGGCCAATAAATTTCCGAGAGCATATTCGGGGGGCTTATTGAACCAGTTTTGATAAGAAAACGCCACCACAGTACTGAGGGTATCCTTCAATTTTTGGCGATAAATATTCAATAAATTCGTGAGGGCCGAATCGGTGGGCAACTGCTGATATAGCGGATAATAGGTATGCTGAATACGCAAGGGTTGAACCGCCTGGCAAGCATACAAACACAGTACGGGGATAGTATATAGATATATACGTTTGCTCATAGGAGATTGGACTTGCAAAATATAATTTTTTCGAATGAACGGAAGATTTTTTTTTGCACAATTCATCCCATAAATTATTCGTATTTTTGCAGATTAAATAAAAGTATATGTCGTACGAATTAATTGGAAAACTGACTGCCAAAATGGAAGTAATGCAGCGTTCAGAAACTTTCAAAACCCGTGAGTTTGTAATTGAAAAATCAGAGGATATTAATGGTAGAACCATTACCAATTTTATCAAATTTCAATGTGTGCAGGATAAAACTGCCCTTCCCGATCGATTTAATTTGGGAGATGAGGTGAAAGTATTTTTTAATATTAAGGGTTCCCATTGGAGCCGAGATGGAAGAGAGGGTTATATCACCAATCTGGATGCCTGGAAAATGGAAACCGTAAAAATGAATCCATCTGCTGCTGCCGGAGATAGTTCGAATTATAACGATATGCCACCGGCTTCACCCTCTGAGCAGTTGGATGATTTGCCA
>CAMBUH010000207.1 GCA_945870985.1 Chitinophaga pinensis
GTTCTTATACGTGATGCAATACCGCGAGTTAATTTATGAAATTTATGAAGAGGTTTGCGGCTCAAGACTTACTACCAATATCGGACGCATCGGTGGTTTTGAAAGAAATTTCTCTAACACTGCCTTTACCAAATTAGAAAAGTTTTTAAAGGAGTATCCTGCTGTATTAAAAGAATTCGAAAACCTGTTTGCCCGCAACCGCATCTTTATGGAGCGTACCATCGGGGGCGGTGCCATCAGTGCCGAAAGAGCATTGAATTATGGATTTACTGGTCCGAACCTTCGGGCAACCGGCGTAGATTATGATGTACGGGTGCACAATCCGTACAGCAGTTACCAAGATTTTGATTTTATCATTCCGGTAGGAAAAACAGGCGATAATTACGACCGCTTCCTCGTTCGCAACGAAGAAATGTGGCAAAGCCTTTCCATCATTCAACAGGCATATCAGAAAATACAGGCATTTAAAGGCGAAGAGGCTGAAGTATATCATGCCAATGTTCCTGAATACTACCTTCCCAAAAAAGAAGATGTATATACCAAGATGGAAGCCCTAATCTGGCATTTTAAAATCATCATGGGAGAGGTTGAAATGCCTAAAGGCGAAGTATATCATTCTGTTGAAGGTGGAAATGGGGAAGTGGGATATTATTTGATTAGTGATGGAGGTAGAACCCCCTTCCGCTTGCATTTCCGCCGGCCTTGCTTTATTTATTACCAGGCCTATCCAGAACTGGTGAAAGGGGGCATGCTGAGTGATGCAGTAGTTACTATGAGTAGCCTCAACCTGATTGCTGGAGAAATGGACGCATAAAATATTGAATGAACAATCAATACCCACAAGGGAGTACGATATGATAAAATTTTCAGAAAACGATTTGGCTAAAGTGCAGGAAATCGTTGCACATTATCCCGATGGAAAACAGAAAAGTGCCTTGCTGCCCGTTTTGCACATGGCACAGGATACTTTTGGTGGATGGCTAAGTACAGAAACCATGGACTATGTAGCTTCCCTGTTACAAATAGAACCGATAGAGGTATATGAAGTAGCTACTTTCTACAGCATGTATCATTTGAAACCCGTGGGGAAATATGTATTTGAAGTTTGTCAAACCGGCCCCTGCATGTTGCGCGGTTGTGATGATATTATCCAATACATCACCCAGACCCTGGGTATCCGTGCCGGGGAAACTACGGCAGACGGACTATTCACACTAAAAACAGTCGAGTGCCTGGGTGCCTGTGGATATGCACCTATGATGCAGCTTGGAAAATATTATCGCGAACACCTTACCAAAGAAAAGGTAGACGCTATTATAGCTGAATGCAGAAAAACAGCGGCTGAACTAAACTAATCAACCAACCCCCGGAGAAAAATCTCCGGCTTGAAATAGAAGATTATGGGCATGAAATTATTACTCGAAAAAGCGCATGTGGAGGGAATCCGCCATTTCGAAGCCTATCGACGCGAAGGGGGCTACCGGAGTGTAGAGAAAGCACTCAAAGAAATGAGTCCGGAAACCATTGTGGAAGAAGTGAAAAAAAGCGGACTGCGTGGTAGAGGCGGTGCTGGGTTTCCTGCTGGAATGAAATGGAGTTTTATTGCCAAACCTGAAGGCGTTCCTCGTCACCTGGTTTGTAATGCCGATGAGAGTGAGCCAGGAACCTTCAAAGACCGCTACCTAATGGAATTTCTTCCGCATCTGCTGTTAGAAGGATTGATTGTGTCTTCCTATGCGCTCGGTAGTCATGCTACTTACATCTATATCCGGGGTGAATATGCCTGGATAGCAACGATATTAGAAACGGCTATTGCCGAAGCCAAGGCAAATGGCATGCTGGGGAATAATATTTTGGGCTCAGGTTTTGATTGTGAAATTTATGTGCACCGTGGGGCAGGCGCCTATATCTGTGGAGAAGAAACTGCCCTGATTGAATCATTAGAGGGAAAACGAGGTAACCCCCGCATCAAACCTCCCTTCCCCGCTATTCAGGGAGTATGGATGCGCCCTACTGTGGTAAACAATGTAGAAACCCTTGCAGCGGTAGTTCCCATCATTATTATGGGAGGTGAGGAGTATGCAAAAATTGGCGTAGGTAAATCAACGGGTACAAAACTGATTTCAGCCTGCGGCAATATTAATACGCCGGGTGTTTATGAAATAGACATGACCATTTCGGTGGAAGAATTTATTTACAGCGATGAGTACTGTGGGGGTATTGCCAATGGCAAACGCCTGAAAGCTTGCATCCCCGGTGGATCTTCGGTTCCCATTCTTCCCGCCAATCTTTTGTTGAAAACAGCCAAAGGGGAAACCCGCTATATGAACTATGAAAGTTTAAGCGATGGTGGTTTTGTATCTGGCTCTATGATGGGTTCGGGAGGATTTATTGTGTTGGATGAAGACCAGTGCATAGTAAAAAACACCTATACCCTTGCCCGTTTCTATCGCCACGAAAGTTGCGGACAATGTTCTCCTTGCCGTGAAGGAACCGGTTGGATGGAAAAAATATTATGGCGCCTTGAAAATGGGGAAGGAAAGGAAAGCGATATCGATTTGCTCTGGGATATTCAGCGCCGCATTGAGGGAAATACCATTTGTCCACTCGGAGATGCCGCTGCATGGCCTGTAGCTGCTGCGATTCGGCATTTTAGAGATGAGTTTGAATGGCATGTGCGGGAGCCGCAGGAAGCAAAGAGAAGAAATTATGGATTGGCGCATTATGCCGATCCGATTCATGTGCCGGTGGCCGGATAAAATTGATTAATTAGCATTATTTAGGATAGCAGAAACCATATACCATGTCGGAACAACCCTTACTCACAGTTACCATCGACAATATAACGGTTCAGGTACCGGCGGGAACCAGCATTTTGCAGGCTGCCCGAAAAGTAGGAGGAGATGTGGCTCCACCAGCCATGTGCTATTACAGCAAATTAGAGGGCAGTGGTGGTAAATGCAGAACCTGTTTAGTAGAAGTAAGCAAAGGGTCTGAAAAAGATCCCCGACCCATGCCCAAACTGGTAGCCTCCTGCCGAACCAACGTGATGGATGGAATGGAAGTGAAAAATATTACCAGCCCCCGCGTAACCGATGCCAGAGCTGGCGTAGTAGAGTTTTTATTAATCAATCACCCGCTGGATTGCCCAATCTGTGATCAGGCAGGCGAATGTCACTTGCAAGATCTTAGCTACGAACATGGAAAAGAAGGCACCCGCTACGAATTTCAACGCCGTACATTTAAGCAGCACGATTTGGGGCCCTACATCCAACTGCACATGACCCGCTGTATTCTTTGTTACCGCTGTGTATATACTGCCGATCAACTTACTGATAAAAGAGAACACGGTATCCTCGACAGAGGCGACCATGCAGAAATTGCTACCCTGATTGAAAAAAGCTTGGAAAATAATTTTATAGGTAATGTGATTGATGTTTGTCCGGTAGGTGCCCTTACCGATAAAACCTTCCGATTTAAAAACCGGGTTTGGTTTCTGAAGCCAGAAAATGCCCATCGCGAATGCCCCGATTGCTGCGGTAAAGTTACCTTATGGAATCGTGGAGAAGAAGTGTTTCGGGTAACTGCCCGCAAAGACGAATGGGGTGAGGTAGAAAGTTTAGCAGACGGCAGCACTGCATGGATTTGTAATACTTGTCGCTTCGAAAAGAAAAAATCCAGCGACTGGGTAATTGAGGGTCCCCGTAAAATTAGCCGCCACTCGGTTATTTCTCAGGGCCATTACGAAGGAAAAGTGGGTACCACCATTCCTACAGAAACTTTCTCGGCTGTGCATGGAGGGCGTAAACCCAAATTGTTGATGGATATACATTCAGTTAGTGAAGTGAACCGGCCGGAAATTCAACTGAGTCAAATCGCAGGACCTTCTACTGGCAATGATTTTACAACAGGGAAAGATTAATATAATTGTATGATGACTGTATTGCAAATTGATATTTTATTGCTGATAGAAAAACTGGTTCTGATTGCTATTATTGTATTTGCTAGTTTAGGCATTGCCCTGTATACCACATTCGCTGAAAGAAAAGTGGCAGCT
>CAMBUH010000208.1 GCA_945870985.1 Chitinophaga pinensis
AAAAACTCGGCCATTTCTCAAAGCGGTAAACGGAAACTTGAATCGAGTAAGGATTCCGTATCACGCAACCTGCAATGCCATGATTTACCGTTTCCCATACATTACCCATCACATCAATTTACAGATACTGCTAGCAACCTACACAATGATAAAAGGATTTCTCCCTATGGTTTTTCGGTGAGTTTCCCTACACCAATTTGGGGGTTTTCCCTATTGTACACCCCTATTTATGCTGATAGCTTTGGGGTACCAACAAAATATTTTCAACAAGTAACCCGGTAAAAGATTATGAAAACAGCTTTGTATCCATCAACTGAAATTGGTATCAGTGCTTCCCCTATTGGTTTATTGAATAAGATTCAGGAGCGTATTTTGTCGGCTAACAAAAGCCCAAAAGCAATGCTGGGTAGGAATGCTAAAAAAGAATGTATTGGTCGCATATCTGTTCCGGTAAATCCTACTGCCCCCAAACAGTTTTATAAACCTTCCAGAATGAGCACTCAGCAGATAGCCTATATTAACAATGCGGCTACCGGAACTATCTTATTCAATACCAGTGAGCAAGCCTATCAAAGATTCAATGGGGCTTCTTGGCAAACAATTATTCATTATCCTGGCGAGCGTTTGATGGGAGGTATCGTTTTTCAAATTAATGAAAGCGGGATAAATGGTTTATTAACCAATATTTCCCATCAGATTACACTCGTACAGTGGAATGATGTTATTAACCGGATTCCTGTAGCAACACTCACAGATCAACCCAACCTGCCAATCAATCAATATCCATTATCCATTTTACAAGGCAAAAATATGTCGTATGCTGAAAGAATGGCTGCACATTATTGCGTAAGCATACAAGGCGAAATGATTCGCGGATGGAGAATTCCTTCGTTTGACGAATTACTAGCTATGCTGCAAGACAGCATTCTAGGCGCCACCTTTAAAGCCGGTGGAGCCTGGGGATTTAAAGATCACCACGCAATCAGCTGGTTGCACATACAAGACACCCAACAAATTCAAGAAGTAAATCCAGAACATTATTATATCAAACTGGTGAGAGAATTTTAAAACAAACAAGAAATACTAATCAACCATCATGAATAATTATTCCAATCTTACTCCGTCACATATCCTAAGAATCAATGCCAGCATGGTTACTTTTAATTCATTAACAATAAGTCACTACAACTGTAAGTATTCTACTACAAATAAGTTCAGGGTTTTCCCCCCGGAATATTAGGTGTTTTACCCGTTGTTTACCCTATAGTATGCAGGTAATTTTACATCATCAACAAAAGAAATAGAGTCAAGCAGACTTAACAATAATAACATGAAAAACCAAACCAACCGAATCAGTAAAAGCCCTCTACAGAGCCAAATCCACCTCTTGTGTGGGGCTTTTACTACGTGTAAAAATGATGTACTTTCTTTTTTATCAATAGATAATTACAACAAAAAGTGAAAACACCCTAAAGGTCAAAAGTAATATTCAATGCAACTTTGCCTTACAAAAGACAACAACAACACACAAAAATTTTCAATCCTATAAAAACCCCAACTATGTCAACCACGTATTTACCCAACCAATCAGCAGGCGGCAGATATGCCTATGCAAATGCTCGCCCAACAGCCAACAATTATCAGCAAAAAACCATCCAGTCGGAACCTACCTCCTTTTTACAAAGGATTGATGAAGGACATCTGATGGTGGGCATCTTCTGTTTTCTGGTACCTACCCTTTTTTCTTCGGTAGCATTCGGACTGAATTATTTGTTAGTTGAAGACCTTATTTCCAATTGTCTCTATATTGGTGGCGCTGCCATCGCAGCCAGAATTGCCATGTGCATCATCATAAAAGGCATCGCAGCCGACAAAAACAGAAGCGAATCGTTTTGGATGACGTTTGCCGTGTTTTTTCCGGCCCTATCCCTAATTTGCATGAGCTTAGCAGGCAAAAAACCTTCGGCATCAGTTCCAGCAGAAAAAATTGCTGACAAAATATATTCCCCTGCCTTACCCAATCATGTTGCCCGCGAAATCTATATGCCACAACGTTCGAAAGCCATGTAATACCGAACATTTATATCCAATATTCTTTTTCAAAAAAGGTGCTCAGTTGAGTACCTTTTTTGTTATGGTACCTGTTTGCTTAACGATGTTCGTAAATAAAAATTTACTAAATTGCTCACCTAAAAATTGCTCATTCATGAAAAAAGTTTTACTGCTGGCCATTACCAGCTTAGTGTTGAATCAAACCAATGCCCAAATTAGCCTCCCAAAAACTGCCGATGTAACCAAAGCGGCCACCTCTGCCGTGGGTAGTTTTATTGCACCCCCTAAATTGGGTGACATTACCGGTACTACCAATAGTGTGGTAGATAAACTTACCAGTCAACTCTCCCTTCCCGCTGCACAAAAAGGTGCTTTAACAGACGCAGTGGGTGGTTTTTTGAAACAAAAGCAAGGCATTATGGGATTAGCTGGCAGCGACCCTACCGCCTACCTTAGTAAATTTACCCCTATGCAACAAGGCCTTTTCGGAAAAATGAAAGGGATTATGGGTGCCGGAAATTTTAGTAAATTCTTGAATATGAAGCCAAGCGGAAGCGGAGCGGGCAATGTGTTGAGTAACCTGTTTTTCTAAACTGTTTTTGCATATTTCTACAAAAAGCTGACTGTACAAGTCAGCTTTTTGTATTCCCAAACTCGCCACTTTCCTTCTGGAATGCTTGCAATAGTCTGAATTAACAATAAATTGATATATCGATTGGGTTTAATTAATAAAAGTTTCGTATATTGTCGGGTATGAATGGAAATTTTCATACCTATTTCCGACAAACTACCTTATCCCTTTTTAATTCCTGGATGGAAACTGCCCAGGTGGGGTCTGTATCCAACTTACATGATCTGCGGGTACAGATGAAAAGAATGAAAGCAATTTTCACTTTTCTCCAGTCGGTTTATGGAAAAAGTTCGTTGGGTAAACTACCCCAGGTTACCAGAGAACTCTTTCAACAAGCAGGAGAATGGAGAGAAATGCAACTGATTAATCAATGGCTACATAAAATTAATGTACAACTGGATGCGACTATCGGATGCACAGAGGCAGATATTCTACAACAAGCTAATCAAACACAAGCTTATCTGCAAAAGCATTTCAACGCCTATACTAAACAAATGAAAAAGGCCGAAGGGTTGGCCAATAAAACCCATTCCATTTTAGGCGAGCAATATTTTATGCAATTATCCGCCTCCCTTAAAAAAGGCATTAAAAAAGCTAAACAGAAAGACTGGCATGAAGTGAGGAAACTTTGTAAGAAATGGATATATGCCACCAACTGGCTGGAGAAAGACCGGCTTCCTAATCAGAAAAAAATTCATGCAATTACAAAACTAGAAAAGTATATTGGAGATTGGCATGAATGCTGCACAATTATGGTCCGGCTCGAGGAGGCAGAGCATATGGACAAGGCCCCACTAGCAACCCGACAAGCGCTCGCAATTGCATTAGCCAGCATACAAAAAAAAGAAAAATTAGCAGTTAAAAAAACCCAACAACAGTTAGCTACCGTAGCAGAACAATTTTAACGATCTCCGGTACCGGATAAAAAATTTCTAAACCAATAACCTGAATCTTTTATTGTTCGTAACTGAGTGTCAAAGTCTACGCGAACCAAACCAAAACGGGCGGTAAAGCCAAAAGCCCATTCAAAATTATCGGTGAGCGTCCAAACAAAATACCCGTCAATAGCCACCCCTTCATTTTTTGCCTGTAAAACAGCTTGCAGGTATTGCTGAAAATATTTAATACGCAGGGGGTCGACCACTTTACCTGGAAGCAAGCTTTCTTTTTCGGCACATCCCCCTTCGGTTATGATAATTTTTTTTACGCCTGGATAATCAGCCACTTTTCGCAACATCCGGTAACAACTTGCTGCATTAATTTCCCAACCCAATAAAGTATGCGGCACCTTTCTGCTTTTCGCACTCACTTCCGAAGTGCCGATATAAGGTATCAATGGATTGTGCCGAACCGTTACCGGAAAATAGTTTT
>CAMBUH010000209.1 GCA_945870985.1 Chitinophaga pinensis
AAAAAGAGCTGATTTTTGCTGGAGTTTATCCAATCTGGTTTTTCCTCATATGCTGGTGCGGTTAATATTGGCAGAGCAATTGTACAGGGCTTGTACCATTATGCGCAGTGAAAAATACCATCATGCCTAAATGGTAGCCGAATTGTTGCCGTATCTAGCTACATTTGAGGAATACATTGGCTAATTATATCGAATATGCTATCCTTTACTATCATTATCCTGCTGGTAACCTGTTTATTATCTTTTCTGGCTTTTTCCAACGAAAATATGATGGGTGAAATGATTTTTCATCCCCCCTCAGTAAATCAGCGTGGCCAATGGTATCGGTTTTTTAGCTCGGGTTTTATTCATGCCGATTTTCTGCACCTGGCATTCAACATGTATACCTTCTATATGTTTGGCGATTTGGTAGAAAATGCTTTCCGAAATATTTATGGTGCTGCCGGTACTGTTTTTTTTGCAGTGCTTTACCTCACTGCGCTTCCTGCGGCTATGATGCCCAGTTTCGAAAAACATAAGCACGACGATTATTATTATAGTCTGGGAGCTTCCGGAGCCGTATCCGCTGTAATTTTTTGTGGAATTTTTCTATACCCATCTATGCCACTGAGCATTTTCCCCATCCCTATTGGTATTCCGGCATTTATTTTTGGTCCGCTATTCCTGCTGGTTTCAGCTTATTTAAGTAGTAAAGGGCGGGGTACCATCAACCATTCTGCTCATATCTGGGGTGCTTTGTATGGGATAGTTTTTCTGATTATTACTGCTGTACTATTTACGGATTTCAAACCCATCCAACACTTCATTGCCGAAGTAATGAACTATTTTTGATATTGCAAGTGTAGTGCCATCCCCTCTTTCTTCTGTAATCGGAAGCGATGATCTATCCGATAGCCAATAACCCAGGCAATTTTGTGATTGCTCTCTAACACATATACTTTTTCTTTTTCCGTTGCCGACAATTTACAATCGATTAAAAAACGACTGATTTTCTTTTTTTTGTTGAGCCCCAGGGGATAAAAATAGTCACCGGTTTGCCATTTTCTAATTAGTAATGGAAATTCTAACGCTGCTTCGTTCAAAAAAGCTTCTGTATCGGGTGTTTGCTGTGGTATGCTGGTGTAGGGGATGGCTTCCAGACTAATAACTCCGTTTGAAAACGAAATAGTTGTATCGGCACGATCTACCTGAATCAGGGTGTGTAAGGGATTCGCTAAGGGGGCAATAATCAGGTGTTTGCGGTTGCGAATGATGCGGTGGGTAGATGACAAACAATATTTACCGGTTGCAGCATCTAGTAACTGCAAAACCGCCGGTATTTGAGAAGGATGAAATCCGGCAGCTTGAATAATTTCCCAGGTATAGGTTTGAATGGGGTCTAGTTTTTTCCATGCTTCCACCGGAATATGTAATTCGGCTCCGTGTAGAGTAGTAATTTTTTCTAGCTGCGTGGATATGGCTTTTCGATATACCTGAATGCCTTCTCTAAACCTATGAATATTGGCCAGCATCTGTGAAGCTGCATCCGGAAAAATTTCCTGTATTACCGGCATCAACTGATTGCGCACCTGATTGCGGGTATAGTGATTGTGGGCATTAGAAGAATCTTCCACATATGCAATCTGATGGGCAATTGCATAGGATAGCAAGTCTGTTTTTGGAATAGTAAGTAGCGGCCGAATTAGGGCTTCTTTTTTT
Organism: Chitinophaga pinensis; assembly: GCA_945870985.1. Lineage (GTDB taxonomy): Bacteria > Bacteroidota > Bacteroidia > Chitinophagales > Chitinophagaceae > Sediminibacterium > Sediminibacterium pinensis_C. The sequence continues at coordinate 1,699 of CAMBUH010000209.1, forward strand.
CTCAACGGTTGAATGCCAGCCAGTCCTTCTAACCCTGTACCGCGAAATAAATGTAATAATACGGTTTCTACATTGTCGTCTGCATGGTGGGCAGTAGCTAACCAAACCTTGCTTTGCTTATTAGAAAGTTCTGTTTGTAAATCCCTAAACCAATCGTAGCGTAAATTTCTGGCAGCTTCCTGAATGGATACGGAGTGTGTATTGGCATATTCGGAGGCATTCGTTTTTTTTAAGTGAAGCGGGATTTGATTTTTATGGGCCCAATCCTTTACAAATAGTTCATCTCTTTCACTTTCCTCTGCTCTTAATTGAAAGTTCATGTGGGCCAATTGTATTGTGCATCCCATCTGCAACAACAATTGCGCCAGCACCATACTATCTACTCCCCCACTTACGGCCACCAAAATAGTATCCTGTGCAGGAATATGCGCAGCAAATTTTTCTTGCCAGTGCTGGGTAAATTTGGAATACAAATCCATAAATAGTTTTGGTTCGATAGGATGCCTACATTCAGATTACCCTTTGGCAACTTCTTTCGCCCAGGTATCTTTAAGGGTTACCGTTCTGTTGAAAATCAATTGTCCGGGCGTTTGCTCACTGTCGGCATAAAAATATCCCATCCGGATAAACTGAAAGCGCGCATCTGGCGGATCCTGTGCCAGTGCAGGTTCTGCATACGCTACCGGAATAGTTTGTACAGACGACTCATTGATATGATCTTTAAAATCTCCGGCTGCATTCGCCACATCTTCTACCTTAAATAATCGATCATACAAATTTACCTGAACCGGAATAGCATGTGCGCTACTCACCCAATGAAGCGTTCCTTTTACATGAATTCCAGAAGTATCTGATCCGCTTTTACTCTCGGGTATATGTGAACAATGCACTTCTGTAACATTTCCGGCCGCATCCTTAATCACTTCTTCGCAGCGGATAATAAATGCATTTTTTAATCGCACCATTTGTCCCGGTGCCAGTCTGAAATATTTTTTCGGAGGATTTTCCATAAAATCATCCCGCTCGATATACAATTCTTTGCTGAAAGGGATTTGTCTATGTCCTGCCTGAGCATCTTCTGGATTGTTTTCTCCTTGTAACCATTCCGTTTCATCACCTAAAGTAGTGATCACTATTTTCAGTGGATTACATACCACCATTCTGCGTAGGGCAACTTTATTTAAATGTTCGCGTACACAGAATTCCAATAATCCCACATCTATCAGGTTTTCTCTTTTGGCTATTCCAATTCGTTCGCAAAAATCGCGGATACTTTCGGGGGTATAGCCTCTGCGGCGCATCCCACTGATGGTAGGCATTCGGGGATCATTCCATCCATTTACATGCCCCTCCTGTACCAGCTGCAACAGTTTCCTTTTGCTCATCACAGTATAGGTCATGTTCAGGCGGGCAAATTCATATTGTTTGGAAGGAAAAATATGCAGTTTTTCAATGCACCAATTATACAAGTCGCGGTGCGGAATAAATTCCAGCGTGCAGATGGAGTGGGTAACATTTTCAATAGAATCGCTTTGGCCATGGGCAAAATCGTACATGGGATAAATGCACCACTTATCTCCCGTGCGATGATGTTTGGCATGTTTAATTCGGTAAAGTATGGGATCGCGCATAATCATGTTGGGCGATACCATATCAATTTTTGCCCGTAATACCCGGCTACCATCGGGGTATTTTCCATCCCGCATTTCCCGGAACAACTGAAGGTTTTCGTTTATGCTGCGGTTCGAAAATGCATTTCGAGTGCCGGGTTGGGTAGGTGTTCCTTTTTGTTGTGCTATTTCTTCGGGGGTACTATCATCTATATAAGCCTGATCTTGTTGAATGAGTTGTTCAGCGTATTGGTATAAACTGTCGAAATAATCGGAGGCATATCTCTCTCTGGCCCATTGAAATCCCAGCCAGTTTACATCTTCGCGGATACTGTTTACGTATTCGGTTTCTTCGGTAACCGGATTGGTATCATCAAACCGCAAATTGGTTTCTCCACCATACTTTAAAGCCAAACCAAAGTTCAAACAAATGCTTTTGGCATGCCCAATATGCAGGTATCCGTTGGGTTCCGGTGGGAATCGGGTTAGAATGGACGGGTACTTTCCGGAAGCCAGGTCGTTTTCTACGATTTCCTCAATAAAGTGTAAACTCTTTTCTTCACTCATGGATGGTCAGGTTAATCCGTGGCGAAGTTACGAAATCTTTCAGGCACTCGCCTTGTTTCGTAGCCGCATACAACTTTTCACGATTGCTTTATTCGATGATAAGTGTATTGAAAAAGGATTCCGCGTCAGGTTTCATATCGGTTGCATTAAGCGTTGTTACGTTCA
>CAMBUH010000210.1 GCA_945870985.1 Chitinophaga pinensis
CTGCAGCCAGGTTGCTGGGAATATACGCGCGAGAAGCTGCAGAACATTTTTGCCCCTGAAATTCAAAAGCACCCCGGGCCAAAGCCGTAACCACGGCATCCGGATCGGCACTGGCATGGGCCACCACAAAATCCTTCCCACCGGTTTCACCCACAATCCTGGGATAAGATCGGTAGTTGGGTAAATTTTCTCCAATCGTCTTCCACATATTGTTGAATACGCCGGTAGAACCCGTAAAATGAACACCTGCAAAAAGATTGTGTGAAAAACATTCTTTCCCTAAAGTTGGACCATCCACATACACTAAATTTATAACCCCGGCAGGTAATCCAGCCTCCTGTAAAATGCGCATAAATACCTGTGCAGAATATATTTGTGTATTGGCGGGTTTCCAAACAACTACATTGCCACACAATGCAGCAGAAGTAGGTAAATTTCCTCCAATCGCCGTAAAGTTAAAAGGCGTAATGGCCAATACAAATCCCTCTAGTGGTCGCCACTCCATTCGATTGTGCATACCCGGAGAGGATACCGGTTGCTGCTGATAAATCTCACTTAGAAAATGTACGTTGAACCGTAAAAAATCAATTAACTCGCAGGCCCTGTCAATCTCCGCCTGATAAGCATTTTTACTTTGTCCGAGCATGGTAGCTGCATTCATCTGATACCGATACTTACCTGCCAGCAGATCGGCAGCTTTTAAAAAAATATGTGCCCTTGCTTCCCAGCTCATTTCAGACCATGCAGTTCTTGCTTGCAATGCAGCCTGTATTGCCTGTTGCACGTGCTTGGCATCACCTGCATGAAAATGCCCCAAGGTATGGGCCAGTTCATGGGGAGGATGTATGGCTACTTTTTTTCCCGTGCGGATGGCTCTGCCGCCTATATACATGGGAATATCTGCAGTTTTTTTCTTCAGTTCGGTCAGTGCCTTTTTCAGCGCTGTACGCTCCGGCGTTCCGGGGGCATAAGTTTTTACGGGCTCATTGGCCGGGAGTGGATATGAAAAAGTACCTATTTGCATATATCTTTTTGCTGCAAAGGTACAATTATTTCAACCAGTGATGCGGTTGTGTATAAAGGATGAAAAAGTTGCGTTTGCTAATTAATAATTAATTTGCCCCATGCAAATTATTTTAGCCGATGGCGCTTTCCGAAACCAATGCCTGCCTTTTACAGAAAGCAGAGCAGTTTCTGATTTGCGTATGGGCATCCTTACTATCCGCGAACGCTGGCAACACATTGCCGGAAAAGAAGTTTTCGTAGCAACCGTTCCCTGGCTTCGTTGTTTATATCCTGCCCTCCCCTCTGGAAATGCAATTTGGATTGATGCACAGGCATTAGCAGATGATACTGCAGCAGAAGCTGCTCTTAACTTACAACCGGGAACTTCGTTACAGTGGGCCGGAAGAACCTGGGCTTGTTGTACGGATGCTGCCAACCTGCAAGATGCACACAACGTATTCAGTGGTAACTATACGTCAGTAGAAATAGCAGTCACTTATCTATCACATCCCTGGCAAATTATGCAATGGAACCGCGAATGGCTGTTAGCGGATTTCAATCGTATTACCGCCAATCGTTTTTCAGAGCCGATACCAGAGTCCGTTCATTGTGTAAATGCTAAAAACATCTTCATAGAACCCGGAGCGCAAATCATGCCATGCTGGTTAAATGCATCTGAAGGACCAATCTATATTGGTAAGGATGCTTACATCATGGAAGGAGCTGCTATACGCGGACCTTTTGCTATGGGGGAAGGTTCCGTTGTAAAAATGCATGCCAGCATTTATGGCGCTACCACACTCGGACCCGCCTGCACTGCCGGGGGTGAAATTAAAAATGTAGTTATGATGGGCTATTCGAATAAAGCACATCAGGGATACTTGGGAGATTCCGTAATAGGAGAGTGGTGCAATCTGGGTGCCGGCACTACTAACAGCAATGTAAAAAATACTGCCGGCATGGTGAAAGTGTGGGATTTTAATACCGATCAATATATCCCAGTGGCAAATAAATGTGGGGTAATTATGGGGGATTATTGCACGGTGGCTATCAACGCTGCTATCAATACCGGCAGTATGTTTGGAACCTGCTGCAATATTTTTGGTACAGGTTTATTACCTACCATTGTTCCCTCTGGCAGCTGGGGCGTTACCGGCATTCGATATCAACTCAACAAAGCCATCGCATCCATTAGCAACTGGAAACAATTCAAGGGTAGTACTTTTACTGCCGATGAAATTTCGGTGCTGGAGCATATATTTGCGCATCGATCAATGTGATTGATGCTTTATTTTCTGTTAACCCTACTACCTTATGCGTACACAAATTGCCGCCGCTAACTGGAAAATGAATTTAACGCTTCCCCAAGCCGAAGCATTACTGCAACAATTGATGGAAGCCCCTATTCAGTTACAGGCACATCAGCAAGTAGTGCTGGCTGTTCCGGCTCCCTATTTGCATCGCATGGTGCAATTATTAAATGGTAAGCCTGGGTTTAAGGTGGCTGCACAAAATTGTTACGCACAAAAATCCGGCGCCTTTACCGGTGAAACCTCCGTGGAAATGCTCGTATCTATTGGGGTTACCCATGTAGTGTTAGGTCACTCCGAAAGAAGAGAATATTTTGTAGAAAGTAATCAACTGCTTGCACAAAAAGTTTCAATCGCTTTAGAATATGGATTAACCCCCATCTTCTGCTGTGGCGAACCATTGGCTATTCGCGAAGCCAATACCCAAAACGAATGGGTAGCGAAACAATTGCAAGAATCACTCTACCATCTAAGCGCAGAACAAATAAAAAAAGTAGTGATTGCCTATGAACCCATCTGGGCCATTGGAACCGGAAAAACCGCTAGCAGCGATCAAGCACAGGATATCCATGCATTTATCCGTTCGCAACTCGCCCACCAATATGGAGAATCCCTAGCTGCGGAAATACCTGTTTTATATGGGGGTAGTGTAAAAGCTTCCAATGCTTCCGAACTCTTTCATCAAACCGATGTGGATGGAGGATTGGTAGGAGGAGCTTCTTTACAAGCTGCCGAGTTCACGGCTATTATACAAGCTTTGAAGTAACCGATTGCTTACTCTATTTTACTTTCTATTTCATATCCCGGAACATTTACCAGCTCGTAATCATTTAACCAATTAACGTGCACAGTCGTTCCCGTTTGTTGGGGATTAGGATGGAACATGGGCTTGAATTTTGCGCCATATACCAACTCCTCAAAAGTGTATGAACTCCTGGAAATTACCGTATTCGAAAAACTCTCATCAAAACCCTGCAGAAATACCAAAAACTCTGCCCTGCCTGCTGTTAGGTCGGCTGCACTCAATCCGAGTAAAGGACTTCCCTCCCGAATGGCATGCACCAGCGTCCAACTACCACTTAATACATTGATTTTAGAGATTTCCAGTGGTAAAGAGAAGAACTTGTTTTTTAGGGTTCCATTTTCCTCTATCTGAATAACCATGGTAACACTTACTTCTACATTCATCAAAATATTTTTGGTATACGGAACCAATCGGATCATCCAAGCAGCCCCTTCCTGATGCGGCGCAATAAGTGCGGGGATACTGAATCGGATAAATGCTCTGGGACGTGCAAATCTTCCGTATAGCAATCCCGTTAACAAGGCAAAACTCATTAATCCGGTTAAAGCTTCTAATGATGCTACCACACTGGCAGCGAAACCAATCGGGTTGATTCTTCCATAACCCACTGTAGTAAATGTTTGGGCACTAAAGAAAAAAGCTTCCCCAAATTTTTCGCCCGGCGTTGTTGCCACCATCCCCCCTAGGTGTTCTAATCCAATCCATAAATACGCACCAGCAAAAACCAAATTGATGAGAATGAAAAACAGTAAAATAAATAAGAGAAAATGAGTGGTACTCAACGACAATAACGCATGGTACAAGTTCATTCGCTTCCAAAATGGGAGTCCGGTATATTCCGTATTGGCAGTTCCATTTTTGTTGAAAAAACGGCCCCCACTCAGAGAACTGTTGGTGCTAAGTCCGGTTTCATT
>CAMBUH010000211.1 GCA_945870985.1 Chitinophaga pinensis
CCCCCGGTGTAACGGTTCAACAACAATCCGGACGCCCAGGAGCAGATGGTGCCAGTATTGTGATTCGTGGTCAGGGTTCTATTTCAGGTAGCAGTGCTCCCCTGATTATTGTAGACGGATTAGCCGTTGGATCACTGGACTTGATAGATCCCAATGCAATTGAAAGCATCACCCTTTTAAAAGATGCTGCCTCTACTTCCATCTATGGTAACCGAGCCAGCAACGGGGTTGTTTTGGTAAAAACAAAAAGAGCTACCGGCGACCAAATGAAGGTTGGCTACAACGGATTCATTACAAAACAACAGGCAACCGCCATTCCAGAAAGAGTGAGTGCCATCGATCACATGCAGTTAAGTAATGTGGCCGAGCAAAACAGAACCGGCAATCCTGCTTCCTTTGTGTTTCCCCAAGCATTGATTGATAAATACAAAACCACCCCAGCAAATAACCTGGATGTTATTGACACGGACTGGCTGAATGAAGTATTAACCAACAGCGGTTTAATGCAAAACCACAACATCCAAATCAACTCAGGTAGCGAAAAGATGAACTTATTCGGATCATTCACATATTTAACCCAGCAAGGTCTTATACCTAACAGTTCTTTCAATAAATACGACCTGCGTTTAAACCCCGAATTCAAATTAAGTAAAAAGCTTTCTCTGATTGGTGTACTTGCCTATACCAATAGCATTACTACCAACCCTTCTACCGGTTCTGCGGAATTTATTATCCGTCAGGCGATCGGATTACCAGCTATTGGAGGGGGCAAATATGGCGATGGAATGTATGGAACTGCTGCACAATCTAACAACCGTAACCCGATTGCCATGGCAGAAGCTACCGGTAATTCTGTTGTAAATAATAATATTCTGCTTACCCGTGTAGGATTTAATTATCGTCCGATTGCAGGATTAGAAGTGGAAGCCTATTGGGGTCGCCAAAGATCTAACCCCAATACCAAAACATGGATAACTAACGCAAATATTTATCAGCCGAATCTGGCTACTTCCACTTATTCACTCATCGGTACCTGGCCAGGTACAACCAGCTTATCAGAAGCATGGAGAAATGATGCATATACCACCTATCTCGCGCAAGCTACTTATAGCAAAAGAATAGGTGCTCATAGCTTTAAATTTTTAGCTGGCGGACAATCGGAGTTATTCACCAACTACTTCTTTGGTGCTTCCCGTCAGGGCTTTGTAAATCCGAATCAGCCTTACCTGAATCTCGGTTCTGGCATACGCGACAATAACGCCGGCGCTTCTGAGCTGGCATTGGCAGGTTTCTTCGCCCGTTTCAATTATAGCTACAACGATAAATATTTTTTAGAACTGAATGGACGTAGAGATGGAACCTCCCGCTTCTCACAAACTTTAGACAAACAGTGGGGAAATTTTGGTGCCATTTCTGCAGGCTGGATATTCTCTAAAGAAAAATTCATGGAGTCGCTTAGTAAAGACATCCTGTTTGGTAAACTCCGCGCTTCTTATGGAGGAAATGGAAATCAAAATATCGGCAACAACTATGCCTTCGATGCATTCTATGCACAATCTGGCTATAGCAACCCCAACAATGGTACCAATGCCTATTTCGGCAATTCTACCAACCTTGGATTTGCCCTGTTACAATTTGCCAACCCCGATTTAAGCTGGGAAACTTCCCGCCAATTTAATATCGGGTTAGACCTTACTCTGGCAAAACATTTCACCTTTACGGCAGACTTCTATGTGAAGACTTTAAAAAATATGTTGCTGCAAAGAACGCTGCCCCAGTCTGCAGGTGGCTTATCCAATCCTTTTGTTAATGCAGGTAATATGGAGAATAAAGGATGGGAATTTAGCGTGAACTACCGAAACAAATTTGGAAAATTGGGTGTAGATGTAACTGGTATGATATCGGATGTAAAAAACAAAGTAGTAAGTCTTGTTGACGGTACGCCATTTATTGGTGATGGAATCAGAACAGCACCTGGCCAAGCATTAGGCTCTTATTTTGGTTATGTTAGTGACGGCTACTTCAGCGATTCGAATGACGTTAAAATTTCTCCCGTTCAATTCGGAATTCCATGGAACTCTAGTCTTACTACCGGTCCAAAACCCGGCGATGTTCGCTATGCAGATATTAACAATGATGGAAAGATTGATGCGAATGACCGGAAGTTTATTGGAAATGCTTTCCCCAGATATGAATATTCTATCAATATCAACCTAACTTATGGCAACTGGGATTTCAACCTCTTTGGTCAGGGTGTTGGTATGAGAAATAACTTCCTGAGTGGTACCGGTGCGGTTCCATTCAACTCATCAGATTTTGCTGCCTCACTGTTGGATATTCATAAAGACTACTGGCGGCCTGAAAACCAAAAGGCCTTGTTCCCAAGACTCCTTCCTTCCGGATCGGGCGGTAATAACTTTTTGCTGGCGAGTCAGTGGATTAGAAGTGCTGCTTACTTCCGTATCAAGAATATCAATATCGGATATACGATTCCAAAGTCGGTGTTGAATAAAGCAAAAATTAGCAGTCTGCGCGTTTATTTCAGCTGTGCCAATTTGCTAACCCTGTCGGATGCCTGGAAAGGATTTGACCCAGAAATCAACAGCGCCAATGCAGAATTTTATCCGCTGATGCGCACATTCACCGGAGGTATTAACGTTAACTTTTAACTGTAACAGTAAAAATGAATAATATGAAAAAGCAACTATTACTGCTGCTTCCAGTGCTGGCACTTAGTTTCAGTGCTTGTCAGAAATTTCTCGACAGGAAGCCGCTGGATGCGTCATCTGCCACTACTTTCTTAAGTAATCAGGCAGAAATGGAACAAGGCCTTACGGGTGTGTATGCATCATCCATGTGGGTGATAGCCAACAATATCCCTATGCTATTTGAAATTGAAGCAACTACAGACATGGCAATGAAAAGAGGGGGAAATCCTTCCGACCTGATTGCCATGGGAGATGGTGGACCGTTTCTTGTAACTAACGCCGTTACAGTTAACGCCTGGAATCAAGCATATAAACTGGTGCAAAGAGCTAACCAACAAATTGCCGGTATGGAAAATGGAAAAGCCAATGTTACCACCGCAACTTTCAATCGGATTAAAGCAGAAGCACTTGTTTTGAGAGCCTGGGGTTATTTGCACTTAATGACCTGGTTTGGAGATGTTCCCTTTTACAAAGTGCCCCCCTCTGTTACCGAAGTGCTTAGCGCCAAGCGTACACCGGTAGCTACTATTGTAAGTGAAATGAACAAGGACTTAGACGAAGCTGCTGCCGCTTTTGATGCTGCCGGAACTGCTCCCGTACAAACATTGGGAAGAGTTAATAAAGCAGTTGCACTGGGCATAAAAGCAAAATTGGCATTATTAGTGAAGGATTTTAAAACTGCAGCCGCCGCTTCCAAAGCAATTATTGATGGAGCTCAGTATTCATTGAATCCTTCTTTTCAGAACCTGTTTTCATTGGCCGGACAGAGTACCAATGCAGGTAGAGAAATTTTATTCTGCCAAACCTATCCTACTGATGTGAATGAACCACAAAACTGGGGACCGATTTTGGGTGTTCCCCGTCAAGTAACCAACTCTCAGTCGAGCCATTTCCCATCACAGGCACTGGTAGACCAGTTTGAAGACAGAAGCGGAAACCGTATTGATGCCTCTTCTACCTACGATCCTGCCAATCCAAGATTGAACAGAGACCGCCGGTTGGCATGGAGTATTTATCAGCCGGGTGATACCATGGTGCACTTTTCATCTAAAACAGCTGCCCTTCCTTACAACAACCTTCGGGAAAGAACCATCTTTAATATCTACACCAATGTTCGCAGAAAATTCAACTGGAACACTGGCGTGTGGGATAATATAACCGGTGGTAATAACGATTGGATTGGTGCGCAGGCAGCCGGTATCCAGTGGCAGGTTAGTGCAACCGGAAATATTGGTGGTGTTGGATATGTGTGGAACAAATACAACGATTCTACCCAATATACTTTTGAGTCGAAAGTTGGCTACA
>CAMBUH010000212.1 GCA_945870985.1 Chitinophaga pinensis
GAGGTACCATAAATCATAAAATTAAGGATAAACAAAATGCCGAAACTAATAAGAACAGACCACTGCAAGCATTTTAAACGGATCAGAGATATGTATTCATCCTCTATTTTCTCACGGGCAAATACGATTATCATTAAACCAATTATTAAACCCGCTAAAGCTAATTCATTAGTAAGATTGTAGTCGGCAAAGCTTAAACCGCCGCCCTCCTTTAGTGGCAGAACAAGGCCAGGGACCTTATAATCCCAATATAATGTAGCCAAACCCAAACACGCAAACAGAATAAAAATTATCCAGCCAACTACCTTGTATTTGCCCGGAATTAAAAGTGAATTTTCCATGTCAATTTTATTTTACTAAATGTAAAGTTTATTTGATATAAATGTCAAATAAATTTGACATTTTTTACAATATTTTAATTTGTAAAAACATTGAATTGAGTAAAGGCAGATGAATTGGTCAGAAAATCCGGCTGTGAATTTTGAAAAAAAATGTTTAAGTCTTTGGCTCGTTCAGGGCCCTTAAAGAAATTTTAATTTTTCTTCATCTTATTAATCCAGATCAGCGTACCTGTAATTGGCAGACTCGTAGCAATTAAACAGGCCAGAAAATAGATAATCTTAGAGAACTTCCCATAAACATCGCCCACGTGTAAAGCTTTTATGGAGTTCGAAACCCGTTCATTAAAAGGCTTTTCTGAAAATACTTCAGCTATAATCAGTGCCGATGTATATTGATCCAGATAGATTTTATCTGCTGCAACCGGAGTAAAAAATCCTGTTTTTGTTTTGTTAACCAGTACTGCATCTGAAGAGTCGGCTGGCATAGTGATAGTCAGATCACCTCTATAATCAAGGACCTTATCAACAGATCTGATGTATTCTGTGAGTGACCCTGATTTTGTTCCATTTAAGTATGAGGTGTCTGATTTCGGCATTTCAGGTTTAGGAGCATCTGGAGCTTGGTAGGTACCTAATGTCTTTCTCAAACCGGTTCTGTACCATTCAAAAGACCATTGCGGACCGGTTATGCCCATCATAAACAAAAATATACAGCTGTAGAAGCCCAGGCTGTTATGAATATCATGATTCACACGTTTCCAGTTCGCATTCCATTTTATATTCAAACCCTGTTTCCAGTTCTTAATTTTTTGAGGAAACCAGATGATAATACCAGTAATCACACCCAGTGTAAATAATATTGTTGCCGTACCGCTGATATAGCTACCCAGCTTCTTGTTTGGTAATTCTCCGATAAGTGGTTCTTCAATTCTGTCGAGCAACAACCAGCGATGCAAGCTGAACATCAATTGCATGAAATCAAAAACACCATTTTTGTCAGCGCTGCTTCCCAGTATCTTTCCGGAATAAGGGTTAACCCAATACTGAATTCGTGGAGAAGGTGTGCTTGGTTTTTCATTAGCACTCGGTGCGGTATTTCCTGTAGGTTCCTCCGGCTTACTAATAGTTAATACATAACTTCTTTCAAGATCAGCAGGAATCTTAATACTGATTACCTTGCCACCAGTTTCGCTGCTTACCGCAGCAATGAGTACATCAGCCGAAAGCTTTTGGGCATTGATTATCTTTTCCACCTTGAATAGTTCCGGACTTGATAATTCCCTGATCTCCGTATTAAACACATAAATAGTGCCGGTAAGACATATTATAAACACAATAATACCACTTGGCAAACCGACCCAAAGGTGGACATCATTCAAAAATTTGCGCAATTTAGGCCAGGTTGATTCGGGTGTTTGTGGTTTCATTGGTTGTGTAAATTTGTTCTATTTCAAAACTGTAAAAAGCATATTAGACAATCAGAAGAGCAATTTTGAAAACCTCACACTTGCTATTCTTATTTAGACTTGTTCTATATTGTAACAAAAATAGAAATAGAAAGTGGATTTCAAAATTAATTTGGAGTAATACTGATTAAGTTCCTGCAGAAAGGTTGGATGATTAAAATCGGTTCCAAAACACAATAGGTGGTGAAATGTTCAAGAATGTAGTGATATGAGTGAAAATGCAATTGTTATACATTTCTAATTGAACATTATTTTATTGTCTGATTAATAAATTAACTTTATGCAAATCAGTGCGAACTAAACTTAGATGCGAATTGCATTAATATGCTTTATTGGTTTTAATTTATTTGGAAGTGTCAATGCAAAAAAAATACCAATGACGTAGTTAGCTCATTAGAACTTGTTCTTTAGAAATGGAGTTGCTTATATAATTATCGTGTAGCTGGCTGTTTATTTTATTTAAAACTATATCCACACGACACCCCGAAATTGAAAAGGTTGAAAGCACCTGAAGAAACGGTTGAATTTTTAATAATAGGAATTAAGGCTGCTCGGGCGGTAAATCCTTCTTTTTTAGGCTGGAGTCGATATCCTATTCGTAAAGGGATAAATGTACCATTGTCATCAGCAGAATTGTCGCGAACCTTGTCCAAAGCTATCTGTGACGTAAAACCGATGCCAACTTCAAGTCCATGTTGTTTTGCGCCGATGATATAATTCATTGCAATCGGTAAAGCAAGCATTCTTCTGTCTGTAGTTTTATTGTTATTAGTTACTTCAGTAAGATAGTAGCCTCCCAATCCAGCGCCTGCACTAAACCCCAATCCATGATTGATATCTTTTTTAAGCTTCATATCATAATTAGCGGATAACAATCCACCCGGGATGAACGTTTCCACAAATAAAGCTTTTCTGTATCTTCCTGTAATAGCGGGAGGAGATACGCACTTTTGATAAGATCTTACAGAACGTTTTGATAACCGCTCGTACTGAACATTAAAGCCCCAGAACCCCGTTCTTGGGCGAAAAGTACCTTGATACATTTTTCCGTAAAATTGGACCTCAAGTTCACCTGGTATAGATTTGGAAATGTTGTACATCAATCCGAACTTAACCTGGCCCCGCCTACCCGTTCTGATAACGTAATCTGCAGAGACAGGGAAACTTATGTAAAATAGATCCAGGTCGGTCACCCGGGTTCGCACATCAGGCGGACCGGCTGCGGGATCGTTTGGATCATACGGTGTACTCCTGTTATACGCTAACATATATTCATAAAACCCATCTTCCGGGAAATTGTAAAAACGGACGCTTGGCCCAGCAGTAATTTCCAGAAACCTGCTGCCCAGAGGTAGTTTATATGTCGGCGAAATCGTTAATGCCGCAAAACTGAGAGGATTCGAACTTAAACCACCGTCGATTTGTTCATCCCCAACAGATCCGATTCCAAAAGCCTTTCTGGGGGCATTTATACCAAGAACATAAGGCACTGCACCATATTCCAACCCGGCTTTGATGCCTAGCGGACCACTTTTGAAATATTTCAAGGCGTAGATACCGATGTTAAGGTTGAGATCCGGTGATCCATAGATATTGGACGCCGATGGATTTACGACAACAGCGCCCGGCACATATGATGGAGTAACCCTAAGTCCGAACGAAGTAGTTTGGCCGTAAATAAACATAGCATCAGTTGCTATTATAGCAACTGATGCTATTACCCAAAGAGTATTTTTATACTTGTGGTTCATATCGTAAGTTACAAACTTAATGGGTATAGGTTAATGTGTAACTATTACTACCTATAACTCCCTGCAGTGCGAACTCATTCGACTTGGATTGCATACCGTTGGTACCCAATGGATGACGGGTACGCTGACTATATCTATACTTTAATGATGAATTTGTTAATCCGGAATCGAAGGCGGTTTGAGACGCACAATTCGAGTTATAATAATTTCCGTGAACTCTTACCTGTTGTTTCTGCAAAGAGGGGTAATATCTGTTGAAAAGTGCCTGCTTTTTAAGGGTTTGGATATTTGCGACAAATGAAGTTTTTGAAGTAATATTATTTTGGGTAATGTACACTTTCTTCTTTATCTCTCTTGTACTTGCGTAATTTTCGTTATCCTTCTTTATTGCCTGTAAAACACAACTGTTTGCACCAG
>CAMBUH010000213.1 GCA_945870985.1 Chitinophaga pinensis
CCCACTGTTTTGCCGGTAACTACTTGCAAGCCCCAGTTGTGCAAATATTGAATGGCGGGTGCAACATCTTCAGCCATCGCAAATCCAGAGGGGCAGGTTATGCCAATCGCATCGCCTTTTTGCAACGTTGGGGGAATCTTCCATTTCCGAAGGGGATGTTTTCGATGCTGCGCCCCGGCTAATAGCGCCGAGCTACTCAGTAATCCTGTGGTTACTAGGGAGGAAATAAAATGTGCTCGCTTCATGGTTTAAAAGTACCAAATACCCGTGGAATCGCCAATGGGGAGGCATTGTATACAGATTTCGTACCTTTGCATGTTTTTTAGGCAGAAATTGCCTGAAAACCAATGACCCCAAAGCTGCACCATGACGCAACCCAAAAGATACCTAATCACTGCCGCCCTGCCCTATGCAAATGGCTATAAACACATTGGCCACCTGGCAGGTGCCTATTTGCCGGCTGATATCTATGTTCGCTACCTAAAAGCGCAGCAAAGAGATGTGGTGTTTGTTTGTGGAAGCGATGAACATGGCACGGCTATCCCTATTCAGGCATCTAAAGAGGGCACCACCGCTCAGGCAATTATTGATAAGTACCATCCTTTGATGGAACAGAACTTTAAAGACCTAGGCATTCAGTTTGATATTTATCACCGCACCAGCGACCCTTTGCACCATGCCACTGCCCGTGAATTTTTTACCAAGTTGAATGATGCGAGACATCTTACCACACAAACCACCGAACAATATTTCGACGAAAAGGCACAAACTTTTTTGGCAGACAGATATATCAAAGGAACCTGCCCCAATTGCCAGTTTCCCAGTGCATTTGGAGATCAATGTGAAAAGTGCGGCAAGAGTTTGAGTCCGGAAGAATTGATTAATCCGGTAAGTACCCTTAGCGGAGAACCCCCCATAAAAAAAACTACGCAACACTGGTATTTGCCATTAAACCGGCATGAAGATTTTTTAAGAAAATGGATTTTAGAAGAGCATGCCAACGATTGGAGAGCAACGGTGGTAGGTCAGTGTAAAAGCTGGATCGACGGCGGCCTTCAACCCCGCGCAGTTACCCGCGATTTAGATTGGGGAGTGGCATTGCCCGAAAACGTAGAGGGAGGTGCTGGCAAGGTTTTATATGTTTGGTTCGATGCCCCTATTGGCTATATCAGTGCTACCAAACAGTGGTCGCTGAATACGGGAAAAGACTGGCGCCCTTATTGGGAAGATAAAGACACCCGCCTGATTCATTTTATTGGTAAGGATAATATTGTTTTCCATTGCATCATATTTCCTGTGATGTTGCAATTACATGGCAACATTTTACCCGACAATGTGCCTGCCAATGAATTTTTAAATTTAGAGGGCGATAAAATGAGCACCAGCCGAAACTGGAAGCTGGATATGCAGGATTATATAGATGATTTTATCAAGGCGCCCGGAGGTACTGAGTCGATGGCAGATGTGTTACGATATTACCTAACACAAATTGCACCAGAAACCAAAGACAGTGAATTTACCTGGAAGGGTTTTCAGGATGCGAATAACAGTGAGCTGGTGAGTGTTTTCGGAAATTTCATCAACCGGAGTCTGGTGCTGATGCACAAATTATGTAAGGGCAAAGTTCCGCCCTTGCATATGGAGTCGTTAACCGATACGGATCGTGCTATGCTCGAAAGTTTTAGTGGGGCACGCACTTTAATTGAAAATAATTTGGAACACTTTAAGTTTCGGGATGGTTTATTTGAAGTGATGGCATTTGCCCGTAGTGGTAATCAGTACTTGCAGAAGAAAGAGCCCTGGATATTCGCGAAGCAGGTTGATGCTGCTGGTCAGGTACTACCCGAGGCACAGGCAAATATTGACAATACCCTACACATTTCGTTACAGTTATGTGCTAATCTCGCGATTTTTATACATCCTTTTTTACCGTTCACTGCCAGTAAAATCTGCTACTTGTTAAAAGTAGTAGACAAGATGTTACTATGGGAAAATGCAGGTAAAACCAAGTTATTGAGTACCGGCTATTCGCTGCGTGCTCCGGAACTTCTTTTCAGAAAAATTGAAGACGAAGAAATCGCGCTTCAACTTACGAAACTACAATCGAACGTACGTATGGATACTACCACAAATCTGGGAGCAGAAGAAATAACACCAGCCGCGCCGCAATATGCGCCTGTTAAGGAATCTATTGTGTACGATGATTTTGCAAAATTGGATTTGCGGAATGGGAAGATTATTGCTGCCGAAAAAGTTGAGAAGGCAGATAAGTTGCTAAAACTTACTGTTGACCTCGGTTTTGAAACCCGCACCATTGTTTCGGGCATAGCCCAACATTTTCAGCCGGAAGCCATTATTGGCAAGCAGGTATCGGTAGTAGTGAATCTGCTGCCCAGAAAAATGAGAGGTATAGAAAGTAATGGCATGATTTTGATGGCGGAGGATGCCGGGGGGAAATTACATTTTATTAATCCTGAAGGAGAAGTAGCGCCGGGATCTGGGATTAGCTAATGGTTTTTTAATTTACAAAACAGATAATATGAAAAAAATTGTTTTATCGATAACATTTGTTTTTTGCGTGCAGACTATAGTTAATGCTCAAGCAGCCCTGATTGTATTATTAGTAGGAGATAAAGTGGCAACCGAAAAGTTTCACTTAAGTGTAGATGCCGGATTAAATATTTCGAGCTTGCCGGGTTTGAAACAACAGCAATCAAGCCATGGATTATATTTTGGTCTAGGCACTTTTATTAAGTTAAATGAGAAATGGGCCCTTACGCCAGAGTTTAAGCCATTATCTCCCCGTGGGGCGAATCAGGTTGCTCCCATGAGAGACTATTCATCCACTGTAAGTTCTGCCAGCTATAGCTTCGAGTTGAATTATATAGATGTTCCCCTTCTAGTTCAATATAAACTTTCCGAAAAACTATTTGCCTCAGCCGGCCCACAAATCAGTTTTTTAACTTCCGCTACGCAAATTGCTTCCGGTAATATTCCCGCAGGAACTGCTGTTGAAATAAAAGAAAAAATGAAATCGAATTTTTCTGCTACTTATTTTTCTTTCCCCATTGAAGCAGGCTATCATTTGTCTGATGCCAGAAAGGGCAAGGGGATGGATGTAAAAATCCGATATGCTATTGGATTAAGTAATATGATAGCTGCCACCAATTATGGCTCGAGTAATGGGAGTACTTTTCAGGTATTTCTCTCTTTTCCGTTTATCAAATAAACAAGGAAAATACATTTCAATTTTCACCTGTCTTGCTCCAAGTTTCGGGATAATGTTTCTATTATTTATCCGCCTATTGTGAATAGTATAGATTAATTATGACCGAATGTGTTGATTTTCAATTCATTATTTTTTCTGTCCTATAACGTAGCCTTAATTCATTAATATAATGATTTTTTCTTAGATTTACGTAATCCATGTTATCCAATACCCCCATAAGAACCCTCCTGCTCAGTTGTTTGCTGTGTATTTCCTGCTCCCTATTTGCCAATAACATTGCGGTTTCCAATATCTCCCTCACTGGTCGCAATACAAGCGCGCAAACGGTGCTCGTGCAGTTTAACCTCAACTGGCAAAATTCTTGGAGAACTTCCGCTGCTCCCTTTAACTGGGATGCCGCCTGGGTTTTTATAAAATATAAAGTAGGCACTACCGGTGATTGGAAGCATGCAGCCCTTTCCACTACAGGACATACGATTCCCTCCGGGGCTACATCTACCCAACCCGATGGCACAGGTGTTTTTATCTATCGCAGTGCCGATGGTACAGGTGCCTTCTCACCGTCAGGAATTCAACTACTTTGGAACTATGGAACCGATGGTGTTTCCAATGAATCAAAAATCACTGTTCGGGTATATGCGGTTGAGATGGTTTATAATCAGGTAGGTGGTTTTCAGGCAGGTAGTGGTGCCATCAACAATGGGGAACTCAGAAGAGCCAATGACATAACCAGTTCTGGAACCG
>CAMBUH010000214.1 GCA_945870985.1 Chitinophaga pinensis
AACCTTCTACTTCGAATATAACCTGCTTACTTCCGAGCTTACCGAGTTAACAGACTTTAAAAAGAACAAGCGCAAACCACAATGGGCTTCCATTTCACCCGATAGCAATTGGGTGGTGTTTGGTAAAAAGTTTAACCTCTATTACATGGATAAAGCCAACTACGAAAAGGCTTTAGTAAATGAAGACGATAGCACTATTGTAGAAAATGCCCTCACTACCGATGGTGTTGAATATTATTCCTACCACGGCGAGGGTGCTCTTGGTGGGGGTGGAGAAAATAACGTAGATAAAGAAAAAAATAAAAACAAACGTAAACCCTCGTTCATCCTTTGGTCTCCCGACTCGAAGTATTTTACTATGACGCGCTCTGATAACCGGAAGGTGAAAGACCTCTGGGTGATCAATAGCCTGGCCGATCCTCGCCCAACACTCGAAACCTATAAATACCTGATGCCGGGCGAAAAAGATCATCCCGTGGATGAACTTACCCTTTTCAATATGCAGAATAAATCGCACCAGGTGTTGAATACAGGCGCTTATAAAGATCAAACCCTTGCCATCTGGAGCACCCCCGCAATTGCCAGCAGCCGGGATGATGATTTTCGGGCAAGTATTTGGCTCGGTACCCCCCGGGGCTTTTATTTTACCCGCACTAGCCGCGACTTAAAGCGAATTGATGTTTGTATTGCTGATCCTGCTACCGGTGCTGTTAAACCATTAATCAAAGAGTCTTTGAATACCTATGTAGAAATTAAAAGGGTAGGACTCGTAAATGAAGGCAAGGAACTAATTGAATGGAGCGAACGCGATGGTTGGGCACATTTTTATTTGTATGATGAAAATGGTCAACTCAAAAATCGGATCACCCAAGGACCTTTCCATTGTGAGGATATTGTGGGTATCGACGAGAAAAAACGGGTATTGTATTTTACCGCCAATGGAAGAGAAGAGAATGAAGATCCCTACTACCTCCACATGTACCGCGTAAACCTGGATGGTACCGGACTGCGCCTCTTAAATGCCGGTGATTTTGAGCATAGTAACTCTATGAACGATAACCAGCAGTATTTTGTAGATAATTATTCAAGGGTGAATACCATTCCTCAATCGGTATTATACAATTCCGAAGGCAAGAAAATCATGGACCTCGAAACGGCTGATTTCAGCTCCCTGATGAAAACCCCTTACAAGTTTCCGCAACCCTTTAAAGTGAAGGCCGATGATGGCATCACGGATATTTATGGGGTTATGTATAAGCCCTTTGATTTTGATTCTACCAAAAAATATCCCATCATCGAGTATGTATACCCTGGTCCGCAAACCGAAGCTGTTAATAAAGCATTCGGCAGAAGTATGGATAAAACTGAACGCCTAGCGCAACTCGGATTTATTGTGGTAACCATGGGCAACCGCGGTGGTCACCCTGCTAGAAGCAAGTGGTACCATAACTATGGCTATGGCAACCTCCGCGATTATGGCCTTGCCGATAAAAAAGCGGCTGCTGAACAACTGGCCGATCAATATGGGTTTATCGATATTAACAAAGTAGGTATCAACGGACATAGCGGAGGTGGATTTATGAGTACCGCCGCCATGCTGGTATATCCCGAATTCTTTAAAGTAGCTGTATCCGAATCAGGTAACCACGATAACTCAGTTTATAATAGATGGTGGAGCGAAAAACACCACGGTGTAAAAGAAATCATCTCCGAAAAAGGCGACACTAGTTTTGCGTATGCGATAGAAAAAAATCCCGATCTGGCTAAAAATCTGAAAGGACATCTGATGCTTACCACCGGAGATATCGACAACAACGTTCACCCTGCGAATACTATTCGGGTAGCCAATGCTTTAATACGGGCGAATAAACGTTTCGATTTTCAGATACTGCCCGGTCAACGTCATGGGTTCGGTGATATGACGGAATACTTTTTCTGGACGATGGCCGATTATTTCTCCCGCTATCTGATGGGCGATACCACCGAACGTCCGGTAAACATAGAGGAGATGAACCGCGAAATTGAACAATCTGGTTTCAAAGCAAACCCTCCTGCAGGGGCTGGTGGACGAAGAGGTCCGGAAGAGCAATAAAGTATTGTAATAATTATAGCAGGCCGTGCGTAACGTTTTCGTGTGCGCATGGCCTTTTTGTTCAACAGAGTGAGTGCCTACGGCAAATAGGAAACTTCTTAGTAACTTTGTGCTTTAATTTTCTTGCACACCTTTTAATTACTTTCTATGGCTGTTCGCACCGATTTGTTTCAGTCACCCGATTATTATCAGGTGGATGGACTGCTTACTGAAGAACAATTAATGATTCGGGAGTCTGTTCGCAATTATGTGAAGAAGCATATTTCTCCCATCATTGAAGACTATGCACAGCGGGCCGAATTTCCGCAGCATATTGTTAAAGAACTGGGCGATTTGGGCTGTTTTGGTCCTACCGTACCAACCGAATACGGAGGTGGCTCGCTGGATTATATCAGCTACGGACTCATGATGCAGGAACTGGAAAGAGGCGACAGTGGCGTAAGAAGTACCGCCAGTGTGCAGGGAAGCTTGGTAATGTTTCCTATCTATGCTTATGGCAGTGAAGAGCAACGAAAAAAATATTTACCTAAACTGGGCAGTGGCGAATGGTTGGGATGCTTTGGTTTAACCGAGCCCGACCATGGCAGTAATCCCTCCGGCATGGTTACCCGCTTTACCGATCATGGCGATCATGTGGTGTTGAATGGCGCCAAAATGTGGATCAGCAATTCCCCCTTTGCGCAGGTGGCGGTTGTGTGGGCTAAGAACGAACAGGATGAAATTCAGGGATTGATTGTAGAACGGGGCATGCCCGGCTTTACTACACCTACTACCCACGGAAAATGGAGCTTACGCGCCAGTGCTACCGGTGAATTGGTATTCGATAACGTAAAAGTTCCTAAAGAAAATATTTTACCGAATGTTAAAGGACTGAAAGGTCCGCTAGGCTGTTTATCCAAAGCCCGCTATGGTATTGCCTGGGGTGCATTGGGGGCTGCGATGGATTGTTATGATACGGCATTGCGATATAGTAAAGAAAGGATTCAGTTTTCGAAGCCCATTGCCGGTTTTCAATTGCAACAAAAAAAGCTCGCCGAAATGATTACCGAAATCACCAAGGCCCAGTTGATGGTGTGGAGATTGGGTACGCTGATGAATGAGGGCAAAGCCACCGCGCAACAAATTAGTATGGCCAAAAGAAACAGCTGCGAAATTGCCACCCAAATTTGCCGCGATGCCCGCCAGATGTTAGGCGGAATGGGCATCACCGGCGAATACAGCATCATGCGCCACATGATGAACTTAGAAAGTGTAATTACCTACGAAGGAACCCATGATATTCATTTGCTGATAACAGGAATGGATATTACCGGTCTCAATGCCTTTAAATAAACCCCCTAGTGAAAATCTTTCTCGTTGGTATGATGGGTGCCGGAAAAAGCTTCTGGAAAAACTGGCTCAGCAAAAAATATTCATTACGCGGCTACGATCTCGATTTTCTGATTGAAGCAATGGAAGAACAAACTATTAGCGAAATATTCGAAACAGAGGGGGAAGATTCATTTCGCAAGAAAGAAGCTGCAATGCTCCGCTTACTGAAACAGAGCAAAACCTTTGTGGCAGCCACCGGCGGCGGTACTCCTTGTTTTCATGATAATATGGATTGGATGAACCATCAGGGCATCACTATCTGGATTGATGAGCCGGTTTCGGTTCTCGTTCAACGACTGCAAGCCGAAAAATCGCATCGCCCATTGATAAGTAATTTAAGCGATGATGAGTTAGCATCTTATTTGCAACAAAAATTAAGCGAAAGAAAATCTTTTTATATCCAAGCAACCCATCATTTAGAGGGGAAAAACCTATCAGAATCCGGTTTTAAAATGATACTACAATCCTATGCGTAATGCTACACTGGTTTTGGGTGCTTTGCTTGCGGG
>CAMBUH010000215.1 GCA_945870985.1 Chitinophaga pinensis
AAAATTGAGGGAACAGAACAACGGGGGGTTGCAGTAGCAAAAAATTTAGAAGATGTTACCCAAATAGCAAAAAATATCCTAGGTGGAACGCTGGTAACCATACAAACCGGTGCAGCTGGTAAAAAAGTAAACAAAATATTAATAGCGCAGGATGTATATTATCCGGGTGCCAATCCGGTAAAAGAGTTTTATCTCTCTATCCTGTTAGATCGTGCCAAAGGGATGAACGTAATCATGTACAGCACCGAAGGCGGTATGGATATTGAAGAAGTGGCGCACAATACCCCTGAAAAAATATTTAAAGAGTGGATCCATCCGAGCGGTGGATTGCAGGGTTTTCAAGCCCGCAAAATTGCCTTTAACCTCGGGTTATCGGGCGATGCCTTTAAAAACTGTGTGAAGTTTGTTACCAATTTATACAGTGCCTACATAGGCATCGATTGCGGCATGCTGGAAATTAATCCCCTGTTTAAAACCAGCGATGATAAAATAATTGCGGTGGATTGTAAAATGAATATCGACGATAATTCTTTGATGCGACATGCGGATATTGCAGCCCTGCGGGATGTTTCAGAAGAAGACCCTACTGAAGTAGAAGCAGGACAGTTTAACCTCAATTTTGTTAAACTCGACGGAAACGTAGGCTGTATGGTTAATGGTGCCGGATTGGCCATGGCCACAATGGATATGATTAAGTTAAGCGGTGGCGAGCCTGCCAATTTTCTGGATGTGGGTGGTTCTGCCAATGCACAAACCGTTGAAGCCGGCTTTAGAATTATATTAAAAGATCCGAACGTAAAAGCGATCCTCATCAATATTTTTGGCGGTATCGTTCGTTGCGACCGCGTTGCTTCCGGGGTGATTGAGGCTTACAACAAAATGGGAAATATCAACATTCCCATCATCGTTCGCTTGCAGGGTACCAATGCAGTGGAAGCCAAAAAACTAATCGATGAAAGTGGCCTAAAAGTGCAGTCTGCCATAGAACTAAGCGAAGCAGCTGATTTGGTAAAAAAGGCAGTTGCCTAATAACCTATTGCTACTTTTTGAGGGATGGTCGTTCAATTTTTCTCACCTCAGTAACCGCACTAAAACTATAACTGAGTCCGGAAGTTTGTTCAATACAGGTAAATCGTTTGCGACGGCGACTGAGTTTCTGAAAGGTTCTCCCGTTTTCGGTCTCGAACCACTCCCCTTCTGCTAATTCTTCCATGGTGATGTACCCCTCCCTTTTTTGTATTGTATACTTGCGCAATACCAGCAACAAATCTGTTTCCCCATTGGCCGTAGCAGCCGGATTGCGGATGGATGCCTGCAAGGCCCGAACAATGTCGGGCGGGAAAATCTGATGAGCGACGAAATGACTCAATAATTGACTATACTGCTGTTTCCACTCTATGCCATGAGGTGCTGCCCGATGCTGGAATTGCTCAAAAGTTAGCAGGTGAGCCAGTTCGTGCAAAAGGGTAATGAGAAACTCGTATTTATTAAGATTTCCATTAATACTGATGCGGTGATTTCCTTCCCTGCCGGCATGTCGGTAATCGCCCAATACAGATTTCCGCTGGCGGGTAATGGTTAAGTGTACTTTATAATGATGAAGAAATTCCGCCACCCGCTCAAAACTACCTTCAGGCAAATAAGCAGCCAAGGCCTGCAAGGGATGTTCGGTAGCAGCCATTAGTGCGGCGATTTCATTTGAAGTAAAATTTTAGTTTCCATCCATGAGTATATGATATACAGTCCCATACATGCAATTACTCCGTATATGCTTCGGGCAGAACCGGCACTCACTAAATAAATAATAACCAGAGCTGCCAGCACAAATAGCTTAACCATGGTAGCCCCCATCACACTTCGTAAAACTGCCTGGGGATTCTTTTTTTGGAGACTTGCTCGGTGATAAGCAATATTAAGGAGGGCAATCCCAAATAATAAGGCATTCCCAATCAGCACCACCCAAGGATTAATCTGCTTAACTGGTAGCTTATTCCAGAAAATACCCAGCAGCCCGGAAACTAACAGAAAAACCGTCCACAAGGGCATAATTTGTTTATCGAATAATCTACGCATGGCAATCAATTAATCACTGGAGGTTTGGGAAGAGGGTACAGCAACCGGGATAGTATCTAATACCTGTATTCCATTTCCAGACAGGGCTTTTTTTACCCCATCCAGGTACTGGTCTTTATATCGGATGGCCCTTTCCAAAGAATCGGTGCGGATTTTTAATACCTGCAGGGCGGTTCGGCTTTCCCGGGTTCCATAACCGGGGATATAATATTTAAGCGGAGTAAATGCAATTAGGGCAATGGTTAGGCCCACCAATAAAACAAACAGTGTACTAAAGCCAACATACACACTCAAGCGCGACAAACGAAAGGTTACCACTTCTTCATAGGTATCATCGTTCATCACTACCAAACGATAGCTGTTCCGGAGTCTGCTGAGGGTATTATTGAATTCGTTGGTAGCCATTTGATAAAAACAGGTTAAAGGTACACACTTGGCTGCTTTTTCCGTAGAATGGCAACAGAAATAAATGTAATTTTAAACACATTTTATGTACAGACCATTTACTTCCCTTTTATCAATTCTTATCCCCAACTACTGGCGACCGAGATGGCTTGTTATAGTCCTTTGTTTCCCATTACTAGCAAAGGCCCAACCGAACACTACTGTTGAGGTTCCCAAGCCAGCCAAATACGAAAACCGAACGCTCTCTTCTGAAAAGTCGGGCGAAAAAAAATTTACCTATCCCAGAAGGGTATATAACAATACCGTAAGTCGCTTTAATTATCATTTTAATGCCCGCGCGCTGATGAATGATATTGAAGAACGTGCAGCCGCTATTCACCCCGACGACTATACCCATTTACTACCCTTCTATCCTTATCAACTTTCCGAAACAGTAAGCGACCCGCTATTAGACACGGTAATTTACAAGTGCACAGCCGGCATTTTATTGCATGATTTGAGAAGTGATTGGGTAGACAAATTATACTTACTGATGGGCAGAGCCTATCTGTTGCAACAGCATTTTGATTCGGCAGGCGTTGTATTTCAATACATCAATTACGCTTTTGCCCCCAAAGACGATGGGTACGATGTTCCCATTGGGAGCAATGCGAGTAATACCAATGGCGTATTTACCATTGCCACCCGAGAAAGTAAAAGTTTATGGAAACGAATTACCAGCTTTCCCCCCAGCCGCAATGAAAGTTTTTTATGGCAGGCCCGCAATCAGATTGAGCAGGAAAACTATACAGAAGCAGCCACTTTATTAGAGTTACTACAAAAAGATCCTCAATTTCCCGTTCGCTTACAACCCTTTTTACACGAAATCACTGCCTATGTTTTCTATAAACAACAGGCATGGGAACAAGCAGCTCGCGAACTTGTGCAGTCACTTCCTCAAGAATATGCAACGGCGATGGAAGACAGAACCTATTTTTTGGCAGCCCAACTTTTTGCACTCGCCCAACAAAATGAGGAAGCCATCAAATGGTTTAATCAGGCCATTCGAATTTCGCATGATCCCTTGTTAGAGATTTATGCCAGATTACAAGTGGCCAGATTGGCTGCAGGAAAAGAAACCAATGCCATTCAACAAAATCTGGAAGAGCTGCTAAAAATGGCACGAAAAGACAAATACGAAAGCAACCGCGATATCATCTACTTTGCAGCAGCCCAATTAGAAATACAACAAAAACATTTCAACAATGCCCAGCAACTTCTGCTGAAAAGTGTAGAATCTAGCATCAACAACGATAAACAACGCGATCAAAGCTATTTGTTATTGGCAGACATAAACTATCAGCAAAAAAAATATGTGCCAGCGCAAGCCTTCTACGACAGTATCCGCGCTACCCCACCCGACCCAATCGATGCACGCCGCGTTGCTGAAAGAAAACCCGCTTTAAAAATTATTGCAACTAATATACTAGTCATTCAAAGAGAAGATAGTCTACA
>CAMBUH010000216.1 GCA_945870985.1 Chitinophaga pinensis
TATATCCTTGGTTTGGCTGGTGCACTGATGACGGCCTTCTATATGTTCCGCCTCTATACCCTAACCTTTTTGGGCGAAGCAAGGTTTCACGAAGATGCCCATCATCCGGTTCATGAGAGTCCCTGGCAAATGACCATTCCATTATGGATATTAGGTATTTTGTCGGTTGTAGGAGGCTGGATTGGATTTCCGGAGTGGATACTTCCCCATGCCCACCGCTTAGAAGCCTTGCTGGCGCCGATCTTTGCCGAATCAACTGCTTTGGCTACCGAACACGCCCATCTAACGCATGCACAAGAAATGATGATGACGGTCGGGGCTACGCTTGCAATCGGGCTGGTTATTTTGCTCGCCATTCGCAGCTTTCTTCGTAAACAGATTAGTTCATCGCCATCCACTGGTTTGGCTGGCATACTCGAAAATAAATGGTACGTAGATGAAATCTACGACAATGCTATTGTGAAACCTTTACAGTCTTTTGCCGACCTCTTGAAAAATGTAATTGAAAAAAGCGGCATTGATGGATTGGTGAATGGAGTAGGTAAATTAGTTCATTATGGCAGTAGGCAATTCAGACTCGTGCAGAGTGGGCAAGTAGGCAATTATTTGCTCATCATGGTATTATCTATGGTGGTGTTTTTTCTGGTTTGGTTTAATGATAGTACCCTGATGAAATTGTTACATAACATTTTTTAGTAAGCGACGATACCGTTAAAGAAAAGATATGATTCCAGTATTACTCATTTTAATTCCGCTGATAACAGGCTTAATTACTTTTGCCTTTTCTGCTGCAGAGTCGGCTAAAAAAATTGCTTTACTGTCGGCAGTAGCCACGCTTGTGGTTGCAGGTTGGTCGGTATGCTGCACGCCCACATCGGCATTGCGTTTTGATATAGCCTGGCTCCCGGTGATGGGCTCCCGTTTTACCTTAGAAATGGATGGGATGAGTAAAATGCTCTGTTTACTTACCGGCATTTCGTTTCCTATGATTTTCTTGGCAATCTTCCGGCAGGAAACCAAATCCGCCCCTGGTTTTTATGGATGGATGTTGTTAAGTCAGGCCGGATTGATGGGAGTTTTTCTGGCAGCTGATGCATTGGTATTTTATTTTTTCTGGGAACTGGCATTAATACCGGTTTATTTTCTCTGTTCTATTTGGGGAGGGGAGAGAAGAATTGCTGTAACCTTTAAGTTTTTCATCTATACATTTTTGGGTTCGCTTTTGATGCTAACTGGAATTATCTATTTGTCTTATCACTCTCCGGGCGGAAGTTTTGCCATAGAGGCACTTACAAAAGCAGCGCTCTCTGAATCTCAGCGGAATGGTTTGTTCTGGCTATTTTTTATTGCATTTGCCATTAAGATGCCCATTTTTCCCTTGCATACCTGGCAGCCCGATGCCTATGAAGAATCGCCTACAGCGGTTACTATGGTAATGAGTGGCATCATGGTAAAAATGGGATTATATGCCGTGGTTCGCTGGCTACTGCCCCTATATCCTCAATCATCGGCGCTGTATGCTGATGTAATCATTGCGCTTTCTGTAATAGGCATGTTGTATGCTTCTTTCATTGCCATGCAGCAAAATAATCTTAAGCGGCTGATTGCCTACTCATCTATCGCCCATATCGGGTTGATGTGTGCTGCCTTATTTACCGCCCAACCCAGTGCCTATCAGGGAGTGATGATTCAAATGTTCAGTCACGGCGTAAATGTAATTGGCCTATGGATTATTGCCGATGCAATAGAAAAACAATTGGGCACCCGCTTGTTAAGTGAAATGGGTGGATTGGCTCAAAAAGCACCTACGCTGGCAATATTATTGGTAATCATGGGACTTGCAAATGTGGCATTGCCACTTACCAATTCCTTCATCGGCGAGTTTATGATGTTTAATGGATTATTTCGTTATAATATGGTATGGGCTGCGGTTGCCGGTATCAGTATCATTCTGGCAGCAGTATATACTTTGCGGATGATACAAAAAGTTTTATACGGACCACTCAACCCAACTACCGAAACGGCTACAGATATTCCTGTAACTGCCAAGTGGGCGCTGTTTGTATTAGTTGTACTGGTAATTGTAGGAGGCGTTTATCCGCAGCCATTAATTAATTTAACCAACGATACAGTTCAGGCACTGATCACGAAACACTAATTAAATTATTTACAGGACTCGTTCCTGCAAAGCAATATTTTACTCGTATGAATGCAATTATTTTTTCGGCACTGTGGGGGTTAGTTATGATGTTTAGCGGGATTGCTACCCAAAACAGAAAAACGATCACAGGCCTATCTATTCTTGGGCTGGTTCTGTTACTGGTAATAAATTGTTTGCATGCCTATGGTATCTGGGTTATTAAAATGGATACAAAGGATGCCTTACATTTCGATTCAATTGGTTTGTTTTTTAATGCCATTGCCTTCTTTGCCACCTTATTATATGTTGTATTAAGTGGGAAAGACATTGAAAATACTGGGGTGCATGCTGCCGAATATTATGCCCTGATATTTTTTGTATTAACAGGCGTAGGCATCCTCACGGCTTTTAATGGATTGCTGATGTTGTTTCTGGGTATTGAAATCATGACGATCCCTCTGTATATCCTTACCGGAGCAGATAAACGCAACCTAAAAAGTAATGAAGCTTCTCTGAAATATTTTTTAATGGGCTCCTTCTCCACCGGTATTATGCTGATGGGAATTGCACTGATTTATGGGGCTACCGGAATATTTGGTATAGCCGGCGGGGTAACATTGGCACCCTCTACCGGATTGGCCGTTCGACCATCTTTTTTAGAGGTAGGGGGAATGATATTGCTATTTGTATCGATGTGTTTTAAAGTATCAGCAGCTCCTTTTCATTTTTGGACGCCCGATGTATATGATGGTGCCCCGGCTGTATTCACATCCTTTATGGCAACCATTATAAAGTCTGCCGGATTTTTTGCCTTTATTAAATTGTTCGAAGCCCATACCGCAGTGCTAGGGGATAGCTGGAATATACTTTTGCCCTTTGTAATTTTAATTACCCTGCTGATTGGTAACATAACGGCAGTTTTTCAGCAAAGCGTAAAACGTATGCTCGCCTATTCTAGTATTGCCCAGGCGGGTTTTATGTTGTTTGCCCTTTATGGAACAAACGATTTGTCGAAAGAAGGCATATTGCTGTATGCATTTTCTTATAGTTTGGCAACCATTGGAATTTTTGCAGTTCTCATTAAACTGAAGGATTATTCTCTGGATGGGTTTAATGGTTTGGCAACTGAGTATCCATTGCTGGCATTTTCTACTACCATCTGTTTACTGTCTTTGGCGGGTATCCCTTTAACCGGTGGATTTTTTGCTAAATATTATATGTTGTCGGCAGCAATAAAGGCAGGTGGTGTTTTCTGGCTGGTAATTCTAGCCGTGCTGCTTGCAGCTGTAAGCGTGTATTATTACTTCCGGGTAATTCAGGCAATGTACTTCAAAACTGGGGCCCCTTCCTTTAATCAACCCATCACAAAGTTATTTGAGTGGACCTTATTTGGGGTGGCTGTAATGATCATTGTGTTGGGACTCTTCCCTACCCTGCTGCTCAATTTCTTCTATTTTTAACCGCTCCTCACATTTTTGGGGTCGTTTCTCTGCTTTGCGAATGGATGGCAGTAACTTTGTGTTTTTACTGAAATAACTGTAGTTGCATGACCATCTCTGATTCCTTTTCGTTAGCCTGGCGTACCGTTCGGGGCAATAAATTACGGTCTGCTATTACCATTGCCATTATTGCATTTGGTATTATGGCGCTCATTGGTATCATTACCGCCATCGAGGCAATGAATCAGAGCTTGAAAGAAAGTTTCTCTTCTATGGGTGCCAATGCATTCAGCATTCGATTCAAAGAAATTCGCATGGGTTTCAATAACGGGAAGGGAGAGGTAAAAAAATCTACCCGGGGTTTGAA
>CAMBUH010000217.1 GCA_945870985.1 Chitinophaga pinensis
GTAGTTCAAATACCGAACTAATGTATACCAATAAGTCGTTTTCTAAGCTTCGTGAAGTTACTTTAACTTACAATATCCCTACTAAGGCACTTGCGTCACTTTCGTTTATCAAAGCTGCAAATGTGTCATTTGTTGGAAGAAATTTATTCTTATTCTTTAATCCTGAATTCAAAGATGTAGATCCTGATCAGTTTACTCAACAAGTTGGAAGTGATATTCAATCTCCCTCTACACGTCGCTTCGGTTTTAATGTAAACATTACTTTTTAAATTATATTAATCATTATTATATGAAACGAATACACATTTTATTAATAGCTGCTCTGGTTAGCTTGGTTTCCTGTAGTAAACAATTTGAAGAACTTCAGATTAACCCAAATAGCCCTACTTCTGTACCTGCTTCCTTGATTCTCAGCAAACAATTAAATGATTTGTCTGGAGGTTTAGGTGGAGCGGAGCCCTGGGGCGCTGTAGCCAGATACAATCAATTTTTCTGTCGTAACTATCAATATTATGGAGATAATGCGTATAGCTGGAGCAGTGGCCCATTCTCTGTGTATACTTCACAAATCAAGAATATTGTGAAGATGGAAGAAGAAGCCAAAAAGTCTGGTCTTAAAGACGTAAATCCGTATAGTACAATTGCTAAATTTTTAAAAGCGTATTATTTCTATCAATTAACTTCATTGATGGGAGATGTTCCTATGACGGACGCTATCAAGGGAACTGAGGGAGTATATGCTCCAAAATATGATGATCAGAAGGTAGTTTTTTCTCAGGTGTTAAAATGGTTGGAAGAGGCCAATACCGAATTTGGAACCTTCACAGTAGTAGATGCGTTTCCCTCAGGTGTAGACATCTATTATAATAGTGATTTTGTTCGCTGGAGAAAGTTAGTGAATTCATTTAAAATACGGGTATTGATAGCATTGAGCAAGCAGGAAAATGATGCTGATTTGAAGGTAAAGCAACGTTTTTCAGAAACAATTTCTAATGCTACTACATTTCCTATTTTCAGCAACATGTCTGATAATTTTAGCTATAAGTACAATACCGCCATCAATCGATATCCGTTAAATCCAAGTAATTTTGGATTTGATGCGCTTCGTTTGAACATGGCGGAAGCTTATGTAAAAACTTGTACGAATATCAGCGATCCACGTGTTTTACTTACTTGCGATCCAGCATGGAAAATTGTAACTGATAATAGTTATACTCCAACAGATTTTAGAGCTTTTGTAGGGGCTCCTATCGGACAAAACCAAAGTCAAATGGAATCAGATGCTATTGCGGGAAGGGTTTCACTAATTAACCGGTACAGATATTATCGCACTTTTACAGCTGAAGATTTTTTAATTGTTGGTTATCCAGAGCTTTGTATGAATATTGCAGAAGGTATAGCACGTGGCTGGGCTACCGGAACAGTAAATACCTGGTACCTCAATGGATTGCGCGCTTCTATTTCTTTCTATGGTATTGTAAACGGAACTAATACTACTTATTATCTTCGCTCAGGTAGTCCGACTAATACTAATGATTATACAACTGCCACCTTTACTTATAATGAGGCTTCTTATTTAGCTCAACCAAGTGTTCAACTTACTGGTGCAGCTTCCGACATTGAAAAGATAGTAAATCAGAAATACATTGCGATGTTCCAAAATTCTTGCTGGGAGCCCTACTATAATTTTAGAAGAACCGGTTTTCCAGCTTTAACTGGAGGTGTAGGTGTAGGAAATGGTGGAGTATTACCAAAGAGATGGGCATATGCTACTTCTGAGCAAAATGTTAACAATGCAAACTGGAAGGCAGCTATCACAAAGCAGGGTTTTAATAATGATGATTTGAATGGTATTATGTGGATTATAAAGTAGTAATGATTTATTATTGTTTTCATACTACATAATAGTAAAGTAAGGATATTAAATTTATTGCAGGTATAGTTGACGAAGTTAGATTTCTCTACTTGTTCAACTATACCTTTTTTCATTAACTAAAGTTTGCAATTAGTCTGAGTTTGTTATAGCAATACAGCACTGCTAAATTCTTTCAGCATCTTTTCTACTAAATTTTATGATTCTGCTTAATGAGGAAGTAAAATTTCTACTTCATCATACCCATTGTGGTTTTTTGAAATGCGCATATAATAATTACGGCAAACCTTTTCACCCCAATTCAATACTTATAATTTTATAGTAGCTGTTGTGTTAAAACATTTTTCTAAGATCTACAATAAACTGGTTGGTACCCTTCATATTAATAAACCCTTGTCTGGGCCTGTCTAAATCAATTATCACCTGGATACATGCACAAACCATTAAGGCAAAAATAATACTGATAATATATGGATTTCGGCTGGTAGACTTTTGAAATCCGAGGATAAAACTGCTGATAAAACAAAGCAGAAACAACAGCCATAGGATAGAATCAGGTACGGTTGCATTTTTTTCGGCATTGCGATTGGTTACAATATCTATCATGGCATTTAATGCAGGTATCATTTGATTGGAGGCAACCAGGTTATCTTTTACCTTAGATGCTTTGGCAACTTCCGACCAGATTAGGGCATCCCATTTTTCGGTTTCGGCTCTAGCTTTTTTTTCCTTTGCTTCATCACTGCCCGACTGAAAATAATCAATTCGGGCTTCCACATAAGTTTTCAGGTAATTTCTCAAAACAACCCGGGTAGAGTCGGGATAGAGGTCGCACCGTAAAATAACGGTTCCTATATTGTTGGCTTCTGATAGCATTACGACCCTTCTGCTTTCGTAGCGAGATGCCGACATGCCGAAGGTGAATGCCAAAAGCAAGGCCAATAAACCTAAAAGAGAGCCTTCAATTGGATTAATAGTGTCGTCTACATATTTTCTAAAACTCGGAAGTTTCGCCAGTTGATTGGCAATAAAATAAATTAAAATCATCCCTATAAATAAACCGAGAGAAATTGCAAGGGGACTTAGCCCAGATAGAAAAGTATGCTGCATACAACAAGTATTAAAAGTTAATGGTGATATATTCATCCACAGATTGTCCGCCCCAATTTTGCACTTTATTCATGATCCATTTCTTCTGTTTACTGTTGGCAGTAAATCTGATTTTACCTTCTCTTTTACAAATCTTACCTCCGTTAATGATTGCTTCCTGACTAACAATGGTACCATTAAATTCCACAATACTGGCACTGATTATTTGCAGGGTACCGTTGATTGTCATATAGCCCTTATTATCCCTACCCGTTTGTTTGCCGGAGATAGAATATTTGCCGTTTCCTGCAGCCGTAATGGTTGCTTTTCCGGGCTTATCCCAACTCATCCATTCGGCCCAATATATTTCAATATCGTGTGATCCGGTTCGAATGGTGGGGGAGGGTGCGGGGATATTTCTTTTATAGAATCCATCTACATATACGTTTTTCCCAAATCCACAGGCAAAGGCTGAGGAAGTAGATGTTTGTTTTACCTGAACACCCTGTTCGGTAAACTCAAAACTTACCCGGCAAGAACTGTCATCGTTTGTGCGATAATAGGTGTTGGTTCCATATACTATCAGCGAATCTTTGATAATGCCTAAATGGTTCGCCGGTGCGCCGGTTGAATACCTGAGGTGAAACAGGCATTTGTTATTAGCGGAGGGGGCTAAAACGACCAGTTTGCCGTAAGGACCTCCTGATTTGGCTGCTTCTGCCTCGGTTTTGTCGTTTAAGGTGTATGTGCCAGTAACAATGGGAGAAACAAATGAAGGGGTTTGTGCGAAAACTCCTAAAGGAGCAATTAAAAGAAAGAATTTAACCGCGTTCATTTTTTTCTTAAAAATAACTAACGTTTCCCAATTGAGAAAACCAATTATTTACTAAGACCTATTTCAGCTAATTGGCAATAATTGATCTTGAAAAATCTGATTATTAAATGATTGCAGG
>CAMBUH010000218.1 GCA_945870985.1 Chitinophaga pinensis
TTTTTTAAACAATGTATATGCGCAAATATTTTTTATCCTTTCTCATAGTATGTTTTCCGGTTCTTTTATTCTCCCAAGTTAAACAAGACGCTGCATGGGTAGAGTCCCTGAAAAAAAATGCTTTATCGCAGGTGCAGAGTAAAGCCAAAAATATTCAGGAAATGGTAGACATGGTTTTTAGCTATGGTGAGTTAGGGTTTCAGGAAATTGAAACCTCCCGCTACCTTACAGAAGTGTTAGCGAAAAATGGGTTTACCATTCAAAAAGATATTTCAGGTATTCCAACTGCCTGGATGGCAAAATGGGGATCGGGTAGTCCGGTTATTGCTTTGGGAAGTGATATTGATTGCATTCCAAAGGCTTCCCAAAAGCCAGGGGTAGCGTATCGTTCTCCCATAGTAGAGGGTGCGCCCGGACATGGGGAGGGACATAATTCCGGTCAGGCCGTAATTATTTATGCAGCAATAGCAGTAAAAAAAATAATGGAGGAAAATAAAATACCCGGAACCCTGGTAATATGGCCGGGTGTTGCCGAAGAATTGGTAGCCAGTAAAGCTTGGTATATCCGGGATGGATATTTTAAAAATATTGATGCCTGTATTTTCACCCATGTAAGCAGTGAATTTTCTGCCGATTATGGCGACAATGGCGGGAATGGACTGGTTAGTATCAACTTCGATTTTGAAGGGGATGCAGCCCATGCAGCGGGTGCTCCGTGGCGGGGAAAGAGTGCATTAGATGCTGTTGAATTGATGAATGTAGGATGGAACTATAAGCGGGAGCATTTGAAGCCAACCCAACGTTCCCATTATGTTATCCGAGATGGGGGCGACCAGCCCAATGTGGTACCCTCACAAGCAAGTGTTTGGTATTACTTCCGCGAAAGAACCTACGACGATATTTACAAAAATATGCAGGCCGGAATTAAAATCGCACAGGGGGCCGCGATGATGACGGATACGAAAATGTCGTATAAAATTGTAGGTACCGCCTGGCCCGGACACTTTAATAAGCCCATTGCGGAAGCGATGTATAAAAATATTCAGCGGGTAGGTATGCCGGAATGGTCGGAGCAGGATGAACAACTGGCTATGGCGGTTCAAAAGTTATTGGATGCACCGGAAAAAGATAATCAGGGCCGACCGATTAAGGGCATGCGGAAAGTAATTGATACTATCAAAGGGTCGGTTCCATTTTCGTGGGGTGGGGGCTCGGATGATATTGCAGATATTTCGTGGAATATCCCTACCATCGTTTTGCGCTACCCGGCTAATATTCAAGGTACCAAGGGACATCATTGGGGAGATGCCATTGCTATGGCTACTCCTATTGCCCATAAGGGTTGCGTAGCGGGTGCAAAAGCTACTGCCTTAACGTTGGTAGATTTGTTTACCAACCCAGCCCTGCTAACTCAGGCCAAAGATTATTTTACCAATGTGCAAACGAAAGATCAAAAATATATACCCTTTATTTCTGCTAAAGATCCACCCCCTGTTTACCTGAACAGGGAAATTATGGATAAGCACCGAGATAAGATGAAGGCGTTTTATTATGATCCCACTAAATATGGCACTTATCTGGAGCAGCTGGGAATAAAGTATCCAACTTTATCGCCCCAATAGTACTCATTGATTTACTAAAATAGCAACGGCAAATTGAAGCTGAAACGCTTTTTATTGGATTCTGTAAATGGGTATGCTGTTATTTTTGCTTAATTAATACCGCACTCACTACCGGTCTTTCTACTCCATTGTCGCCGGGCCTAACTAATAATTGGTTGCCCACCACCATACTGGTAGATCCGCCACCATCTAGATTAATCGCATTGGTGCAGGAAAGATCTTTTAACATAGCAGCCAATTCAGCAAGGTTCATACCGGCATAACCTGCCGAAGTATTATCACCCTCTACTGCCAGCACAATTACTAAGCCACTGCTATTTGCACCAATGGCAGATCTTGGCCGGGAAGTAGTATTATTAATATTGATTAATTCCGCTACATCGGATATTTGAATGGTACCATTTCTAATCAACATAGGCGAACCTCCAATTGCAGCCGTGGTTACCCATCTGCTGCCCCCTACAGGGAATAACGCAGTAGGTTCCGCTTGGGGCGCACTCCCTTCTGCATTGGGTGAGGGAGCTGGGTAACTGTACACATCATTTAATCCAGCACCCACATGGTAAATCCAGGCACTAACTGGTTCTCCAGATGCATTCATACCAAAAGCCGCACGCGTTGGATAATAGGCCGTATTTACCCCATTCAACGCACGACTTACTGATTTGATATTTGCACTTAATACGGTATTGTTATACTGCACCATACTATAGGATTGATTGCTACCATAAAATCCTCCGTTTATGCAGGCATACACCACGCCAGGTTCCTCTTTATAAAAGTCACTCGGTTTTTTAGCCGCTGCAGCCAACACCGGTTTGAACTCGAAGTTTGTTTTTTTACTATCATACGCCAAACAAAAAGCCTTGGTTTTTTTACCTAGATATAGTGTATCGAAAAAATATAATTGAATGCCGCTTGGAAATGAGGCAGTGAGTAAGGTTGATAATTTCCAACCAGCGGGCAGGGTTAGTAAAGTGGTAGGGGGCGGCGTTGGTGTTGGGTTAACCGGCGGTACCGGCGTAACAGGCGTATTGTTGCTTTTTGTACAACCCGCTAATATCGATAATGAGATGAGTAAATAGTAGGTGAACCGTTTCATTGATTACTTTTTTAATATTGTAGGCAATAGGTAAACTGTAAGCGAAATTTAATTTATTGATATAAAGGATCGGTAGCTTCCCGAATGGTTTCATAATAAAAGTACACTTCGCCCAAATAACCATATTTCCGATTTATCGTTATCATACTGTTCAGCATGATTTTATCTACCCTATATCCATCACCCAGTGAAGTAAGCATACCGGGAAATATCCTGTTTTTAAACTCAGCAGGTACCTGCGTGTCGATGGCTTTGAGCGTTTGTTCATAAGCATCAATTTTATAGCGGTATACCTGCGGAATAATAAAGTCGGCATATCCTTCTTTTAGCCAGGTAGGCCAATCTTGCAAATATTGTTCTTTGCTCCAGGGATAAATACTAGGAGCCCAGGATACCAAACAGTTGGGTTTTATTGCTTTTACTGCCTTATAAAGCGATTGGCCAAATTGACTGATTCGATTGGTTTTCCAGTTTAGCCATTCCATTTCCCGTGGATTTTCGGGAGGCAGTTTCCCCTGATGTTCTTTGGCAAATGCCGCTTGGGTAAATGCGTCGTAGCCACCTTCTGCCGGCATGGCGGGTAACCTATCATCTCCCTGTATACCATCCACAGCATAGTTATGTACCACTTCCAATACCAGTTGATTCATAAAAAGCTGTACTTCGGGGTGTAAGGCATTCCACCAGAAAAATCCATTTTTTTTCAGCAGATTTCCTTTTGCATCTTTGCCAACCCATTGTGGATACTTTGCCAACCAGGCACGCTCACTACTATCTTTATACGCAAAGGAAAATCCAAATTCGAACCAGGCATGTACCCGAAGCCCAATGGCATGACCTTCCTCAATAAACACTTGTAAAGGATCAAATCCCTTGTACAGGGGGTCTTGTTGAATGCCGATATAAGAGGCTACCACTTTACTGGGATACATGGTAACACCTCGGTTCCAGCCTACCACAAAAATATCGGTGAGTCCATTTTTTTTACATTGAATTACCGTTTCGCGAATTTTCTCTGGCGAGCGCATGGCTTCGCTTGCCACATTGGTAATCCAAGTGCCCCTGATAATTTTTTGCTGTGGCTGTGCTACAGCGGAATATGAAATAATGCCTGCACACAGTATCAGATATAGTCGGATGGGTAGGCTCATAATTTTATATATTCCTTATAGCGATTGTATAAATGA
>CAMBUH010000219.1 GCA_945870985.1 Chitinophaga pinensis
ACAAAGGAATGGACAGGTTACCTTTGGCAACGTATTTGCACATGGATTTAAAATAACCGCCGGCATAGCTGCACTGATGTCTATTTATACCATCATTTCAGTTAAATTCATCTACCCAGAAATTATAGAAATGACGATTGATGTAGCCAGGGCAGAAATGGAAAAAAAGGGACAAGTACCCACCGATCAAATTGATATGGCTTTAGGCTTCACACGTAAATTCTTTCTACCTTTCGCCATTGCAGGATCACTTTTTGGTACAGCACTTATTGGTGCGCTTGCTTCCCTAGTTGGTGCAGGTGTAGCCAAGAAAAATCCGATATCACCCTTTGAAAACGCCAGCTAGAATGCAAATAAGCGTGGTTATCCCCTTAATTAACGAAGACGAATCGCTGCCAGAATTATGCGATTGGATAGATCGTGTGATGGTTGCCCATGCTTTTACCTATGAAGTGATTTTAGTAGATGATGGCAGTACCGATAATAGTTGGGACTTTATAGAACAAAGAAGCCAGCAATCTGCCCATTACAAAGGTATTCGCTTTAGAAGAAATTATGGTAAATCTGCCGCC
Organism: Chitinophaga pinensis; assembly: GCA_945870985.1. Taxonomy (GTDB): domain Bacteria; phylum Bacteroidota; class Bacteroidia; order Chitinophagales; family Chitinophagaceae; genus Sediminibacterium; species Sediminibacterium pinensis_C. The sequence goes on from CAMBUH010000219.1 coordinate 573, forward strand.
CTGAACGAAGGGTTTAAAGCTACACAGGGAGATGTAATTATTACCATGGATGCAGATATGCAGGATTCACCCGATGAAATTCCTGCTTTATATCACATGATTGTTGCCGACAAACTCGACATGGTGAGCGGTTGGAAAAAGAAACGGTACGATAATACCCTTACCAAAAATTTGCCCTCTAAATTATTCAATGCTGTTGCACGTGCTAACTCTGGCATTCAGCTGAACGATTTTAACTGTGGACTGAAAGCGTATCGAAACAAAGTGGTAAAAAGTATTGAAGTATATGGCGAAATGCACCGCTATATTCCCATTTTAGCCAAATGGAGTGGCTTTAAAAAGATAGGCGAAAAAGTAGTGGAGCATCGCCCCCGAAAATATGGCGTAACCAAATTTGGCTGGCAGCGTTTTGTGAATGGATTTTTAGATCTGGCCACCATCATGTTCTTAGGAAAGTTCGGGAAACGACCTATGCAGTTTTTTGGATTGCTGGGTACCCTGTTTTTTGTAACCGGATTAATCGCCAGTGCCTATTTAATTGTAGCGAAACTATTTTCGGTTGAATTTGCCCTTACCAACCGGCCCGCTTTTTATATAGCCCTTACTACGATGATAATAGGTATGCAGCTATTTTTAACCGGTTTTGTGGCCGAACTGGTGGTACGCAATGCCCCCGAGCGTAACCATTACCAGATTGAAGAAAAAATAGGCTGGTAACTAGCTGTAAACCTTTTTTACACCCACTCCCCATCCCCTACCCAAGTTTATCGGGTATAACTTCCGTTTAAGTACCTTTGCAATACTAATCAATCGTAAACCTGGCATTTGCAAAAAGTAATTATTATCGGACCCGCCTGGCCCCTGCGGGGTGGATTGGCTTCCTTCAATGAAAGGTTGGCCAGAGAATTTATCCAAATGGGGTTTGCAACCGAATTGTTCACCTTTTCGATGCAATACCCCGATTTCCTATTTCCCGGTACTACACAATATTCAACCGAACCAGCCCCTGCCGATTTGGTGATTCATCGATGCATCCATTCGATGAACCCCTTTAACTGGATTAAAATAGGCCGCCACATCCGAAAACAAAAGCCTGATTTAATAGTAGTGCGATATTGGCTTCCACTGATGGGTCCCTGCTTAGGTACCCTATTGCGCATAGCCAAAGGCAAATCCAAAACCCGTGTTGTATGCATTGCCGATAATATCATTCCCCACGAACATCGCCCGGGAGATACCCTATTTACCCGCTATTTTGTAAAAGCAATAGACGGCTTTATTACCATGAGCGATCAGGTTTTGCAACAACTGAAAACCTTTACCCAACAACCTGCCGAATTGGTGGTGCATCCTTTGTACGATCATTTTGGAGAAATCATCCCTAAATCTCAAGCCCGCCAATATCTGGGGCTGCCCGAATGGGAGAAAATCATCCTTTTCTTTGGCTTTATCCGAAAATATAAGGGGCTAGACATCCTCTTGCACGCAATGGCAAATCCCGCCATACGCGCAGCTAATATCCATCTGCTGGTAGCGGGCGAATTTTACGATAAACCTGAAGAATACCTTTCCATCATCGAAAAAGAACAACTCGGTAACCAAGTGTATATGCGCACCGATTTTATTGCGGATAGTGAAGTGAAGTATTATTTGAGTGCGGCCGACTTTGTAATTCAACCCTACCGAAATGCCACCCAAAGCGGCGTAACCCCCCTCGCCTATCATTTTGAAAAGCCCATGCTGGTAACCAATGTGGGTGGATTACCGGATAGGGTTATTCACGAAAAAACCGGTATTATTACAGAGCCGGATGCCGATGCAATTGCAGCCGGTATTGAAGTTTTATACCAAAAAGGGGAAGCCCATTTTATACCCTATATGCAGGAAGAGAAAAAATTATACAGCTGGAAAAAAATGGTAGAAGCATTATTATCTATTGGAAAATAAACGGAGCAAATCAATAAAACAACCCTATGCAAGTTCAGAACACCATCAACGATTTAATTAAAGCATCCATCTCCGTAAAAGAGCAAATCATCAGCGATGGAGTAATGGCCCCCATACTAGAAGAAGTAATACAAATCATTACCAAAACTTTCCAAAACGGAGGCGCCGTTTATTTCTGTGGAAATGGAGGCAGTGCTGCCGATGCTCAACATTTAGCCGCTGAATTTTCCGGTAGATTTTACAAAGACCGCAAAGCCCTTCCCTCAGAAGCCCTGCATTGCAATACCAGCTATCTTACAGCCGTTGCCAACGACTATAGTTATGATGTTATCTATTCGAGATTAATAGAAGGGATTGCTCGCAAAGGCGATGTATTAATCGGACTCAGCACTTCGGGCAATTCGGGCAATATTCTAAAGGCTTTTGAAATGGCAAACAGCATGGGCGTAATTACCATTGGCATGACGGGCGCCGGGGGAGGTAAAATGAAAGCGATCAGCAATTACCTGATTGAAGTTCCTTCCAATACAACCCCACGCATTCAGGAAAGTCATATTTTAATCGGTCACATTATTTGTGAGCTGGTAGAAAAAAATATTTTCGGATAATGCGCGTAAAAGAGGCCATAGTATTAGCCGGAGGACTGGGTACCCGATTGAAATCAGCCGTGGCCGACTTGCCCAAGTGCATGGCACCGGTTGATGGAAAGCCTTTTCTGCATTACCTGATTACGTATTTGCAACAACAAGAGATTGAAATAATAATTTTTTCTTTAGGCTATCTCGCTGATTCAGCTGCCGACTATATTAAAGCAACCCTCCCACCCGAAAGCTACGTATTGGTGCAGGAGCCTTATCCACTGGGAACAGGCGGAGCCATTCAACTGGCAATACAACAAGTAACCGGCGAAGAGGTTTGGGTACTGAATGGCGACAGCCTATGTAATTTGAATTTATCGGAACAAGCCGAATTGCATTTTCAAAAACAGGCAACCTGTACATTGGGCTTGGTGCCGATGGAGCAGTTCGACCGATATGGGGTAGTTACCATCGATAACAACCATCGTATTTTGGGGTTTGAAGAAAAAAAATGGCAGGAACAAGGATTGATTAATGCGGGTATTTATCTACTGAATACATCCGCATTTCAATCGATACCTTGGCCTGAAAAGTTTTCGATGGAAACAGATTTTTTACAGGCATATCATCAACGACTGCCTTTTTATGGCTATGTAGCTTCCGCCTATTTTTTAGATATTGGCATCCCCGAAGATTATCAACGAGCACAACTGGAATTACCAAAATATAGCAACGCATGAATGCAATCCCTTTAGATAAAATTAATAGTGAGTGGAGTTTATTTTTAGATAGGGATGGGGTGAT
>CAMBUH010000220.1 GCA_945870985.1 Chitinophaga pinensis
GGTATAAACCATACATAACAAAGGAAACTTTAGCCAGTACACTCGCCGCAAAAATATTTTTATTTCCCGCATTGCCTTTTAATTTTAATACGAGACTAGTTAAACTATTGCTACTCATTTGTGTAAAAAAGAAATACAATTCCTGAATAGACTGAAAAAGAACAATTAGAGCTAAAATAATAGTTAAAGTGGGGAAGAGATTTTGCCTTTTGTAAAGTAAAATTGCCAGGTTAAAAAAAGCAACAATCGTTGCAATAAACCGAACATAACATACCCAACCCTCTGTTCTGTTAATGGCAAAAAATACAGAAATACCGGCTAATACAAAAAGTGCGGTGTATAGTTTAGAAAAAAGAGAATTGAATATCGCATATACCGCTTCTGCATATTCTCCTTTATTATTCAGGAAGTAGGCAACAATACCCATATCTAGTAATACAAGATAAACCCATTGAGGTCCCTGATCATCGGTTGCTCCCAGATTGGGAATAAATTCTACAATAAAATAAAGACAACAAAAAAGGATCGTAAGTAAGTCACTGGAATTAGAAAGCGAGAAACCCCGGTTTGCCGTTTTAGTAATCGGGGTATTTACTTCAGCCGCTTTTACTGACGTATATTTTTTATTTTTTTTCATAGTAGTATGCTGCTTATAGCAGGGATGGATTTATAAATTTCTAATTATTTCAAGTTTACGTTGCATTAACGTAGAGTCGTTGGGAAATATTTTAAGCGCACTATCTGCACGTTGCACCATTTGGGAGGTTAGGGCTGAAGGGAAATAGCTGATTTTTACGTTTGTCATTCCCTGCAGAAAAGTACTCCATGTAGCAGGTACATCCGGTCGGTGGGAAATGAATTCGTAAAAGGCGTTCTTGATTGCATTCGTATCCTTCTTATTTACACAGGATGCCACTAGCAGGTCGTAGTAGTTTTTAACTCTAGGTCGCTTATAAAATGCCAAGGAAGCATATTTGTACGCACTGTCTGGCTGATTACTATTAATGTAGACTAATGCCTTTAAAAATTCAGCATACATTAGATGTGGATTGATATTCTGAATTCTATTGATGTATTTCATCGCCTCTTCATACCGGCCTTTTTCACCAAGGTATCTGGCTTTAATACCATCTAGGGGTAGGGTCGAGTATCCAATATTCGGAATAGAAGGAAATGCATTGGCTACATAATCGGGCGTTAATTTAACAGGTTCATTTTCCATATCAACCCTTGTTTTTTCCTGAATTATCAGGGACTGATAAGTTTGATAGGTAATAAACGATGCTGGTAGTAGTAATACAATTGAAATAAATGTCAAAATCAGCACATTGTTTCCTGAACTTTCAGTTTGTGATACTACAATAGTAGGAGATTGCTCCAATTTGCTATGAAGAAATGTAGATAACCCTAAGGCCAGCACAAGGGCAAAAAATATCTGATTGATAGGACGTTCAATTGGGAAGTTAAATATTGCATCCACTGCATAGGCAGCTAAGCCTATGGAGCACATAACTAAAACACCCTCCATCTTGTCACGGTCGCCATTAAAAAGATATCGAATAGTAATCCAAGCCATAAAAATGAAGATTGCGATGTATAGAAGCCCACCTGGGATACCCAGCTCAGCGAAAAACTCAAGAAAATCATTATGGGCGTGTAGCGGTACCGATAACTCGTTAAAAATATCCTTGGAAGGATCGATGCTTTCTAATTTCCAATTACCATAACCAGCACCCTTCCATGGATGTGCTTTTGTATAATCAATCGCATGCTTCCAGAAAGCTAATCGTTGGTTACGGCTTTCATCTTTATCGGAAGTAATGCTTGTAATTCTTTCTGCGGCACTTCCATATTGAGAAGCTGCGGCACTATCTTCCCCAATATTGTACTTGGTTGAGTTGATTAACGCCTGTGAAAATAAAATGGCAATTATTCCGGGAATGATAATAAGTAAAACCTTGTAAAGGGTTGTATATTGTTTTGACCTTAGAGCCCTTATAATTTCATAAATAATCGTGCAGGCAATCACAAGTAGATAACTGAGATAAGTTGTTCTCGAATTTAATAGGATAATTACCAGGGTGCCCAAAGAAAAACTTACTAAAAAGAAAAACTTCCGATAGCTGGTGAAATTCAGCATCCCATATAATGCAAAGGGAATTTTTATCAGTAAACTGGCTGCATATATGTTCTTGTTGCCTGCATTACTGCGCATACCCAGCACAATCTCAGTAAAACTTAAGCTGCCCATTTGAGAAAACAGATACGATAGGGATTGGATTGACTGCAGTAGCAAGATTCCCGTTAACAGATATGAAATGATGTTAAATGAATTTTTTACTCCATAAAAGAGTGAATACAAATTTACAAATGCAACCAGCGTTATAAAAAGTCTTACTAGGCAAACCCAGGTTTCTGTGCTATTAAAGGCCCAGGTGGATGAAAGAGTGGCCCATAAAAGCAGTGCAAGCATAATATAAAACATCGGACTCGTAATCAGGCGCTTAACTGATTCATAATGTATTTTATAGGTATATAGTATATAAACCATTGCAGCCATGTCTACTAGGGAGAGATAGAACCACTGTGGCCCCATGGTATCATAGGATCCAAGATTGGGTATAAATTCAACTAATAAATAAAGTGATAAAAATAGGTAAGGTATCCAACTGGATAGGTTGAATGCAGAGATTGGGGTGGGGGTTTTTACGGTCGTAGAGGTAGGGGAGGAGGAAGCAGTAGGGAGGTTCCTTTTTTTATGCTTTTTTGCCATGGATAATAGGGTTACGTAAAAGTATCGAAAAAATGAATCTACCTTTACATACCTACTGCTATTTTACGGCGGATTTTATTTCAACGATTGGCTAGCAAAAACCCACATATTTTCACTTTATTTAATAAAGAGCAGTAAATTATACATTTAATTTAATTATATCTAATTGAAAAGGGGTTTTTTCCACAACTTTAAAAAACATCAAAAAAATTTTTCTATTCCCCACAATACTCTTACCTTTGCCCTCCCAATCTGAAAATGGGTGTTAGGATATGTCTCAACGCATTAGAATCAAATTACAATCTTACGACCACAATTTGGTAGATAAATCTGCCGAAAAAATCGTAAAAACTGTACGTAGTACAGGTGCTGTGGTTACAGGACCAATTCCTTTGCCCACCCACAAAAAAATATTTACTGTGCTGCGTTCACCCCACGTGAACAAGAAGAGCCGTGAGCAATTCCAGTTATGTACGCACAAGCGTTTGCTGGATATATACACTTCTTCCTCCAGAACAGTGGATGCGTTGAGTAAATTAGATTTACCCTCAGGAGTTGAGGTGGAAATCAAAGCCTGATAGCAAAAAGGATATCTGTTTTAGGACAGATTTGTTAGTTCTTATACATTTTTTGTCAACTTTCAAATTCGCCGCTGGCGAACCAAAAAAGCGCTGACATTACAAAATCTCTCGAAATTTTTTCGGGAGGCAACATATAAACAGGCCCTTCGAGGTTTGTTTACTGCCGGTACTTCCTCTTTTCGCCATGCGAAAAAACAAAGGAAAAGGTCGGTAGCAAACGAGGATTGAAATTTGCTTCATCGGCAAATTGTCCTTCACAACCAACGCGGGGCCATAAACCGCGAACGATGAAAGGTATTATTGGAAAGAAAATCGGGATGACAAGTGTCTTCTCCCAGGATGGCAAGCAAACAGCTTGTACCATTATTGAGGCTGGTCCTTGTACGGTTACGCAAGTAAAAACAGCGGAAATCGACGGCTACACCGCCCTTCAGCTCGCATTTGGCGAGAAAAAAGATAAGCATGCCACTCAGGCAGAATTGAATCACTTTGCTAAGGCCCAAACCGGCGCCAAAAAATTTGTAAAAGAATT
>CAMBUH010000221.1 GCA_945870985.1 Chitinophaga pinensis
ACACCCAAATTAATCACATTAAAACATTCCCATGTATCCAAATTTATATTATGCTTGTAAAGACCTATTTGGGGTAGAAATTAACGGACTAAAGCTGGTAAATTCCTTTGGGTTTTTTGTAGCGATTGCATTTATGGTGGCGGGTTGGGTACTTTCAAAAGAATTAACACGTAAAGAACAAGAAGGGATATTTGACTTTACAGAAAAAAAAATAATGGTAGGGGGGCCAGTGAGTTTTACCGACTGGCTGATTTCTTTTTTATTAGGTTTTATTTTCGGATATAAATTTATTGGTGCGTTTTTATTGCCTGATGTGTTGCAAGACCCGCCCGCATATATTTTTTCATTGAATGGTCATTTACTCGCCGGTATTATCACCGGATTAGTGATGATCGCCCTCAAATACCGGGAAAATAAGCAGGAGCGAATACCCAAACCCGAAGCCCGCATTATCAGAATCTGGCCACACGACCGGGTAGGAGATTTTATTTTGTATGCCGCCGCCTTTGGATTTTTGGGTGCCAAAATTTTTCATAACCTCGAAAACTGGAATGAATTTTCGAAGGATCCCATAGGAGCATTATTGAGCTTCAGCGGCCTTACCTTTTATGGAGGATTAATTTGCGCCACCTTTGCCATAATTTATTATGCACGGAAAAATAAAATTTCGGTTGTTCACCTAGCGGATTGTATGGCGCCTACTATGATGCTCGCCTATGGCTTAGGTAGAATCGGCTGTCAGGTTAGTGGCGACGGAGATTGGGGCATACCAAACACCAAGCCCAATCCATTTGGATTTATTCCCGATTGGATGTGGAGTTATCGATATCCACATAATGTAATAGGGGAGGGCATACCAATAGAAGGCTGCACCGGACCCTACTGCATGCAACTGCCGCAACCCGTTTACCCAACGGCTTTGTACGAGATATTGATGTGCTTAGTTTTGTTTGGGGTACTCTGGTTTTTTAGAAAAAAAATTACAGTACCTGGAAGATTAGCCGGACTTTACCTGATGCTCAATGGAGCTGAGCGGTTTTTGATAGAAAAAATAAGGGTAAACACCCACTATACCTCCCTTCCCTTTCAGCCAACCCAGGCAGAGATTATCTCTTTATTGTTGATACTCTGCGGTATCATTTTATATACCAAAAGCCCCCGATGGTTTGCAAACGAAAAAAGGCCCCTTCCGGCTATATAAAATAACAGCTGTATCTTTGTAAAAAAGCTATGCCCAGTTTTGATATCGCCAGCGAAGTAGATGTGCAAGTACTAGACAATGCCATTAATACCGTAAAAAAAGAAATCAGCAACCGCTACGATTTCAGAGGATCACCTGTTGAAATTACGCTCGACAAAAAACAATACCAGCTAACGGTAGAAGTTGATAGTGAGATGAAGATGAAACAAGTGATTGATGTGATCATAAGCCGGGGTATGAAACAGGGCATAGATGCCAGTGCATTTGACTTTTCGAAAGATGCCTATCCAAGCGGAAAAGTTATCAAGAAAGATATTAAAGTTCAAAATGGCCTGAAACAGGAAGACGCCAAGAAAATTGTAAAAATGATTAAAGACAATGGCTATAAAGTGCAGGCAGCCATTATGGACGATATCGTTCGGGTTACTGCAAAAAAAATTGATGAGTTACAAGAAGTAATTACCGCCTGCCGCAACCATCCCTTTGGAATACCGCTGCAATTCATCAATATGAAATCCTAAAAAAATTGTAACTAGCTGATTTTAAATTAGTTATATCAATATTTTCTAATATTTTTTGATGACACCCCAAAAAGTGGTACCTTTGCACTCCAAATTAAAATTCACGGCAAAATCCGTGTAACCTTAAATCAATCAACATGAAAAAAGGCATCCATCCAGAAAACTATCGCTTTGTTGTTTTTAAAGACATGAGTAATGGCGTTAGTTTTTTAAGTAAATCTTCTGCGAATACAAAAGAGACCATTGTTTATGAAGACGGAAAAGAATATCCGTTGATTAAAATTGAAATCTCCAATACTTCTCACCCATTCTATACTGGTAAAAATATGCTGGTGGATACTGCGGGAAGAATCGACAAATTCAAAAAGCGTTACGCAAAAAAAGAAGCTTAACATACAAGCCGGATTTATTCCGGCTTTTTTTTGCAACCTTCATGCTACTATCCCATTTCCTACCCTGCAAATACCTACCGAATATTTTCTGGTATTTGGTAACTTTGTAACTCAAATGGTTTCCATGAAACTAGATATTCTGGCTTTTGGGGTTCATCCCGATGATGTGGAACTCGGTTGCTCGGGAACCCTGATGATGGCAATTGCCGAGGGCAAAAAAGTGGGTATTATCGATTTAACCCGTGGTGAATTAGGAACCCGGGGTTCAGCAGCCATCCGCTTGCAGGAAGCTACCCGTGCTGCCGAAATTATGCAAGTGGCCGTTCGAGAAAACCTCGAAATGGCAGATGGATTTTTTTCCAATGATGAAGCACATCAGCGCCTGGTTATAGCGGCTATCCGACAATTTCAGCCAAATATTGTGCTGGCAAATGCTCCCGAAGACCGCCATCCCGACCATGGCAGAAGTGCTAAGCTGGTATCTGATGCAGCTTTTCTGGCTGGTTTACGTAAGATTAGTACCCAACACAATGGCATAGAGCAAAGTGCCTGGCGACCAAGTTATGTGTTTCACTATATCCAAGACAGATTTATTCAACCTTCTTTTGTAATGGATATATCGCCGGTGATGGATAGAAAAATGGAAGCCATACTAGCTTACGGTACCCAATTCAACAGCGCAGGTACCAATGAGCCCACCACCTATATTTCCACCCCCCAATTTCTAGAAACGGTTAAGGCAAGAGCAATGATGTTGGGAAAAAGAATTGGTGTTGCCTATGCAGAGGGCTATATCTCTGAAAAAATTGTAGGATTATCTAGCTTCGACCCCATCATTCAAAACGTAACCTGATACTTAAATAATTACAACCTATGGCAATAGTACCGGTAGGGCTCATTCAGATGTCGTGCACATCGGATAAACAAGCAAACACTCAAAAAGCAATGGAACTTACCAGGCAGGCAGCTGCCCAGGGTGCCAAAATCGTTTGCTTGCAAGAACTGTTTGCTTCTCTGTATTTCTGTGATACTGAAGACTATGAGCATTTTGCCCTGGCAGATGCTATACCCGGCGAGGTTACGGATGCCTGGAGCAAACTGGCCGCAGAACTGAACGTAGTAATTATTGCCTCCCTCTTCGAAAAAAGGGCACAGGGACTCTATCATAACACCACCGCCGTATTGGATGCCGATGGAACCTATCTGGGCAAGTACCGCAAAATGCATATCCCCGACGACCCATCCTACTACGAAAAATTTTACTTTACCCCCGGCGATTTAGGTTACCGTGTTTTTAAAACGGCCTATGCAACCATCGGCATATTAATCTGCTGGGATCAATGGTATCCCGAAGCCGCCCGCATCACTTCATTAATGGGTGCTGAAATGTTGTTTTATCCAACCGCTATAGGCTGGGCAACCAGTCAAGACGAAGCCACCAACCGCGAGCAATTCAATGCATGGCAAACCATACAGAGAAGTCATGCCATTGCCAATGGCGTTCACGTGATATCCGTTAACCGGGTGGGCCTCGAACAAGATGGCGCTATGAAATTCTGGGGTGGTTCCTTTGTATGCAATCCGATGGGAAATATCCTGTTTCAAGCATCTCATGAAGAAGAAACCGCAGCAGTGGTATCGGTAGATACCAACCTCACAGATAGTTACCGAACGCACTGGCCTTTCTTAAGAGATCGGCGGATAGACTCCTATGCGCCCATCACCAAGCGATATATTGATGAAGGATAATTATTGACGGC
>CAMBUH010000222.1 GCA_945870985.1 Chitinophaga pinensis
CAATTTCTTGCACACGAGAAATGCTGCCCGAAGACAGTATGAGTTATATGGCCGGTGGAGCCGGCGCTTATCGGCCTACCCAGCCCAATCCAATTCCCGCTATGCTACCTGCTTTAGCTGGTATGGTTTATATACCCGGTGGCGAATTCAGTATGGGTATTCCTGATCCTACCCGGGTAAAGGGAGGTGGCAAGGAAGCCATGCCCGATGCACGTCCCATACATAGGGTAAAATTGAAGGCATTTTTGATGGATGAACATGAAGTAACCAATGCCGAGTTTGCAGCATTTGTAAAGGCAACCGGATATATAACGTTGGCAGAGAAAAAACCTACCCGAGAAGAATTTCCCGATGCTTTGCCTGAAATGTTGGTTGCCGGTTCGGTAGTATTTACACCCCCCAACCATGAAGTGAGATTGGATGATCATTTGCAATGGTGGAGTTATGTAAAAGCAGCCGATTGGCGGCACCCAGAAGGCCCGAGTTCATCAATCAAAGGAAAAGAACAATATCCGGTGGTGCATATCGCCTGGGAAGACGCAGCGGCGTATGCAAAATGGGCGGGAAAAAGATTGCCTACCGAAGCAGAGTGGGAATTTGCCGCAAGAGGTGGTTTAACTGGAAATATATATACCTGGGGCAATCAAATGCAACCCGGCGGCAAAAAAATGGCGAATATTTTTCAAGGTCATTTTCCTGAAAGAAATGCTGCAGAAGATGGATATCCAACTACTGCTCCAGTAAAAAAATTTCCGGCTAATGGGTATGGCTTATATGATATGGCAGGTAATGTTTGGGAATGGTGTGCAGATTGGTATCGCAATGATTACTATACTTCGCGGGCTTCCGATAAAGTATGGACAAACCCTACCGGCCCTGGTAATAGTTTTGATCCCGACGAACCCGGTGTTCCTAAGAAAGTACAGCGGGGCGGATCATTTTTATGTACCGACCAATACTGCACCAGATATATGGTGGGTACTCGAGGTAAAGCCGATTGGAGAACTGCCACCAACCATGCCGGATTTAGATGTGTAAAAGATATAAACTAAACAGATATGCATACCGCGTTTAAATTTTTGCTAATTGGCACTGTGCTGGTTACTTCGCAAGTAAAAGCACAAGAAGATCCACTCCAGTTAAATGACACTGCCATCATCAGCGAAGCCGCTACTCCGGTAACAGCCCCTGCTACGATGAAGAAAAAGTGGAACCATTATACTGGCAAATTCATGACGGTTAACCTGGGTATGGCAGTGATACTCGATTTCAATACACAGAACCAGGATAATAATAGTATCCAACAAGTGGGTAGTTATGCATCGGGTACCGAATTCAGGGCCGACCGCTTTATGTTATATGGTATGCTGGGCGTTGGCTCGAAGCATCCCTGGCGCTATATGATTAGTGCCAACTATAATGGACTCGATGCACCTCCTGATAAAAAGTTCGATTTTATTGATTGGAACCTAGAAATTCCGGTAGGTACCAAGGATGGCTGGATTACCGTGGGGAAGCAAAAAGAAGGAGTTGGGATGGAATATATTATGCCCGGTACCCAGTCGATGTTCACCGAACGAGGTAGCGGCTCCCCCATGCTGGTTCGTCAGCGAAATATAGGTATTCGCTATTCCCGCAATTTCTTTCATCAAATGGCGAGTTTTACGGCAGGGGTGTTTAATAACTATTGGGAAACGGGCAAATCATTTCGCGATAATGGAACCCAGGCTATTTTTCGTTTTTCCGGATTGCCGCGTTATAAAAGTGATCGGGATTTATTGCACCTAGGAATAGCTTACCGATATTCAGATCCTACGGATGGGAAGCTTACTTATAAAGCGAAGCCTGAGATGAATACCGCTCCTCTGTATATTAATTCAGGTGCCTTTGCTGCATCTGGTGCCAATACACTTTTTTTAGAGGCAGTGCATGTATCGGGGCCGGTTGCGCTGGTGGGTGAATATATGAATGCCAAAATACGGAGCACAGAAAAGAATAATCCTACCCTTACTTATTTTCAGTTGGGCGGCAGTTGGTTTATTACCGGCGAGAATAGAAAGTATAATAAGATGACGGGTAATTTGGGTAAACTGATACCTAAAAAACCTTTTAAATTTGCAAAAAGTAGTGGTCCGGGTGCTTGGGAACTGGGAGCTCGTTTTACCCAAACCAATGGCAATGATGCATTGCTAACTGCGGGTAAATTCAATCGGTTTACTACTGCACTCAGTTGGTTTCCCAATCCTTCTTTCCGCTTCGAAATCAATTACGGAGCCGGAAAATTGTGGAAGAGTAACCTAACTGGCACTACCGACTTCTGGCAGTTTAGATTACAGTTTGAATTATAATAAAATTGTAAATATTCAAAATTGATTTTATGAGATCTAGTTTCCGATTCAGTTTAGTTACAGCATGTAGTATGCTATTTTTTTCTTTATCACATGCACAGGATAAGCCGGCCAATTCTGCAGAAGAACTGGCAAAAAAATTAGCCAATCCGGTTTCCTCTCTTATCAGCCTGCCTTTTCAGAATAATACCGATTATGGAATTGGTGCGTTTAAAGGCTCACGTAATACAATGAATGTGCAGCCGGTGGTTCCCATAACCATTACTCCAAAATTGAATTTAATTTCCCGGGTAATTTTTCCCTTAATCGCGCAATATAATATTACTGGTGCGGGCAAATCACAATCCGGTATGGGTGATGTGTTGGCTACTGCATTTCTTTCTCCTTCCCAACCAAAAAATGGATTAACCTGGGGAGCAGGTCCTGCCTTTTTATTACCCCTTGGAACGGATGAGATGTTAACCGGAAAAAAGTTTGGCATAGGCCCTTCTGCTGTTTTTCTAAAGCAGTCTAATGGTTTTACCGTGGGTGGATTGGTGAATCAAATTTGGTCGGTATCGGGTGATGCATCCCGCAGTGATATCAGTCAGCTGTATTTGCAACCCTTTTTAAATTATAACTGGAAGTCGGGCGCCGGCATTGGTGGTTCTTTTGAGATTACGCAAAATTGGATCAATTCAACTACCCAGGTATTGTTTGTTCCCAATATTTCCGGCGTTACGCGGTTGGGTAAGCAAACAGTGTCTTTATCAGCTGGCCCTCGTATACCTATTACTGCTCCGGATAATTTGCGTGCTGCTTTTGGTTGGCGTTTTGCTGTTACTTTTGTATTCCCTAAATAAAAAATAAAAAACATGAAAAAGTTACTAGTTGCTGTAAGTTGTTTATTCGCTGTGCAAGGCATGGCACAAGCCACAATTCAAGAAGAGGTGGATATGATTAGAAAGATGTATGGCAAAACCAAAAAGGAGTTAATGACCAATTATCTGAAGGTTCCGGAGGCTAAGGCAACTGCTTTCTGGGGACTGTATGATGAATACGAAGCTGCCCGAGCCAATCTGGCTAAAGAGCGCATGCAATTAATAACCGATTATGCAAAGGAATACGAAACCCTGAATGATGAAACTGCCAATACTTTGGCAACGGCTACCTTGAAAAATAATATGCAACTGGAAAAGCTGTATCAAAAATATTTTGGCAAAATGAAAAAGCAGGTAGGTGCTTTAGAGGCAGCCAAGTTTATTCAAGTAGAGTCGTATTTTCAAACCGCTATTCGCAGTGAAGTGCAGGATGCCATTCCTTTGATTGGTGAAATTGATCGTACAAAGAAGCAATAGTCGTATTCCGAATCTTGCATTTGTTTCGAAGGAGATTTTATTAAAACGGCTGATTTTTATAGAGCCTGCCCATTTTGGTGCAGGCTCTTTTTATTATTTTTGGTGATACAAATACCTGCATCCAATCTTTACGAGTTAATAGCAATTAATTTTTAAGATGGGATTATTGCATGTGTGCAGTTT
>CAMBUH010000223.1 GCA_945870985.1 Chitinophaga pinensis
CCATTAACCGCTTGGAAAACATATCCCGCCTTTTTCCGCAATCCACCTTGGCCGAAAAATCCGAAACCATGGTTGATGTGCTCAAGCGCAGAAATCAGATAGAAGCCTACCTAAGTAATTTATCCATCGAAAGAGGAGAAGAAGATCTAAGAAGAGGTGCCGATGTAGACGTTACCGCAACCATACCCAGTATTACCAAATCGCTTCCATCTGGAAAAGCACCCACTCAACCACTGTCTACTAATAATTTACTGCTAAAACCCAATAATACCGAATTGGTTAAAACCGGAAAAGATTACATCCCAACGGTTCCCATTGCTCCGGTTACGCCCCTTATCAGAACCAAACCCCTTACCCTTTCGGAAGGTAATACCACATCAATTCGGTTGAAAGGAAATAGCTATAGCATTAATCCCAACGACACCGCTTATCTGGTGCTCATGCTCGATAAGGTAGACCCCATTTTTGTGAGCGAAAGCAAGAATGCATTTACCCGCTTTAATCAACAATTGTCGCTCAACCGGCCAATAGCTATGTCTATTCGCAAAATCAACAATCAATTTCAATATTTGCTGTTCGGGCCCTTTGAAAATTTTGATCAGGCCCTACAATACATGGATAAAGTGCGCCCTTCCACGGCCAACCGGATTTTGCCCTGGTTGGGGCCTAATAAATACAAGTTTAGTATGATTAGTCCGGCTAACCTGGCACTTCTGCAGGAAAGTCAGGATATAGAAGGCTATAATAGTTTCCTCCATGAATTGTACCCCGAAAAATTTTAGCCAGCAAATAGAACCATTGGCTAATTGGGAATAGCAACGTGGGATTAGCAAAAAATAAGGATATTTGAAAACAGGATGAAAAGGAATACCCCTACTATGACAAAAGCAGTAAAATATTTTTGGCGATTTTTTTTCGCTTGCATCGGATTATTTGTTTTATTGGTAATCATCATCAACCTGGGTTGGATGGGTGCGATGCCGCAGTTAGAAGATATTGAAAATCCCACCGCTTCATTGGCCAGTCAGGTTTTTGCGGATGACGGTACCCCCATTGGAAAATATTATATCGAAGACCGGATCATCACAGAATATAGAGACATCAGTCCTTTTGCCGTGCAAGCGCTAGTTGCCACTGAAGATAAAAGATTTTACGACCATAGTGGCATTGATCCCTTATCCGTAGGAAGGGCCTTATTTTTTCTAGGAAGCGAAGGAGGGGGTAGTACCCTTACTATGCAAACAGCCAAAAACCTGTTTACAGAAAACTGGAGCACGAAAAACATCTTTTTACGCAGCATTCAAAAATTAAAGGAAGCCATCATTGCTATTAAATTAGAACGCAATTTTACCAAGGAAGAAATTATTACCCTCTACTTAAATACGGTAGCATTCGGAGACAATGTATTTGGCATCCGAAATGCCTCCAAAACCTTTTTTCAAAAAGAACCCGATCGCATCAATATAGAGGAGGCGGCTGTTTTGATTGGCATGGTAAATGGACCGGGCATTTACAACCCTAGAACCAATCCCAAGCGAGCGATGGACCGAAGAAATCTGGTGATGAACCGGATGGTTACCAAAAATTTTCTTACCGAACCAGAAGCGGCTATTCTTAAAAAACAACCCATTCAGTTGAACTATAAAAAATTGGATGAGAACAACGGATTGGGACCTTATTTTAGGATGATTTTGGGAGAAGAAATGAAAAAATGGTGTAAGGAAAATAAAAAAAATAACGGCGATAATTACGATTTATATCGGGATGGATTGAAGATTTATACCACCATCAATCCTAGCATGCAGATATATGCCGAGCAAGCAGTGGCTCGCCATATGAACTATCTGCAAAAATTATTCAACAATCAGGAGAACATTAAAACGGGTTCTGTTTGGAAGGGATATGAGCATGTGCTAGAGTCGGCCATGAAGCAAAGTGATCGCTGGAAAAACATGAAAAAAGATGGGGTGGATGAGGAGGAAATTAAAAAATCATTCCTCGAACCCGTGAACATGCACATTTTTGCCTGGAATAATGCCCGGGGAAAGGATACCCTCATGACGCCCTATGATTCTATCAAATATCACCGTCAAATGCTACAGGCAGGTTTTATTGTGATGAATCCGATGGATGGACAAATCAAAGCCTGGGTAGGCGGCATCGACTATAAAACCTTTAAATACGATCATGCCAATATCAATACCAAGCGACAGGTAGGTTCTACCATGAAGCCACTTTTATATAGTTTGGCCATTGAAGAAGCGGGTTTTACCCCCAATACCACTGTTTACGACAACCAACAGAGTTTCGGTAGTTATGGGATGGTGCCGGCTACCACCAAAACCTGCACTGGAGCTGCGATGCCGATGGCACTGGCTCTGGCCAAATCGAGAAACTGTGCCACTGCATATATCTTGAAGCAAATAGACAATAATGGCAACAACGGAGCCAAACGATTGATTGATTTCTTGCGGAAATGCGATTTCAAATCTGAAATTCCTGCCTACCCTTCCATCGGTATTGGTGCGGTGGAACTATCTTTATTTGAAATGATGCAGGGGTATAGCATTTTCCCTGGCAGAGGCTTTAGTGCCAAACCTATGTACATTACCCGCATTGAAGACAGAAATGGAAATGTGTTGGCCAATTTTGTTCCCACTCGTAAAGAAGTGATTAGTGATGTAACAGCTTACTCGGTAATAAAAATGATGCAGGGCGTGATGACGAATGGAACAGGTGCAGGAATATGGGGTTATGATATGCCTGCAGGATTAGAAATTGCCGGAAAAACCGGAACCACTAACGACAATAGTGATGCCTGGTTTATGGGCTATACGCCTCAACTGCTGGCCGGTGGCTGGGTAGGTGCCGATGACCGATTTATCCGATTTAACAAAGAAAGTAAAAATGGAGAGGGGGGCCGAGCGGCCATGCCTATTTGGGCCTATTTTATGAATAAAACCGCCAATGACCCTACCTGCGGTATTGATACCAAATTAACTTTCACCAAACCGGAAGAAATCAACGCTGATTTTCAGATCGATTATTCTAATGGAAATGTACCCATACAAAGCGGCGAAAGTGAAATTGGCATTACCAATACCGAAACCGGGTATGATGTAGCGGGAACAGCAGAAGTGATTGGAGCAGAATCTGATACCAGTTTATTAGGCAACAAGCCGAAAAATATACCCCCAAGTGGTAACCTGCCAAAACCTGTAGACAATAAACCACCTGCAACCCTGCCCACACCATCCAAAACAACTCCCCCACCCCCCAAAAAAACCGGAGGGAATTAATAATTTATAGTTCAGGCAACAAAATGTTAAAGAAGGGTATCTGATAAAATAGAGGCAACTGCTGAATGAATTCAACTGTGCGTTCGCAGCCCTTTATCCATATCCTATCAGCCGGAGATAGCTGGTTAACCAAAGGGTTGACTACCTATTTCCGGCTTATTTTTATAGCTGACCCAGCCAGTTTACATTGATGGTTATCTGATGAAACATATTGCGCTGATACAATCCGGTAGCATACTGAATATGCATCTTTTTTAACAGCAGAGCCGTTCCAAATGTGAATCCATTCAACCCCGAAACCTGATTAAACACATTCAATTCAGCTCTTCGTCTGAAAGAATAGCCCGCCATCAATTCTAGTTTTTCATGCGGATACACTTGAACGCCCAGGGTGAGATGAGAAAGTACTTTTTGCAAAGTAGAAACCTCGGTATAATTGATTTCCCCTTCCGCAGCACGAAAACTAGTATCGTTGTACAAAGTATTGAAGCTATGCAACTGACGGGCAGTTAATGAAAACTGGAAGGGTGCATTTTCGAGTTTTTTAGAGATACCTACCTGCAA
>CAMBUH010000224.1 GCA_945870985.1 Chitinophaga pinensis
ATTATCCGTTCGGGTTAATCATGGCAGGTTTATCCGCAAAAGGCGCTGGTAAAACCGAGAAAAAATTCAAATACAACGGCAAAGAATTACAGAATAAGGAGTTTAGTGATGGGGGTGGCTTGGAGTTGTATGATTATGGGGCGAGGATGCAAGACCCGCAGATTGGGAGGTGGTATGCCATTGACCCGTTAGCTGATAATTATCATGGGTTTTCTCCATACAATTATGTTCTGAATAACCCGATGAACATGATTGATCCTGATGGTCGATATTCTACACACACTGATTCTTCTGGAAATGTTCTATCGGTTTATAAGGATGGAGATAATGGAGTTTATAAACATGATGGAGCAGCTACCGCAAAAACTGTTGATAAAGCGCATAAAAAAAGTACATCTGCAGGCGGAGAAAAAATGGGAGAAACTGAATTCTGGGACGAATTTGTCAATCCAGGTACCGGTAAAGCTGAGGGTAAAATTGAGTTTGGCAAATCATGGGATAAAGTAATAGATTATTGGCACGAAGAAGCATTAGATATGAACTTGAAACAGATTGCTGATGAATCAAAATCAAGCACTACAACAAGAACATACAAATTTGATTTGAAAGCTCGTAAAGATATAGCTTCTTATGGGCCAATGACTGGACGTTTGCTTGATGGCAAATATGCTTCTGCGCGGTCTGCAGGTAATTATTTAGCAGGATATAATGGCAGATGGGGAGAGTTGCCAATCACAGGTGGTTATATCAGTTTTTATACATACATGCGATTAGCGGGAGCATTGCAACAAGGAAAATATACGATAGCTAATGCACTTGGTATATTTTTTGGAAATCTACAATTTGGCCCGGCACCTTGGTATGGCGAAATTGAATATACAGGCAGAATGGTGAAACAAGGCTGGAATTCGGGGCATATTCCTAGGTATCCATAAATAAATATAAATATGCGTAAGCCAATCATAATAGTTCTTGCCTTAGCCATTCTAATAATTGCATTTATGGTTTTCTATTTTTCAGTGCCCAAAAAAAATTATGATGTTGCTGTGAATGTTGTAGAGCTTTCATCTGCAACTACAAAATCAAAACTGTTCCTTAAAAAGAAAAATTGGGGAATGACAGGGGACGGGCAGTTTATAATTATTTCTGATAATGGGGAAAAGAATTTTGAGTTAGATAGTTCTCGAAATTATGTATTTAAAGGCATATCTGCATTATACTACAAAATCGAAAATGATACCCTTTCGATCTATGTTGCCAAAGCTTCTCCAGTTCCATCAAATCTTAAAACAAGCTTTGTTATTAAACAAACCGAATTAGAAAATCCCGATATGATGCGATTAATTGAAAACGATAATTACAAAAAACAAGGATTAAAAATTATTGAATGATATAAGAAAAATTTCCCTTCCTTGCATTCTATCTTAAAATACAAATAAGTTCCTTCCTCGCAAAGTCTTCCGACGTAGGAGGAGACTTTGCGCTACGGAGTTAAGCTCAACTTCGATTTATAAAATAATTCCTTCCCTGCATTTTCTCCCTGCAGTGTAACATCCCCCATAATTCTCTTACCTAAAATTAAAAAAATCTATCCAAATAATTCCCCCGACTTCATTTGCAAAAATGCTTGCCAGGGTAGTCCTGAATTTCCTATCAGCAGAATTTTATCAGGATGGAATTTCTTTTTAAAAGCAGCCATGCCGGATGTATTTTCTGTGGTTCCGCTTTTTACTTCAATTCCAATCAATTGTTTTTGCTCAATAACAAAATCTACCTCATCGTTGGCTTCTCTCCAATAACTAAGCGCAAAATCTCCGGATACTGCCTGGTTTAGTAAGTGAGCACCTACAGCAGATTCCACCAGTCTGCCCCAAATAGCAGGGTTCCCCATGGCTTCCTCAAAACTTGTATTGCTTTGTGCACTAATCAGAGCCGTGTTATACACCTGAAATTTTGGACTGGAAGATTTTTTTCTGATGATGTTATTCGAATATTTTTCTATCCCAGTAACCAAACCCGCTGTGCTTAATAGGGATAAATAATGAGTCAAGGTAGTGCTGTTTCCTGCGTCTTTCAATTGGCCCAGCATTTTATTGTAGGAAAGAATTTGACCAGAATAATTACACGACAATTCAAATAGTCTTTTCATGAGTGCAGGCTTATCAACCCTTGTTAGCATCAAAATATCTTTTGATATACTGGTTTCAATCAATGATTCCCTTACATATTGTTTCCACCGTTGTTCATCGGATACTAATGTTGCTGATCCGGGATAACCTCCAAAATACACATACTGCTGCTCGTTCCACCCAAATGCTGCCTGCATTTCCGAATAACTCCAATGGCTCATAAAAGTGGTTTCAAATCTGCCAGCCAAGGATTCTGTTAAACCCTGTTGAATCAACAACCTCGATGAACCTAATACAATAACTTTCAGCGGAATGTGATTGCTAGTATCCTGATCCCATAGTGATTTTACTATCTCACTCCAATTATCAATTTTTTGTATTTCATCCACCACCAGCAAAAATTCTTTTCCCCCGTTTTGTGCTAGTTTAATTCGGGCAATTTCCCATTGTTGTTCTAACCAATAAGTATTGTAAGCGCCAATAGCATCTGCCGAAACCACAATAGAACCAAAGGGATATTTTTGCACCAATTGATTCACTAGCGTTGTTTTACCCACCTGTCTAGGCCCTAAAATCACTTGGATGAACTTTCTCTGCTCTTGGATCCTGTTTATAAGTGGTTGTAAATGAGGTCTTTCGAACATAATTACTATTTTATTCATTATATTGAGTAAAATTACTCATAATTTTGAATAAATTACAAGTGAGAAGTAAATAATTTGATTTTGCGATGCGAAGGAAAAATAATCAAATTGGAATTGCTCACCTGCCGTGCAGTTCCTTGTTCCTCGTGAAGTACGCCCAGGCGTACTGCACGAATTGGAATGATAAGCTAACAACTTAAAAAAATCACACTCAAACTCATGCTCCAGAGGCGCACAGGCTCTCACGCTGTTTTTTGCAGTTTCTCTCTGCCGCTCGGTAACTACACGGGGAATATAAAGTTGATCTTCGAAATGATATCACAAAATGTGACATCAAGTTGGGTAGTTACATAAAAATTACCCTATTTTATTCCTCGCATTATATCTTAAAAAAATTGATTTGATAGAACGTTCCCACTAAAAATGGGTTTAATCGAACTTTCGCATTATTCATAAATATCTTTTCTATGTCCGAGTGTGATTATATCTACGATTAGTTCATTGTCAATAATGTCGTAGATTATTCGGTAGTTTCCTGATCTAATCCTTTAACCGTCTCTGCCTTTTAGTTTTATATAACCTGCTGGGCGAGGGTTTATTTCCAATCCCTCAATAGCTTTCAAAATAGGCATGGCAACATTATCCGAAAGACTATCTAACTGCTTCTGTGCTTTTTTAGATAATATTACGGTATAGTTAGCCATTTTTTGCTTTTCTGTTTTTTACGTAATCAGAAAATGAAATACGGTCGCCAGTATCTTCTTTTTTGGCTTCGTCGTAAAGCCTTATATCTTCTAGCTCTTCCAGTTCTTCCATTAGGGTATCAAATTCTTTAGCAGGAAGAATAACCAATGACTTTTCTCCATTGGCATCTGTAATATATTGTGGATGTATAGTAAGCATACGCTATTTTTTTGGGTTAAATATTTTGTTCAAAGAAATTCTGAAATTTTTATATAGTTAGTTTTGTGTCATCACCTGAATCAACAAATTAATATTTTCTGCCCATATTATGTTGTTTTCCGAAAACTGGATCCGATTCTTTATTTTCGTTTTTCAGCTCCTGTTGAACAGCACTAAAA
>CAMBUH010000225.1 GCA_945870985.1 Chitinophaga pinensis
TGTTGAATATGAAAATCTCCTTTCGCGATATGGCAGCGGGCGGCGCAGTAAAAAATATACCCATCAGTGCCTTGGTAGATATTGAACCTACTTCAACCCTAGGCAGCGTGAAGAGAAAAGATCAAAAAAGATTAATCACCCTTCGCTCCAACGTATTAACCAATGAAGGATATGATGCCACAGGCGTAAATCAAGTACTGGAAAAGTACATTGCCAACTATAAAAAATTACCGGAAGGAGTAACCGTTAAACAAACAGGAGAAGGAGAACAACAAGCAGAAACGGGTGCATTTTTATTAAAAGCCCTGTTGATAGCCCTGATGCTGATTCTTTTTACACTTGTTTTACAATTTAACTCCATTAGCAAGTCGGTTATCATTTTAACGGAAATTATATTCAGCATAATTGGGGTATTTATTGGGTATGCAATCACAGGAATGGATTTTTCTATTCTTATGACGGGCCTGGGTATAGTGGGCCTTGCGGGTATTGTAGTTAAAAATGGTATCTTGGTAATTGAATTTACCGATGAACTGCGCGCCAGAGGGATGAAAACAAGAGAGGCCGCTATTCAGGCTGGTAAAACCCGGATTATTCCGGTTATGTTAACGGCAGTTGCCGCTATCTTGGCATTCATTCCTATTGCAGTTGGATTCAATATTAACTTCGTTACCCTGTTCAGTGAACTGAATCCACATATTTTCTTTGGGGGAGATAATGTGGCATTCTGGAGACCGCTGAGCTGGACAATTATTTTTGGACTAGCTTTCGCATTTTTTATGACGTTGATTATTGTTCCGGCGATGTACCTGATAGCCGAAAGATTGCGCAGACCGATGCAGCGGATGTTTGGAGGTAAGTGGATCAGCATGCTAGGTATTCCCCCACTCACTTTGCTATTTTTGCCCTTAATGGTAGTTGCTCTGTTATCTCATCGGATAAAGCGCAAAAGAAGAGCGGAGAAATTTGCCAAAAACCCCCAAGTAAATGAATTGTTTATAGGAAGCTGGTTTTAATAGGATTTAGGACAATGGTTTTAACTGAACCGCCCTGTTTTCAGGGCGGTTTTTGTTTGTAGTTTACCACTGGTCATTCGCTACAACCACTATTCCAGTAACCAGCCATTTTAGAAAAATCTTCCCGCTGCTTAATACCCTAGCATAGTAATTTTGTGTAAAAACAAAGTATATGATAGCGAACCACGAAATAGACTACCGAATTTTTGGGGAAGAAATGCAGTATGTAGAAGTTGAACTCGATCCCGGAGAAACCGCTGTTGCCGAACCGGGTGCTTTTATGATGATGGATGACGGAATTGGTATGGAAACCATATTTGGTGATGGAAGCAAACAGCAAACGGGTGGATTGTTTGGCAAACTGTTGAATGCGGGAAAACGCGTATTGGTAGGTGAAAATTTATTTATGACGGCTTTCACCAACGCAGGGCAAGGAAAAAAACAGGTATCATTTGCTTCCCCTTATCCTGGTAAAATTATTCCGTTGAATTTAGCAGAACTGAATAATACCATTATATGCCAGAAAGATTCTTTTCTCTGTGCTGCCAAAGGGGTAAGCATCGGTATAGAATTTCAACGAAAATTGGGAACGGGATTATTTGGAGGAGAAGGTTTTATTATGGAAAGATTGCAAGGCGATGGCATGGCCTTTTTACATGCCGGTGGGCATATAGTAGAAAAAATATTGCAGCCAGGAGAGCTAATAAAAATTGATACCGGCTGTATAGTGGGGTTTACCGGCGGCATTGAATATGATATTCAAATGGTAGGCGGTATCAAAAACAGTTTGTTTGGCGGCGAGGGATTATTTTTTGCTACCCTGCGTGGGCCGGGTAAAGTTTGGATTCAAACCCTGCCCATCAGCAGACTGGCTGGAAGAATTTTACAATATGGCACCACCAATCGCAGAGAAGAAGGAAGTATGTTGGGAGGAATAGGAAATCTGCTCGATGGGGATGGATGGTAGGCTAAGCAGAAGGTTATGGATGAAATGTCTGTAACCTTTTTACGGCTTCCTCCAGTGTACTTTCTTTTTTTGCAAAACAAAAACGTAATACCCTGTGGTCTGTATTATCCTGATAAAAAACAGAAACCGGCACGGTAGCTACCCCGTGCTCTTTGGTTAACCGAATCGCCATTTCCCGATCTGGTTCATTACTAAAATTACCATAGCGAAAACATGCAAAGTAACTTCCCGAAGAGGGTATATATTCAAAGGGAGTGGGTTGCATTAATTTACAGAAATAATCTCTTTTCTGTTGTACCGCTGCACCCAGCGTTAAGTATGCATTGGTATCCAGCATATATTCGGCCAATGCTACCTGCTTAGGAGTATCACAGGAAAAACTGTTAAACTGATGTACTTTTCTAAATTCCTGCATCATGCTTTCCGGGGCGATGCAATAGCCCAGTTTCCATCCAGTACAATGATAGGTTTTACCAAAAGAGAAACATACAAAACTCCGCTCGCGCAATGCAGGATACCGCAATACACTTTGGTGAATTTGTGCATCATAAATCAAGTGCTCATACACTTCATCACTCAATACAAAAATAGAAGTACCCGCAACGATGTTTTCCAACTCGCGCATATCCGCTTCCTGCCAAATCATGCCGGTGGGATTGTGGGGCGTATTCAACATAATTATCCGGGTGCGGGAAGTTATTTTACTTTTCACTTGCTCCCAAGGAATCCGATAGTCTGGAAAGGTTAAAGGAATAAGCACAGGAACCGCTTCATTGATGGTAATATTGGGAATATAGCTATCGTAGGCAGGTTCAAAAACAATCACTTCATCACCTGGTTGCAATACTGAAGTGAGTGCGGTATAAATCGCATAAGTGCCGCCGGGTGTAATGGTAATCTGTGTTTCGGGATTTATAGGATATCCATACAGGTTATTTACTTTTTCAGCAATTCTCTCCCTTAATAAAGGGTAGCCATTCATGTGCGTGTACTGATTGTGCCCATCCCGCATGGCTTTTGCTACTTCTTCAACCAATTGAGGACTCATGGGGAAATCGGGAAAGCCCTGACCCAGATTAATCGCATCATAGGTTTTCGCCAATTGACTCATTACCGTAAAAATGGTGGTTCCTATCTGAGGTAACCGCGAGGTAATGGAGGGTGTAATCGACATGTTTTTTACTTTAGTCGGATGCTACTATTATGAAAAAAAACCTCCAGATTAAGGAGCCAGTTTACCGGCTATTCGGTTCAGTTCAATTTCAGCTACTTTGGCTGCATAGCTCAGATTCACCAAACGGAATCCTTCGTTTTCGAAACTCACCTGAGCCTGCTTCACATCCAATATGGTTGACTCGCCCAATTCAAATTTATTTAAAACCAGGCTGAGCAATTCGGATGATAACTGATAGTTTTTAGTTTCGGTTTGTAGTTGCAGCAAATTGCTTTTATAGGATTGATAGGTTCGCACGATGCCGGTTTCCATATTAAAAAACATATTGTCGTACTGAAGCCGCGCATTCCGAGTATTGATGGAAGCAATTTGCTGTTGCTTTTTATTCACGCCTCCTGTATACAAGGGTATCCCTAAATTTAATCCGATAAACGGACCAAAGCTTTGATTAAGCAACGCAAATCCCGCTGCACTTTTTGTGCTGTTAAAGTTATACCCAGTATTGGCCCTGAGGGTAGGATAGCGAAGGGCTTCTGCTTCTTGCTCCAACCATTCATTTACTTTCACTTGCTGTGAGGCCGCTAATAAAGAAGGATTAGAAGGCATGTATTTGCGGATACTGTCTAATACCAATTTTTTGTCCACTATAATGGTATCCCGAATAACAATAGGCGCATCGGCCGGCTTCATAAAAATC
>CAMBUH010000226.1 GCA_945870985.1 Chitinophaga pinensis
TATCACTTTCATGTAAACAAACTAAGTGAGGCCGAAAATATCGGTCACCTGCAAAGTGTATTTGTAATGGGTGTAATTAAAGAAACCCACGTGTTGGTGTAACTAACTTTACGGAATTTGAACGGTTTTCTTCCGAACAGGATGTAACCACTTTTTATTAATGATATGAGTAAGATAAGCACCTGCCGCCCCGGTAATCGCTCCTGCAATTACATCCGAAGGATAATGTTGGCCTAAATAAATGCGTGAATAGCCCACGCCCATAGCCCAAACATAGGCAGGCGCTGCAAAATACCATTTTTCAGTAGTTAACAAAAGGCTTGTGGCGGTTGAAAAAGCAAGTGCAGTATGTTCCGAAGGAAATGAATTGCCTGTTTCTCTATAATTGGGATAAATATCATTGTGGGTTTCATAGGGCCGGGAACGATTAACCAGTTTTTTCAACAACCCGGTAGTTGCAGCCGTTACTATCAGTCCACCCATGAGTTCATAGGCCACCTGCTTTCCTTTTTTGTTTTCTGTAATCAACGACACAGCCATTACGCCAATCGGTAAAGAAATACAAATTGGATAGGCCGTAAACGATAAGGCTTTCAGGGTTGGATTATCCGGATACCTTGGATTAATCAGTTTCAAAGAAGCATAATCACCACCCTGTGCCTGCAAACCTGATATGTGTATGCAGCAGCCAATCAAAATCAACCATAGCCGAAGTTTCATAGGAGGATTATTTTGTGAAGTAGCTGTTTACGATTTATTCACTATCCATCTGCAATAAGGTAGCTTCCATCGTTTGAATGCGCGCCATTGCATCGGCTTCTTTTTTTCTTTCTAGTGCGATTACTTCCGGCTTGGCATTTTGTACAAACTTTTCGTTTTGCAGTTTTTTGCTTACCTGTTCTAAAAATTGTTGTTGATGGGCCAGATCTTTTAGCAAAGTTTCCCGCTGTGTTCCGGTCTCTTGAAATTCGGCTGATTCCATATAAAAGCGATCCTTTTCTACTGCCACTACAATACTTTTTGGAATCGGTTGTTGGGTAAAGCTAACTTCAGACGCATTGATCTGTTTTGCTAAAATAGATCGTATGGCTTGGTATTGATTCTCACGACTGGTTTGAATATGCAGGTGTACCGTTATTTTAGGCTTGAGCTGGTTTTTATTTCGCGCATCCCGCAACGCCGAAATCAATTGCTTCAACAATTCGCCCGAGGCCACCATTTCAGTATCAATGGCCGGAATGGGTGTATGCTGGCGGGTACAAATATCCTCGGTTTGCGCACGTAATAAATGAAAAACCTCTTCCGAAATAAACGGCATAAATGGATGTAACAAATGCAGCAACTGTTCAAAATAGTCAACTGTTTTTTCGTACACTTCCGCGTGAATCGGTTGTTCAAATCCGGGCTTCACCCATTCGAGGTACCAACTGCAGAAATCATCCCATATTAAAGAGTATATCGTTTTTAAAGCTTCACTCAATTTAAACTGCTGCATCATTATTGCAACCTCATTGCGGGTATGTTGCAGGCGTTGTTCAAACCAATCCATCGCAAATACCGGTAAATTACTTTCCTCAGCGTTTCCAACACGGGATTCCCACATCTTTACAAGTTTGAGGGCATTCCACAATTTGTTGTTGAAATTTCTTCCCTGTTCTAAGCCCGATTCATCAAATAAAATATCATTGCCAGCGGGAGAAGCAATCATGATGCCAAAGCGAACCGCATCGGCACCATATTGATCTATCAAGCCAAGTAAATCGGGTGAATTACCCAGGCTCTTACTCATTTTTCGGCCTTGTTTATCCCGAACAATTCCGGTAAAATAAACATCTTTAAAAGGTAATTGCCCCATATACTCGTATCCAGCCATAATCATTCGTGCTACCCAGAAAAAGATAATTTCCGGTGCCGTAACCAGGGTATTGGTTGGATAGTAATAGTTTACTTCGGAGTTATTCGTTTGTGATAATCCATGAAATACTTCAAATGGCCACAACCAGCTCGAAAACCAGGTATCTAAACAATCTTCATCCTGCCGGATGGATTCTTTCGCTAGTTCGGGTTGCTTTTCTTTTAATATTTCCCAGGCTTCCTCCAATGAAGCGGCTACTGCAAAATTGCCATCGGGTGCATAATAGGCAGGAATTCGATGCCCCCACCAAAGTTGACGGCTAATGCACCAGTCTTTGATATTCTCCATCCAATGGCGATAGAGATTTTTAAATTTGGCAGGATGAAAATGTATATCATCTTTCATCACCGCTTCCAGTGCCGGTTTAGAAATGCCCGTCATACTTACCCACCATTGCAGGCTCAAGCGAGGCTCTACCATCGCATCGGTTCTTTCACTAAAGCCAACCTGATTTACATATTCTTCTGTTTTTACCAGGTTGCCAGCTGCTTCTAGTAGGGGAATGATTTTTTTTCTTACATCTAACCGGTCTTCGCTCACAAACAGGGTAGCTGCGGCACTCAGGGTGCCATCATCTTCCATCGTATCAATAATCTCCAGCTTATATTTTAACCCCAATTGGTAATCGTTCATATCATGTGCCGGCGTAACTTTTAACGCACCGGTACCGAAATCAGGGGTAACATAGTCATCAGCAATAATGGGTATTCTGCGATTAATTAAAGGAACCAATGCAAATCGGCCTACCAGATGTACATAGCGGGTATCGGAAGGATGCACGCAAATGGCAGCATCCCCCAAAATTGTTTCCGGCCGAACTGTAGCGATAGTAATTCCTTGTAAAGCTGCAGCATCATCCCCCTCTATCCGATAGTTTACGTGATACAACTTACTGTTTACCTCTTTATAAATTACTTCCTCATCACTCAGGGCTGTTTTGGCTTTTACATCCCAATTAATCATCCGCTTTCCTCGATAGATATGGCCCTTTTTATACAAATCAATAAACACCTGTATCACCGAACGATAATATTCGTCATCCATCGTAAAGGAGGTACGGTTCCAGTCTAAACTGCAACCCATCTTCTTTAATTGCTGTAATATAATACCCCCGTATTTATCTTTCCACTCCCAGGCATATTGTAAAAATTCGTCGCGAGTAAGAGATGATTTGGCAATACCTCTTTCGCGCAACATGGCAACTACCTTGGCTTCTGTGGCAATAGACGCATGGTCGGTTCCCGGCACCCAACAGGCATTATAGCCCATCATGCGGGCATTGCGTACCAAAATATCCTGTATGGTATTATTAAGGCAGTGACCCATATGCAATACGCCCGTAACATTGGGAGGAGGTATTACAACGGTATAGGGGGGTCTATCATCGGGGGTGCTATTAAAATAGCCTTTTTCATTCCATTGCGCATACCACCTGGCTTCAACTTCTCCCGGAATATAATTTTTGCTGAGCTCCATATTTTTTAGGGGATAACACCCTAATTGCCAACCATTCAAAAAAAGTACGGGTATCAGCAAAGGGAATCCGAATGCAAAAATAAGGAAAACTGATAAGTGTAAGTTACCTCATTACCAAACCATTCGAAGAGAGGGATCTTCAAAGTGCTCAGAAAGAGATGTGGAAGGGGTAGATCGGTTTTCTGCAACCTGCAATCCCATCCTTAATTGTCCGTTCGCCTTTATGCGAAGGCATTTTCCGGCAACATCTTTGGTAAATTTCATACAATCTTCTTTCCGAATCTTTTGGCAAGAACTAAAAGCAATCAGTACTATGGCGAATCCGATAAATTTTTTCATAGCGGGAAAAGTTTTATAACTTAATTGGATATAAAACGATGGCAATTTCGGTAATGCCATGTTGGGAGTGGAAGCCTCCGGTTGTTTCAATA
>CAMBUH010000227.1 GCA_945870985.1 Chitinophaga pinensis
GTTTGATGGCCATTGGGATCAGCTGGATAATGATGTAGATAAAACGCTCACTTCGAAAGTGAATTGGCACTATGATGAAATATATGAATTGATTCATCGGCTGCAACCTGCTTGTATGATAGGCAATAATCACCATTTGTTACCCTTGCCTGGAGAAGATTTTCAGATGTTTGAAAAAGATTTACCCGGAAATAACACTACCGGTTTTGGGGGTGCTGATATTTCTACTTTGCCATTAGAAACCTGTGAAACAATGAATGATTCATGGGGGTATAACATTACCGACCGAAAATATAAATCGGTACCCGCGCTTATTCACTACATGGTAAAAGCAGCTGCACATGATGCCAATTTTTTATTGAATGTAGGACCCATGCCAACGGGAAAAATTCAGCAAGAGTTTACGGATACCCTTGCAGCAATGGGAAAATGGATGCAGAAGAATAGCAGCAGCATCTATGGAACCCGGGGTAATATTATTCCTCCGCAGGATTGGGGAGTGGTAACGGGCAAAGACAAAACCTATTTTATTCACATTTTAAAATCAACCGGGTTACCGTATGTTTTTATACCTGGGCTTAAAGTTACTATACTTTCGGCGCAGCAACTGGTAGGTGGAAAGAAAGTTCGTTTTCAGCAGCAGGCGGAGGGCGTATTTGTTTATCTGGAAGGGATTACTGTAGATTCAATTGATACGATTATTCAACTAAACTATTGATGTATGAAATTAGTGCGTTGGGGATTGAACGGAGAAGAAAAACCCGGAATTTGGGTTGACGGAAAAATGCTGGATGTGTCGGCACATATTCGGGATTATGATGCTGCCTTTTTTGTGGGGGGTGGATTGCAGCAATTAACCGCTGCGCTTGAAACTCATACATTTCCGGTATTACCAGCAAACATTCGGTTGGGTTGCCCGGTTGCCAATCCTTCAAAAATAATTTGTGTTGGGTTGAATTATGCAAAACATGCTGCCGAAACCGGCGCAGCCGTGCCCACAGAACCGATTATTTTTTTAAAAGCAACTTCTGCTATTACAGGGCCATACGACGTAATTCAGATTCCCCGTAATTCAACCAAAACCGATTGGGAAGTAGAGTTAGCCGTTGTGATAGGAAAGCGTGCCAGCTATGTAACCCAAGAATCGGCGATGGATTATGTGGCGGGATATTGTTTGCACAATGATGTAAGTGAACGCGCCTTTCAGTTAGAGCGGGGAGGTACCTGGGACAAAGGAAAAGGCTGCGATAGTTTTGCTCCGCTGGGTCCGTGGTTGGTTACAAAAGACGAAATTCCCAATCCACATAATTTGCGGCTCTGGTTGAAGGTGAATGAACAAACGATGCAGGATGGTAATACCGATGATTTGATTTTTGATATCCCTACGCTGGTTTCTTATATCAGTTCATTTATGACGCTCTTGCCGGGTGATATAATTTCAACTGGTACTCCTTCAGGTGTGGGCATGGGAATAAAGCCTCAGCCCGTTTACCTAAAGCCGGGTGATGTTGTAGAATTGGGTATTGATGGATTAGGCTGTGCCCAACAAACTGTAGTAGGTGCACATTAATTTTTGAATATGCAATTACAATTAACCAATAAAGTAATTATAGTTACCGGAGGAGCCCGCGGCATAGGAAGAGCTATTGTGAAATTGCTGGCCGATGAGGGGGCTATTCCGGTGATTGTGGGTAGACATGCTGCTGAAAATGAGGCATTGGTAGATGAGTTGAATGAGGCTGGAAAAGCAGCTGGTCAGGTAACGATTGAATTAGCAGCAGTAGATCAATTGGAATCGGTAGTCGTTAACATCATACACCAATTTGGTAAAATTGATGGATTGGTGAATAATGCTGGTTACAATGATGGGGTAGGATTAGAGAATGGAAATTATGCTGCCTTTATGGAAAGTTTGCATAATAACCTGGTACATTATTATATGATGGCGCACTATTGCTTGCCTTGGCTAAAAAAATCAACCGGGGCGGCTATTGTAAATATTATATCTAAAACTGCTGAAACCGGACAAGGAGGTACTTCTGCCTATGCCGCTGCTAATGGCGGAAGAAGTGCCTTAACAAGGGAGTGGGCAGTAGAATTATTGAAATATGGTATTCGGGTAAATGGGGTGGTTGTGGCAGAATGTTTTACACCTGCTTACCAAACCTGGATAGCTACTTTACCGGACCCAGAAAACAAATTAAAAGAAATTAATCAGCGTATACCATTGGCTAACAGAATGACTACCCCCGAAGAGCTTGCTGCTGCCGTGCTTTTCTTACTTTCTCCGGTTTCTTCTCACACTACTGGACAATTATTGCATGTGGATGGAGGATATGTACATCTAGATCGTGCGCTTGCCAATGCATAAGGGAGTAATAAAATAGTATATTTGTCATCTAAAATTATTGCATATGAAAAAATCTATTGTTGTTGTATTATTATTATTGTTAGCCTGCAATAAGAACAGCAACCAACACTCAATTATTGTACCCGATGTTATTCAGGCCGAAAAACGAAGAGGTAATATAACGGGAGCGATTCAAATAGTCGATTTGGATGGTAAGTTGCTGCAAGATGCCAGTGGGGTTACCGTTTCCATAGAACAAAGTACTGTTTCAACGAAAACACAAGCTAATGGACGATGGACATTAGATTCAATTCCTTTCGGAACCTATGATATTTCTATTTCCAAGCCGGGCTATGGTATCGCAAAAATTATGGGTGTTTATCACGCAGCCACTAATAATGCAACAACTCTGATTGGGAAGTCAAAAACGATTAATCAGATTTCTTCTATTGAGGTTACTGCTATCAATACTAAAAAAACTACTGAGGTGAATCCTGCCTTAGCAAGCTTAATTGCTAGTGGTTTGGCGGAGGATGGTATTATTTTCGATCCTGTTTTCAATAGTCCTACTTCAGGAGAAAAGAAAATTCGACTATTCTTTGGTAATACTGCCGATGTAAGCACTACCAACTATATAGTAACGGAAAAGCAAAGATTTTCTGGAAAAACGAATGAAAGTGAAAATTATAACTTCGGATTAAGTTGGTTTGTTTCTAATGGTTTTCAGCCAGGTCAAACGGTGTTCGTGAAAGCATTTGGAGATGGATTTGCCGATGATGATTATGATGATCCCATTTCAGGACTATCCGTTTTCCCCAGTTTGGCTGCAAAAGGATCACCCGTAACATCCTTCGTGTTGCCAATGAAATAACTTATTTAGTTTACAATAGAAAAGTCATTCGCCTTGGTGAATGACTTTTTTTATTTACATTAGTTTCTACATTTGCCTTTCACCCATCAATTAATTATATGTATATGAGAAAATCGATTATTTATTTTGGTTCCTTACCCATTTTGTTCGTATTACTTTTTTTGCCACAAAGGGTTGTATTCAGTCAAACGAATTCGGTTATCAATGAAATTATAAAGGAGGGAACGGAAAATTCTCAACTTACAAAGCTGGCCCATGAGCTGATTGATCAGATAGGGCCTCGTTTAGTGGGAACGCCTCAAATGCAACAGGCGAATGATTGGGCGGTGAACCGCTATGCCGGATGGGGAATAAATGCGCGCAATGAGGCTTGGGGTAAATGGAAAAGCTGGGAGCGTGGCATTACCCACATGGATATGGTGAGTCCGCGAACGCATACGATTGAGTGCACCCAACTTGCTTGGAGTCCGGCAACGCCTAAAAAAGGAGTAACCGGAGAAGTGGTGGTACTGCCCGATTTGGCCGATTCAGTAGCGTATAGTGCTTGGATGAAAACGGTAAAAGGTAAGCTGGTAATGATTTCT
>CAMBUH010000228.1 GCA_945870985.1 Chitinophaga pinensis
ATCAAAATAAAAAAATTTGTTTGACGGCTTTGGGCACTGCGTCTTTAGATGCTGCAACAATATTTAATAAAAAATAGAAAAAGAATTAATGAAATGGGAATCTGGAAAAATGAAGAAATAAATTCAGATTGAAAAACAATAAGTATGTCCCTTCCTCGCGTAGTCTTCCGATCCGCCGAGGCGGGAGGAGACTATGCGCTTCGGAGTTCAAATCACCATCACATATAAAATAATGGCAGCACCAAATACGCGAGTCAATATGGGCTAATTCCATATATGTAACAACATCACGGATACATAGTTTCCCTGTATAATAATATCACGCTAATTGTGTAGATTATTCCTCCGAACCGAATAGTCTCCTCCGTTGTCGGAAGACTATTCGGAGAAGGAAGACAACAACTTCTAATTCCATATAGGTAACAACATCATAGATACCCTGTTTCACTGTATAATAATATCAGCCTGAAATATGCAGCCACTGCAATTCATATGCG
This sequence comes from Chitinophaga pinensis, assembly GCA_945870985.1. Lineage (GTDB taxonomy): Bacteria > Bacteroidota > Bacteroidia > Chitinophagales > Chitinophagaceae > Sediminibacterium > Sediminibacterium pinensis_C. Next base: position 498 of record CAMBUH010000228.1, read on the forward strand.
TTAGGTTGCATCTTTCCAAAGGGTTTCCCCTTTCACCAGCCACGAAATACCGAATGCCAACAATGCAATGCTTTCTACAACAAATGTGGTGGATGACCCCTTGATCAATGGTATGCGTTGGACAAACCACTTCCATTCTTGCAATGCCAGCAGTCCAATACAAATGAGGATGGTATACCCACAAATTTTATACAATCGGTTTCGAATAATTTTCTGAGGTGTTTCGGGAAGGTGTGCGTGGGTTTTGGTAAACAGACAAATACAAAAGAAGGCCAACACCAGAAAAAATACCAACGCGGCCCCATAGTGCAGTTTTGTTACGATGGGGTGGGGAATCCATTCGATTTGAATACAGGTATAACAACTATTGCAATAAGGATTGGTTGGGCAACAAGCTACCACCAAGGCAGCTACGGCTGCAATCTGCGCCGCGAGGCGATCTATTTTTTCGGGCATACGGTAATGAAATAAAAAAATAGCCACAGCAAATAGGGTTCCGGTAAAGTAGGTACCCAAACCGGTGTAATAAAAATGACTGATACTGGGTGGCAGGGAACAATGCGGATACTGGAAAGTGAAAGCAAGGAATAAAAATATAGGCAAGGCAATGCCGCACCAGCCAACCGCCCTTCTTAATTGCAGAAAGGAGATAAGAATCGCCTTTTGATGTACCGGATCAGGAATGGGTGTGGGCATATCGGACAGATTCTATTTACCATTAAATAGGGAGTGCCTTATCAACAGCCCGGGTAAAAACCTGCAAAGCTGCCCGTGCGGCTCGTTGGGCGGCAGCGAGCGAAACGATGGTGATGGCATGTAGTTCGGACTGCAGTAATAATTGTTCGTCTTTCATTCTCTCAGCAAAAAAAGCAGGGGATAATTGTCCGGTTAGTCTAAGTTCTGCCAGCAGTGCCAGGCGTAGAATTCGCGCTTGTAAAAACTGATGAGCCGCTGATTTTATCAGGGGCCAGTCTTTTGAAAATTGCTTTTGCATGGCCCCCATCATACCGGCCAGTGTTTCATTTACATCGAATTGCATATAGTTGTTTTATAAATTATCGTAGAGAATTTTCAGCAATCAGCAGGGGTTTCCAGTAATCGCGGGTATAGGTTTGGTATACCTTGATTTCTGCCTGAGTTAGGGCAGTAGTATGTTGTTTGTGTTCTGATTTATATTTAAGAAAAAGGGTTTGAATATTTTCCAGGATGGGTAAGAATGCGCTGTTGTTGGCACGAGCCTGGTATTGCAGATAGATAGATTGAATGGAAGTTTCGATACCAGCATATCTTTTGGCATACTGAGAGAAGGCACGATGAGTAGTATCTGCTTGCAGTAGGTCGATATACAGCCGGTCGTTGCGGGCAGCGGTGGTAACGATTTGTTGGTAGAGGGATGCATTGTATTCGGGTACCAGGGTAACCGAACAGGAAGAAAATAGGCATCCGAAAAGAAGAACGAGGATGATACGCTTCATGGTTGTGGATTAAAAACTGGGAAGGTAGGCAGGAGGAAGCAGAAGAGTAATCGGTGAAAACACCGAAAATGAGGGCAGTATAAGAGGGTGATGAAATGTTATTGGTAAGGGGTAAATTGCGACGGGGATGAATTGAATTAACAAGCCCTTTGAGATTTATACGGGTGTGCCTATGTTGGTGAACAACAAATTATGCGTGTTTTTCATGATTTATGATAAATTAATTATATTTGAATAAGGCGCTACACTTACACGCATAGCGAACAACAGTTGGATAGCTAAGCGATAGAGGGTAGCGGGTATAAGCTAGTTGAACTAAACCGATTTTCACAAATCGGTAATTCTCTGATTAATTTAAGTGTTTATCAAACCTTAAAAATTAATCAAATGAAAAGAGAATTCTCAGAATCCGTTCTTCAATTAAAGCAAGAATTAGCTTACCGAAATTACAGCTCAAGAACCATTACCAATTATTGTGAATGCATGATGGCATTGGAGACGAGGCTGAACAAACCACTGGATCAAATATCGGAATCTGAGCTAAAATCATTTTTACATTATTTGTTGGTTCATCAAAAAAAATCAACATCGTTTATCAACCAAAATATCAGTGCCTTTAAAATCTATATTCAGGATGTACTCAAAAGACCATGGGAGGATATAAAGATTAAAAGACCTCGCCGAGAAAAAAAATTGCCTGTTGTTCTTTCTGTAAAGGAAATAGAAAGTTTGATTTTCCATACATCAAATTTAAAGCATAGAGCAATGCTTATGTTGATGTATTCATCGGGAATAAGAAAAATGGAACTTCTTCAATTGAAACCCAAAGCAATTGATTCGGAAAGAATGGTTGTAAAGGTTGTACAAGGCAAAGGCAGAAAAGACCGTCAGACTATTCTTGCACCCAAGACCCTGGAAGTATTGAGAGAATATTATAAAAGAGAACGACCAAGTACCTATCTCTTTGAACCCCAGGGACGGAAAGGAACCTGTATTTCTGAAAGAACACTGGATCAAATCGTTAAAAATAGTGCAAGTAAAGCGGGTATAACGAAAGAAGTCTCAACGCACACACTCAGACATTCATTTGCAACTCACTTATTAGAAACAGGAGTGAGTTTACGCCTTATACAGGAATTGCTGGGTCATACTTCACTTAAAACAACCTCCATTTATTTGCATCTCACCAATGTAAATCCCGGAAATGTTACTTCCCCTATTGAGACAATGAACATTTGACTATATGGGAAACAATCGAACACCCGTCGACCTGGCTAGCATTGTTTCCAGTCGGGCTGCTGATTTTATTGCATCAGAAAAATATTCTGCAATTCAAAAAAAAGCCATCTATGACATAACTGCATGCCGAACTTCACAATTGGGTGGGCATTTACAAGTATGTAATACATGTTCAAATACACGACAAGCTTACAATTCTTGCAGAAATAGGCACTGCCCCAAATGTCAGTTTATAAAAAAAGCCAAATGGATTGACAAGCTCTCCGGAAATCTTCCGCCGGTAAAATACTTTCATATAGTATTTACTATTCCGGAATGCCTGAATGCGCTTTTTTATATGAATCAAAAACCTGCTTATGATTTATTATTTAGAGCAGCCGGAAAAACGCTTATACAATGTGCAAAAAATACCCGCTATCTGGGTGCTAATACTGGTGCAGTTGCTATTTTGCATACCTGGGGACAAACATTGGTGTACCACCCACATATTCATATGATAGTTCCTGCCGGAGGGTTTTCTGAAGATCAGCAGGAATGGATCCATTCTAATAAAAAATACTTTTTACCTGTTAAAGT
>CAMBUH010000229.1 GCA_945870985.1 Chitinophaga pinensis
CATGATTGGGTTGGGATTGGCAGCAGTAATTGGTCATATTTTCCCTATTTGGGCCTCTTTTCGTGGAGGTAAAGGCGTGGCAACCTTATTAGGAATGGCCATTGCTATTCAGCCAGTAGTAGCAGCCTGCTGCCTGGGGGTGTTTTTTATAGTTTTATTTCTTACGCGCTTTGTTTCGCTTGGTTCCATATTAGCCGGTATATCTTTCATGGTGTTTATCCTCTTCATTTTTAATGAAAGAGAACCCCTTTACCGCATCTTCGCAATATTGGTTGCTTTGATGGTAATTCTTACCCACCAAAAAAATATCGGTAGAATCTTGCGGGGAACGGAAAGCAAAATTCCTGGTAACCGACACAAGAATCGATAGCGGCATGATTAATTGTATTGCCGATTAGTCCCATTTTTTTCTCTTGAAAAGCCAATTTCCTGCTAAAACACCTGTAAACACTGCATGTAGTTGATTTTTTTTTTGAATTAATACGCATAAAACGTTCATTTCCCGTAACAATTTTTTAACTTTGCACCCCATTCCCTCACCAGAACTCTTAGGCAATATGTTTAATCAGCCCATCTTTGAAAAATTACAGTTGAAAGATGAAAAGAATATCCTGATTCAGGGCTTACCATCTTCCATCGAAAAGCAATTCTCTAAGTTGAACTACTCAAAAAACATCACTCCACTGCTGAAAAGTAGGAAAGTTGATTTTGCACTCTTGTTTGCGTTGAGTCAGCATCAATTGAATAATATCCTGAGAGAAGTGTTTCCCGCTATTCACGACGATACCAAACTTTGGATTTCCTATCCTAAAACGGCCAGCAAAATTGTGAGCGACCTGAACCGTGACTGCAGCTGGGACGAATTATACAAGAAAGACTATACCTGTGTTCGCCAGGTTATTTTAGACCATGTATGGACGGCCATGCGTTTTATCAAAACATCTCAGGTACCCAATCAGGAGCGTGCTTTTGCAGAAAATAATGTTACCCATTCTTTGTCATTCTATAAAAGTTTAGTAGTACCCCCCATTGAGTTGGGAAAACTATTTACCAAGCATAAGGAAGCACAGGAATTTTTTACCTCCCTGCCGGTTACCAATCAAAAAGAATATTGCAGCTGGATTGAGTCTGCTAAAAAAGCAGAAACCCGACAATTCCGCCTAGAAACTGCTTTGGAACGCTTGTTAGCCGGCAAAAATAATCCTGCAGAGAAATAGCCTACATATGTCGGCCATTAATATCGAAATTAAAGCTCGTTGCTTTCACCCCGAAAGAGTGGAAGCTTTTTTATTGGCCTCCGGTGCCCGTTATGTGGGGTTGGATACCCAAAAAGATACCTACTTTGAAGTTCCGGGTGGCCGATTAAAATTACGCCAGGGTGCGATTGAAAATAACCTGATTTTTTATCATCGCGCAGATGGGGAAGGACCCAAAACCTCTCAGTTTTATCTGTCACCCGTTTCGGATGGTGGTTCTTTAGAATCCCTATTATCCGCAGCTCTTTCCGTAAAAGTTGTTGTGGAAAAACATCGGAAAATATTCTTTATCGAGCATACTAAATTCCATATTGATGAAGTGCCCGGATTGGGAAGTTTTGTTGAAATAGAAGTGAGTAACCTCCACCATCCCCATATAACTAGGTCTTCAATGGCAGCGGATTGTACCCAATATATGGAAGCTTTGGGAATAGCACCCGAACACTTGATTGCCAATAGTTACAGCGACCTATTGCTCGCAAAAAATAAATAAAATTATTTTACAATTACCGCTCCTATCTGGCGGGTCAGTTCCATTTCTACCTGCTTCAGGTGTTTATGAATTTCGAGGAACTTTTTGATGGAATCTCCCGAAGCCGTTTCTAGATCGCGCTGATTTTCTTCCATCATTTTTTTCACTTTCCGCAGCTTAAAATAATTCACGCTATGTTCTACATCCTGTTTACTATTGGGGGTATGAATGTTATGGCGGCTCTGCAAGTATTCGTTCCATCGCTGACTAAGCTCAAAAGGGAAGGAACAGATCTCCAGCGTATGGTTTCGTAACTGCTCATCTTCGTGGTAGAGGAATGATTGCATAGTGGGTTCTAATCCTTGCTGATACCCGCTTTGAAACTCGTTAAAAAATTTCTCCATCAACGGTACTTCAAATTGAAATTCAATCAGCTCACTAAAAATATATTGTGCAACCGTTGTTTCGGTATCCCATTCATGTAAACCATATAGCAGCAAAACCCGAATAATATTTTTCTCAGGAATTTCATCCAGGGTTAAAAGATCCAGCGTATTTTCTTCCTCGTGTGGGGGAGGGACTTGCTGACCAATGGTTTCAAAACCACCCTGCTCATTTACTGCTAATTTTTTATCGACTTTACCCAGCCGATCCCGCTTGAATTTATTAACCAGTGAAGTGAGTCCAGCCTCATCAATCTTTAACAAAGCCGCACATTGCCGAACATAATCTTGCTGTCGGGTAAAGTCTTCCAGCTTATTCAGCTTACTCAAGGTTTCCGCCATCTGATTTACCACAGCACTTTTGCGACTCACATCTTGTCCCGCTTCCTGCAACATTACTTCCAGCTGAAATAGAATAAAATCTTTCTTATGCGTTTGAATAAAATCCCGAAATGCAGTCGTACCCACTTTATTCACATAACTATCAGGATCTTCTCCATCAGGAATCAAAACTAATTTTACCTGTAAACCCTCTTCCAATGCGAGGTCTAATCCGCGCAGCGCCGCCTTGATACCGGCTTGGTCACCATCGTAAATGATGGTAATATTTTGCGTGTACTTTCGAATCAACCGAAGCTGATCGATGGTTAAAGAGGTACCGCCACTGGCTACCACATTTTCTACACCCGCCTGATGCAGACTTACCACATCGGTATATCCTTCTACTAACAAACACTCATCTGCTTTGTCAATGGCCGACTTGGCAAAATACATTCCATACAGCAATTTACTCTTGCTGTAAATTTCATTCTCGGGGGTATTAATGTATTTGGGTCCGGTAGTATGCTTGCCAATAACACGTGCACCAAAACCTACAATCTTTCCGGTAATGCCATGGATGGGGAAAATAATTCTACCCCGGTAATTATCTACCAAAGAATCGGTTCTTTGCACTACCAATCCGGTTTTCACCAACAGCTCCGTGGTAAATTGATTGGCCAGCAGTTCCTTCGCCAGCATATCGCGTTGATCAGGGTGGTAGCCTACTTGAAACTTTTGCAATATGGCTTCCCGAAATCCTCTTTCTTCCAGATAAGATAGGGCGATGGTTTTGCCTTCCTCCGTTTCAAATAGACTTTTTGAATAAAACTTCTGGGCAAACTGATTAATGATGTATAAGCTATCAGAAGTAAGGATCCGTTGCTGCTGTTCGGGCGTAACTGCCGTTTCTTCGATGGTAATATTATACCGGTTGGCTAGCCAGCGGAGGGCATCTGCATAGCCTACTTTTTCGTGCTCCATTACAAAGCCAATGGCATTGCCACTTTTGCCACAGCCAAAACACTTATAAATTTCCTTACTGGGGGAAACGGTAAAGGAGGGGCTTTTCTCGTTATGGAAAGGACAAAGCCCCATATAATTACTTCCCCGTTTCTTCAGCTTCACAAATTCACCCACCACATCAATAATATCAATGCGACTGGTAATCTGTTGTATGGTTTGCGGGGAAATCATCTCTTATTGGCCGAATGTACAAAATTACAACAAGCCTTTCATAATCCTTTTGTGAAAGTATTTCACGCAAATCAGCTAGGTATTTACCGAAACAATAG
>CAMBUH010000230.1 GCA_945870985.1 Chitinophaga pinensis
TTACCGATGTGGCCCGAGCAAATAGCCGCTCTTTGAAAGCACATATCAAAACCGGCTTTCAGGTAATTCATACCATAGGTTATGGCGGCCTTGAATGGGACGTTGTTTTGTGGGACTGGAGAAAATAACTGGCTGCTTAGGCCCTCCACTGAACGGTTACAATCACTTCATTTCTTCTGCTAAAAAATTTATAAGGAGCGTCGTACCCTAAAAAGCGAAAGTTGCCTTGGTGCGTGATATTATTTTTGGCAAGAATGTTCGATAATTTCTTAGAGTAGTTCTGGATATCGCCGTCGGATGCATACCCTCCAAAACGGATGGCAGCCACATATTCGGCAGGCGTATTTTCGAATTTGATTCCCGACTGGTTGGGCTTTGGTAATTGTTGTAAGGGCATATCGGGAGGCATTACAAAACTCATAGATGAGCCTTTGTTAGACAATTGCATTCGAACGGGGGCCGTCATGGCAATTTTTGTATTGTTTTCGTTCCCGCCAAAAATATAATTAGCCAACTGTCGAAATCCTTTGCTGCCTACTTCTTTGTAAGAATTAGCTGCGGAAATAACGGTAGCCATTACTGCCGGCGGATAAAAGCGAATTTCCGCATCCGCTAAGCTTCGTATCACTTTGTAAGGTTGCTCATAAATAGTAGAAGCCATAGCAGATGATTTTATTTTTAGGGAGCGAGCCGACTAATCTCCCAATTACCCACCGAATCTAATTTATATTGAATCCTATCGTGTAAGCGACTGCTTCGCCCCTGCCAGAATTCAATGGTATCAGGCACTACGCGGTATCCACCCCAATGAGGGGGGCGGGGTATGGGCTGAAGATGATAGGTTTGTTGATAGGCTGCCAGTTGCTCTTCAATCACCTGCCGGTTGTTAATCGGCTTGCTTTGTGGAGATGCCCAGGCACCCAAGCGGCTGCCTTCGGGGCGGGATTGAAAATAGGCATCACTCTCTTCGGCGGCAACTTTTTCTACGCGTCCGCTAATACGAACCTGCCGCTCTAATTCTTTCCAGAAAAATACAAGGGCTGCCAAAGGGTGGGTGAGCAGGTCTTGTCCTTTCTTACTTTCATAGTTGGTAAAAAAAACAAAGCCGTTTTTATCATAGCCTTTCAGCAATACAATGCGGGCAGCGGGAACACCCTCGGAACTTACCGTTGCCAAGGTCATAGCATTCACTTCATCAATATCACTGCTTACTGCTTCCTTCCACCATTTGGTAAACTGATCAATGGGATTATCGGCCACCCCTTGCTCATCTAGTGTTTGTAAACTATAATCCTTACGAATATCCGCTATACTCATATCTCTGTTTTTCGGTTCAAAGATACTAATAGGGGAACAACCCTTTGCGAAAGGCTATAAATAAAAGCAGCTAGCCCCTTTTGGCGATTAATTAACCGTTAATTTCCGTAGGCGCTGCTTCATGTTTTCCAGAGATATAGGTGTAAACCGCCGGAATTACAAATAGGGTAAGCAATAAGGAAAAGAGTAGCCCCCCTACCACCACTATACCCAACGGCACCCGGCTGGTAGAAGCTGCTCCTAAACTTAAGGCAATAGGCAAAGCCCCCAGTGAAGTGGCCAAGCTCGTCATCAAAATCGGCCGTAGCCGTTGGGTTGCTGCCTCTACCACTGCCGGCATTTTAGCCAACCCTTTTGTGCGCTTCTGATTGGCAAATTCAACAATCAAAATGCCGTTTTTGGTTACCAAACCAATTAGCATAATCATCCCGATTTCCGAGAAAATATTCAGGGTTTGTTTAAGCAGGTATAAGCTCAACAACGCACCTGCCAATGCCAAGGGTACGGTAAGCATAATGGTAATCGGATCGCGGAAACTTTCGAATTGCGCAGAGAGTACCAGATAAATCAACATTAGCGCCAATATAAATGCAAAAGCAATATTGGAGGAACTCTCGGCATAATCGCGTGAAGGACCACTTAAAGAAACCTGATAACTTTCATCCAATAACCGATCTGCAATTGTTTGCATGGCTTTGATACCATCCCCAATGGTTTTGCCATCTGCCAGCGAAGCCGAAATGGTAGCTGATTTATATCGGTTGTAGTGGTATAAGGTGGGCGGATTGCTACTTTCTTCCAGTTTTATTACGGCATCCAGCGGAATACTTTGTCCTTTATTATTCCTTACATATAAATTAGAAATATCTACTGTAGTATTTCTTTTATCTCTTTCTACCTGCGCAATCACCTGATACTGGTAGCCATTCATAATAAAATACGCCAATCTGCCCCCGCTGAATGCACTTTGAATGGTGCTGATTACATCAGTTGTGCTCAAGCCTAGATCTTTAATCTTCATCCGATCTACCGTAAGTTGAATTTCAGGCTTATTAAATTTCAAACTAACATCAGAGTTGGCAAAGGTTTTATCTTTTCTTACCTCATCTAAAAACTTAGGTATAATTTCTCGTAGACGACTTAGGTCTTGATTTTGTAAAATAAATTGAATGGGCAATGATCCCCTCGAACCAAAACCTACCGAAATAGTTTGCTCCTGCGTGGCAAAAATGCGCGCATCATTAAACCTCCCCATCTTTTTTTGCAGGTCGGAGGCAATCTCTGCCTGTGTTCGCTTACGTTTAGAAGGATCAACCAAACTTATCCTGGGCTGCGATGTGTTTACCCCTGCACCGGAACCCCCGTATCCGGAAGAAGTTCGGGCAATGGTAAAATCACCTTCCGGTACAGAATCATTCAAAAACTGTAGCATATTATCTACCATTTTTTGCATAGAGTAATAGCTGGTTCCCTCAGCTGCTGTTACACTAAAGCGGATACTGCTGCGGTCTTCCAATGGAGCCAATTCGCTTTGCAACTGACCCATGATAAACCAAATCATCAAAACGCAGGAAATTACAATTGCCCAGGCAGCCCAACGGATTTTCATAAACCCTTTCAGCAATCGGTTATAGCCTGTTTCGAGACCTACAAAAAATGGTTCCGTTTTTTTATAAAACCATCCCCCATGAATATTTTTAGTACTCAGGTAAACATTTAATACCGGGGTAATGGTAAGAGATACAAAGGCTGATATCAGAACTGCTGCAGCCAGTGTTACACCAAATTCGCGGAACAACCTGCCCACAAAGCCTTCTAAAAATATTACTGGTAAAAAAACTACTGCCAGCGTGAGAGAAGTAGAAATTACCGCAAAAAATATTTCCTTACTCCCCTCTAAGGCTGCTTTTCTAATAGGCATGCCCTCTTCTAACTTCCGGAAAATATTTTCGGTTACCACAATTCCATCATCCACCACCAATCCGGTTGCCAACACAATACCCAATAAAGTGAGTATATTGATAGAAAATCCAAAAAGATACATCACAAAAAAGGTAGCAATCAATGATATTGGAATATCAATTAACGGACGCAAAGCAATTAGCCAGTTGCGGAAGAAGAAGAAAATTACCAACACAACCAGCCCAAATGAAATTATGAGGGTTTCCTTCACCTCACTTAACGACTTACGAATGATATCCGTATTATCAATCATCACCTTAAATTCAATATCCGACTTATTCGATTTTTTAATCGTTTCCAGTCTTTTCATGAATTCGTCGGCAATCTCAATATTGTTTGCACCGGGTTGCGGAATAATGGCCAATCCTACGGCATTCAGTCCATTCACCTTCCAGGATTGTTCTAGTTGTTCGGGAGCAATTTCTACGGAAGCCACATCGCTTAGGCGAACAATACCCAAAGAATCTTCGCGTATAATCAGGTCTCTAAACTGTTGT
>CAMBUH010000231.1 GCA_945870985.1 Chitinophaga pinensis
CAATACTAATCCATCTCTAACGGTAACAATCACTTTTTCGGTAGAGCTGTCACTCGCAACCATTTCAGTAAACGCTTGAATCGCGCGAGCATTTTTTCCGGTTATTTCCGGCTGTAATACTTCTCCATGGAAAAAAATATTATCGGCAATCAGTAATCCTCCTTTTCTCAAATTTTTCATTACCAGTGTGTAATATTCAGAGTAACCCGTTTTATCTGCATCCAGAAATACAAGGTCCCAGGTAGGGGTTAGGGTAGGAATGATCTCCAATGCATTTCCAACATGCAGCTGAATCTGATGCCCGTTGGGAAGTTGGTTAAAATATTTTTTTGCTACGGTTGCTTCTGATTCCCGGCATTCTATGGTATGAAGCTCCCCCGCTGGTGTTAATCCTTCTGCTAAGCAACCGGCACTATAGCCCGTGAAGGTTCCAATCTCCAATATAAAACGAGGTTGCATAATTTGAGAGATCACCGACAGGAAGCGACCCTGCACATGGCCACTCAGCATATGCGATTGGGGATGATACTCCTGGGTTTCTTTCGAAAGAGCGGCTGCCCACGCAGGTTCAGGAGAACTGAACTTTTCTGCATACGCTTCCGCCAATGCATGAATCATTTCCATGGGGCAAATATCCGCCAATTTTAGCGTTTTTCACCAGTGGAAAGGAAAAATAGACCGATAAAAGTAAACAGTCCATTGATGATTAACAATTCAATACCAATTTGATAGTGGTTAAACCAGCTGGCAGCGTTTTTACTGAGGATATAGCTTAATAAGGGAGCCAATAAACAAATCAGGGTTATGCCTATATGGTTGGGTAAACTCCGCCGGGTAAAAATGCCAAAAGCAAATAGGCCCAGTAAAGGGCCGTAGGTATAGCCCGCCAAATCTAGAATGATATCGATAACACTATTGTCATTGATTTTATAAAAAATCATGATACAAATCAAAAATACAAGCGCAAAAGAAAAGTGTACCGTTAAGCGTATTTTCTTTTTGTATTGTTCCGTCCAGTTTGTTTTTTGTTGCAGGCCAAGCATATCTATACAAAATGAGGAGGTAAGGGCAGTGAGGGCTCCATCTGCACTGGGAAACAATGCCGATATCAATGCAATGATAAACAGAATGCCAATTGCAGGTGGCAAATAGTTCATAACCACCGAGGGAAACACTTTGTCGCCAATGATATTTTTTTGGTCAAGCACCAAATGCTTAACCATTTTACCATTTACCATAACTTCTTGATACAGGGCGCCCTTCGATTGTGCAAACATATATAACAACCCTCCCAGGAATAGAAACAGTACTAAAACTGAAACCAGCACAATGGCGAGGGTAATTACATTTTTTTGCGAATCGCCTAATTTTTTTACGCTGATATTTTTTTGCATCATTTCTTGGTCGAGGCCCGTCATGGCAATAGTAATAAATGCGCCACCAATAATTTGTTTCAGAAAAAATCCTTTGCTATTTACATCGGTATTGAATACATGCAGGTAGCCGATATTTTTCATCTGTGTAATCGCATCTCCCATGGACAGTTGCATATTGTTCAAAATAAATATCACACAAACCACTAGGCCGGCAATCATCAGGGAGGTTTGCAGGGTATCGGTATACACAATGGTTTTTACACCTCCTTCAAAAGTATAGAGCAGAATCATGAGCAATATAACAGCAGCCGTTACAATAAAAGGAACTCCCATTCGATCTAGAATAAAGAATTGCAGCACATTAATCACCAGGTACAGCCGAGCAGTTGCCCCTACGGTTCTGCTGATAATAAAGAAAAGCGCACCGGTTTTATAGGCGGTATTGCCAAATCTTTGTAATAGATAATGATAGATGGAAGTGAGGTTGAGTTTGTAGTAAATGGGAAGTAATACAAAGGCAATAACAGCATAGCCCATGAGGTATCCCAGGGCTACTTGTAGGTAGGCAAAACCTTTGAATGCCGAGCCACTAAAGTCGCCTACTCCTCCTGGAACACTCACAAAAGTTACGCCACTGAGAGAGGTGCCAATCATACCAAAAGCCACTAACATCCAGTTGCTATTCTTATTACCAATAAAAAATGACTCGTTGTTACTGTTTCTGCCCGTATACCAAGCTACACCCAGCAGAATAATAAAGTAGGCGATTACAAAACCAAATAACAGGATTGGCGACATAAGGGGAGTTTGTGCAAAACAATGAAGTAATTTGTAAAGATGTAAAAAATAATTCACCTATTTTTCCATTTTAAAAAAAGCCGTATGTCCGTTCAACGAATTGCTGTGTTTTGTGGCTCTAAATCAGGCAGTTCTGCTGTTTTTGTTGCCCATGCACATGAATTGGGTGCTTTACTGGCCCTGCGGGGAAAAACGATGGTTTATGGAGGAGGAAGCGTGGGTATTATGGGTGCAGTTGCCGATGCAGTGATGCATTGCGGCGGTAAGGTGATTGGTGTAATTACTGAACTACTGTTAACCTGGGAGCAGCAACATGTCGGTATTACAGATTTACGCGTAGTGCCTGATATGCATGTACGCAAAAAAACGATGTACGAGCTAAGCGATGCCGCCATTATTTTACCCGGGGGCAATGGAACCTTGGATGAATTGTTCGAAATGTTAACCTGGAATACCTTGCAAATTCACGATAAGAAAATCGTACTCCTGAATTCCGGTGGCTATTATCAGCACCTGATTGCCCATATGCAACAAATGCAGGCAGAAGGATTTTTGTATGAAAACTGGACAAATCGGCTAATTATTGTAAATACACCGGCTGAAGCGATTAGCGTGTTGGATGGAGATATACCCCAAATCCAGCCCTGAATACAGGAAAGGGATCATTGAATTGATCGCGGTAGGGCGAATTTGGATTTTGCAATGCATCTATCATAAAGCTTGCATACGATATCCGACTTCCAGGAATGCGGGATCCATATCCTATTCCAATTAAAATACTTTCAGCAGAATAGTTATACTTCACCGTTTGCTGGGTATTCACATTTTTTTGCGAAGAATTAATCCAATTAAATTCGGGCTGAATTTGCAGGAACAAAAAATTCACTGGCCAAATACGAGTAAATACGCCAACTCCATAATTGATATTCTGAAATCGAATTGAGCTTAATTCCGAGGCATTCTGTGAGTAATAATTGCAATTAACTGCCAATCCCACATCTATTATTCGGTTCAAGCTAAAACCTAGTTCGGGGTTTAAACCAATATTGAAGGAACGATCGGTTATCCCAAGGTTGAGTCCGGATCCAAAAAATAGGTTAGCGCGGGAAAATCCCTTATGCATGTCTTCCCCCTGTGATTGACCAAATGCATGCAATCCAGCCACACAACTCAATAAGAGAAAGATGATTTTTTTCATATATAAGGATAAAACAAACCTACTATTTATACATTGTTATTGCTTATTTGAATCTATAAAATTTTGTTAGGTTTTATTTATTCAATTACTAAAAATAATATTATGTATAAAGTTAATAAAAACAATATATTAAAAGTTAATAAAATTTGATATATATTTTGATGAGTATAATTTTGCACATGCATAATCATGCAATTAATTAACTTTGTTTTTTAACTAACGATTGTAAGTATGAGTTTAATAACTGATTGGCTTCCCGAAGCCCAAAATGGTCGAATATCTTTTCAGCATCCCGGCGTTCAGTTCCAATGTACCCGGGAACAGTTAGAAGCGGCCACCCTACTTCGCGGAGAGGGTAGCCTGAGTGATACCGGTGCCCTTTGTATAAATACCGGAAAAT
>CAMBUH010000232.1 GCA_945870985.1 Chitinophaga pinensis
AGACAATCACGATACCGACCGCTTCTTTTCTATGATTGGCGAGGATATCAATAAGTTTAAGCAGGGCATCGGATTGTTACTCACCCTTCGTGGAATTCCTCAAATATATTATGGCACTGAAATTCTAATGAAGAATTTTAAAAATCCCAGCGATGCGATGGTACGCCTCGATTTTCCGGGAGGGTTTGCCGGAGATGCCATGAATAAATTTACTGCCAACGGAAGAACAGCTGCCGAAAACGAAGCATTTAATTATGTGCGGCAATTAGCAGGCTATCGTAAAAAATCGCTGCCTTTGCAAATTGGAAAAACAAAACAATTTCTTCCGGTTAACGGCGTATATGTATTTTCCCGCACCCATCAAAAGCAGTCTGTTCTCTGCGTACTTAATCGCTCTAATGAAACCCGCGAAATTCCCTTTAAAGCCTATGAAGAATCCTTTACAGGCTTTACCAAAGCGGTGGATGTATTAACCGGTGAAGTAGTAAGTCAGTCGCTGAAAGTAGGGGCTGGTCAATTTAAAATTTTCGAACTGAAAGCGAAGTAATACTGGCATCAGCCGGGGGTAACAGGTACTATCTATTCATGCACTCAAGTAAAAGAAACCCATGGCAAAGCAATCCGATTCAACAGAGGTTAACAACGATGCCAATCTACCAAAAAAGAAAAATGTGCCACCTCCCCAGCGCTATGAGGAAGTACATTTTGTAGATACCCACCAACCCGTTTGGAATTATTCTTTGTTCACCGCAGAGGATATTGCGAATTTTCAAAAAGGTACCCACTATCGGTTATATGAGTTATTCGGGAATAAACAACTCACGGTAAATAAAATAGCAGGAACTTACTTTGCCGTTTGGGCGCCCAATGCAACCTATGTTTCTGTAATCGGTTATTTTAATGCATGGGATACGCTTACTCACCCCTTAAAAGTTCGGTTAGATCATTCAGGTATTTGGGAAGGATTTATTCCAGGAATTTTGCAGGGCGAGGCGTATAAATATCATATTCACGGTTTTCAGGGGGTTCAGTTAGATAAGGGAGACCCCTTTGCAAATTACTGGGAAAAACGGCCTTATACGGCTTCCATTGTTTGGAATCCTCAATACAAATGGGGGGATGCAGAATGGATGAAAACCCGAAAAAAGCACAACCATTTGCAAGCACCTTATTCAGTGTATGAAGTGCATTTGGCTAGTTGGATGCGGCCAGATCCTAACAACGAAGAAGTGTATAATACCTATCAGCAAATAGCAGATCGCCTAGTTCCTTATGTATTGGATATGGGCTTTACCCACGTTGAATTGATGCCCGTAATGGAACATCCATTCGATGGTAGCTGGGGATATCAGGGTACCGGTTTTTTTGCGCCTACTTCCCGGTTCGGAAATCCGCAAGAATTTGCTGCATTGGTAGATGCCTTGCACCAGGCAGGAATTGGTGTTATTTTAGATTGGGTACCCTCACATTTTCCCTACGATGCCCATGGTTTATTTATGTTCGATGGAACCCATACCTACGAATATGCCGATATGCGCAAAGGGTATCATCCCGATTGGAACTCCTATATTTTCAATTATAGGCGCGGCGAAGTAAAATCCTTCCTCATTAGCAGTGCCCGTTTCTGGTGCGATCAATTTCATGCGGATGGAATTCGGGTAGATGCCGTAAGTTCTATGTTGCGGCTCGATTACAGCCGTGCCAATCACCAATGGGAGCCGAATGAATATGGCGGCAACGGAAACCTCGAAGCCATCGCATTTATTACCGACTTGAATGAAACACTTTACCGCGATTTTCCCGACATCCAAACCATTGCAGAAGAAGCTACCGATTGGCCTAAAATCAGCAAACCCACTACGGAAGGTGGTTTAGGGTTTGGTATGAAGTGGATGATGGGATGGATGCACGATACCCTAGATTATTTTAAAATGGATGCTTTGTTCCGGCAGTTTCATCAAAATAAATTCTCATTCAGTATGATGTATTTCTACGACGAGAATTTTATGCTACCACTCAGCCACGATGAAGTAGTGCACGGCAAAAGCCCGATGATTTATAAAATGCCCGGCGATGAATGGCAAAAGTTTGCCAACCTGCGGGTTTTATATGCTTACATGTTTACCCATCCCGGTGCCAAATTGCTGTTTATGGGCAATGAATTCGGCAGCACACAAGAATGGAATTACAAAACTGAATTGCCCTGGCACCTTTTACAATTTGCTCCACATGCTGGGCTTCAGCAATGCGTAAAAAAACTGAATGCCCTGTATCGGTCAGAACCTGCCTTATACGAAAAACAATTCGAACCCGCAGGATTTGAATGGATCGACCTTAACCACCGGAGTGAATGCGTGCTGGTATACAGTCGCAAAGGGAAAAAAGACAAAGACCAGTTGATTGTATTGCTCAATGTTACCCCCGTTGTAAGAAATAACTGGGAAGTGTATGTGTATGGAAAAAGTAAATGGAAAGAAATATTTAACAGCAATCAGATAGAATTCTGGGGAACAGGAGATGTAAGTAACCCTTCTATTGAAGCTACCTTGGTAGACAAAGCCACCAAATGTTATCGCTTAACCATTAACCTGCCTGCCCTAAGTGTGATTGTATTAAAATAGTTGCCCGTTCATCCGAGTTCATTAGCAACTCACACTTCCGATATAACGGGCAATTCAATTCGAAAACAACTTCCCTTACCCGGTTCCGTCCAACGGATGCTGATTTTGCCTTTATGATACTGCTCGATGATTCTTTTGGTTAATGCCAGTCCTATACCCCAGCCTCTTTTTTTGGTTGTGAACCCTGTTTCAAAAACCCTATCTACTGCCTTCGGATCCATACCCTTGCCCGAATCGGTAATGTCTATTACTATGGATTGTTGGGTTAGAAAGCCAGTAATGGTAATCGTTCCCTTACCCTCCAATGCATCCAATGCATTTTTCAGCAGATTCTCAATCACCCAGTCGAACAGTGGTGCTGAAAGCCTTGTAGATATTGATGCTAGGTTGGCAATATTGCACGAAATAGTAACCTGCCCCCCCATACGTCTTTTCATATAGTCTACTACTTCTTCTATTCTGCGGCCGGGGAATTCTTGCTCTAGTTGAGGCGCATTGCCTATTTTACCAAAACGGTCGGTAACCAATTGAAGGCGGTTAACATCTTTGTTTATCTCATTGGCTAATACTTCGTTTTGGGGTTGTTCTTTCATCAGTTCTACCCATGCCTGTAAATTACTTACCGGTGTACCTAATTGATGGGCTGTTTCTTTTGCCAAGGAAACCCACAGTTGATTTTGTTCACTCTCATACATATAGCGAACAGAAGCTATTGTTATTGCAATAAACAGAAAGGCGATTAATAATTGAATAATCGGATACCACCTGATCTCATCCAGCAAAGAACTTTTTCCATAATAATAATAATTGGCAGTAAAGGGCTGTTCCTTCAGCACGAGTATAATGGGGTTGGGCTGATATTTTTTAAATGCCCGCAACTGTTTTTTCAAATAGTTGGGGTCTGCAAGTACAGCGGAACTGTCTAGATTTAAATAGTTGCCCGTTATACTATCTTTTTCGGTAGTTTCAATGATGGGAATTCGGGTGTTTTGAACGGAGAGATGGGTTGCCAAGGTAATACTTGCGCTGTCGGATGATTGCAGAATGGTTCTTTGTGCTTCTACCCAGGTGGCAACATGTTTTCTCTCATCTTCTGCCAGCATGCCCGATAAGTAATG
>CAMBUH010000233.1 GCA_945870985.1 Chitinophaga pinensis
CATTCAATATTCCTGATACTGTTGACTTAGACAACGAGGAAGTTGCTATGTTATTAGCTACCAAGCTTTATGAGCAAGGCAAATTATCATTGGGTCAAGCAGCTGAATTGGTAGGTCTTTCAAAGAGGACTTTTGCTGAGTTACTTGGGAAATATAATGTTTCCATATTTAATTTTTCAGCCGACGACCTTTCCAGAGAATTGAAAAATGTCTAATACCATTATTTCAGACACTAGTTGTCTTATCATTCTTACTAATATCAATGAAATTGATTTATTAAGAAAGTTGTATGGTAAAATAATTACAACTGCCGAGGTTGCAGAATAATTTGGGCAAACTTTACCTGAATGGATTGAGATTAGAGTAGCATCTGATGAGTTTCGACAAAGAATATTAGAATTGCAAATTGATAAGGGAGAAGCCAGTGCGATAGCGTTGGCAATTGAACTTTCTGATTCTGTTGTTATTTTAGACGATTATAAGGCGCGAAAGCTTGCAGAAAGTTTAGGTATTCAAATTATTGGTACCATTGGCATAATTATTAAAGCAAAAAGACAGGGTGTAATTGAATCAATAAAGCCATTCCTGCAAAAGATTCGGCAAACTGATTTTCGTATTTCCGAGGAAATAGAAAAGCGGGCACTTGAAGAATCAGGGGAATGAAGTTAAATTGTAATAGCTAGGATTTAATCTGACAGATTCATCACCACACCCAAACTCCATGCAGCAGTATACAATTCTATCACTCATCGAATAAATACCCATCCATTGTTTATTCAGTTTCATTTTTGTCGATACCAGCCTGTCTAAGAATTGCTAGAAATGTACCTTTTTTTAAATCTCTACCTCCGTGAAATGGTACTATTGCGGTTTTGTTGTTAATTGGATTATAAAATAATCTGTGAGACCCTTTCGATCGCTTAAAAATAAATCCATTTTCTTCCAATAATTTTATTAAGTGGCGGGGACTCAGATTCATTCTCCCTCTACAATTAATGAGTATTCCGTGGTATTACTATCTTCGGGTAATGTCTCACCCCTTTCCCGCAATTCTTCTACATACAGTGAAATTGCTTCCTTTGCCATTGTAACGGCTTCATCCCAATCCTGCCCGTAGGTAATACAACCTGGTAATGCAGGAACTGAAACTGTATAGCCTCCTTCTTTTTCTTTGCTAATGTGTAATTTGTAACAGTACATTCATTTTTTATTTTAGCACTTCAAAGTTAGTAAAGTAAGTATTCATTTGCATCCGTATTTGTACGAGTATAAATACTTAATAGGCACTAAAAGTCCTCAACAACAATACCACCACAGGCTACATCTATTTATACGTGCACCTCAACCGCCTGCTCAATACCCGCCAGCATGCATTTGGGGCTGCCTCGGGTTCATACAAGGGTAATTGGAGCCAGTCTAATACGGGCACTACCGACAACTATGCCGAAACCTTCCGGTATGATGCCAATGGCAATATTCTGCAACTCAACCGTAATGGTAATTGTCAGCACCCGGGTGGACAGGCCATGGACCGCCTCAACTATACTTATCGGGATGAATTATCGACTCATTAATTCCTAGTCAAAGCGGCTTTAAAAATTAGTCACTTGCAGCAAAGAGGCGTAGCCTCGACATATACTGCAACAACGGATTTTAATCCGTTGTTAGAGAGCAAGTAAGATGCAAATAGAGCCGTAGGTTCGGCCGATATGGTTAAAGACAGCGTGAATAAAATATGCATCGTGCCTACGGCACTCCAAGAGTCAGGTGCTAGAAGCTACTACGGATTAAAATCCGTAGGTATTAATAAAATCGAGCCGATGGCTCTATAACCCTCCTCCACTTTCATACCCCTTTCTACTCCATCGGAAATGTTAGCTCTTTACCCCTTAAAGAGGTTATTTTCCAATAAAAGAATAGGGATCTAAAACCTGCAGGCCCTCAATTTTCTTAAAATCAATTGTATTATGGGAAAGCAACATGCAGTTTTTTACTAGGGCTGTGGCTGCAATAATGGCATCAGGTAATTTTATTCGTTTCTTTCTTCTAATCTCAATAGTTTTATCTGCCACGGCTTCATCTATATATTCGATTGAACTAAGCTGAATAAAGGATTCCAGCTGCTCCAATTCATATTTTTGCGTGTTAAAACCTAGCACTTCTATTTTAGATATGATTGAAACCGAGAAATTACTATTAAAATAATTATCTAATTGTTTGGCTGATTTTTCCGGAATTCGATTACTCACATAATCAATAATAACATTAGAATCTACAAGCATATTCATTCCCATTCTATTCTACCTCGCTTAATTTGGTCCTGTAATTTTTTCCCTGATTCTTTGCTAATAGCACCCCTATAGTCGGAAGGCTTTTTTGTACCAGAACGACTAGCTTTAACCTCGATTCTTTTTTCTGAGGGCATTTTAATCAATTGATTGGATGCTAGTTCATGAAGAACCTTCATTGCTTTTTTGCTTACAATATCAATAATTATGCTTTGCATGCTCCTTAATTTAAAAATATTTTACCTTTCTACACAAGTGTCAAGGTTACAGAACCAAGCCCGATTATAAAAGAGTATGCAATTGCGCATATTCAAAGTAATAGGTAATCAGCCCCAAGCCTTATTCTGCATCCTTATTCAATGCAAAAGTATTTATTTTTTTAAATGCATGTATAGTACTTGTATCAGGTATTTATACACTTTGTAATCTACCTCCGGCTACACGTATTTATACGTGCATCTCAACCGCCTGCTCAATACCCGCCAGCATACATTTGGGGCTGCCTCGGGCAGTTTTATGGGTAATTGGACGCAATCCAATACCAACACTACCGATAACTATGCCGAAACTTTCCGGTATGATGCCAATGGCAATATTCTGCAACTCAACCGCTTACTCAAAACCTGGCAGCAGGTATTCGGTGGTGCAAAGGTAGATACAATCAAAAAGAGTATAATTACTCACGGTAAATTACCATAGCAAATTAGCGTTGTTATTATATTTACAATACAATAAAAAAAATGGCAAAAAAGGAATTGCTGGTTTTGGCTGCAGAGCATACAATACTCAATAGGATTTATCATATCCGAGGACAAAAAGTGATGATTGATGAAGATTTAGCAAGTATGTACCATGTAGAAACCAAGCGTCTAAATGAGCAGGTAAAGCGAAATTCGAAAAGGTTTCCAAAAGATTTCATGTTTACTATTACTCAAAGGGAGTTTGAAAACTTGAAGTCGCAAAATGCGACATCAAGTTGGGGGGGGGAGAAGGAAGCTGCCAAATGCTTTTACAGAGCAAGGAATCGCAATGTTATCCAGTGTTTTGAACAGCGATACGGCTATTGAAGTAAATATTAGAATCATCAGAGTATTTACCCGACTGCGAGAATATGCACTTACTCATAAAGACATATTGCTTCAACTATCCAAACTTGAAAAGGAAGTAAAAGGAAACAACAAAGACATTGAGAATATTTTTTTGGTATTGAAGGAAATTTTGGAAAAAGCAAGTAAACCAACTCCCCGAAATAAAATAGGCTTTAAACAATACGATTAAATTTTGATCCTTATATAATTCCGTCTACCAGTAAAGAGGCATAGCCTCCCCACATCCTGCAACAACGGATTTTAATCAGTTGTTAGAGAGCAAGTAAGAAGCAAAGAGAGCCGTAGGTTCGGCCGAAATGGTTAAAGACAGCGTGTATAAAATATGCATCGTGCCT
>CAMBUH010000234.1 GCA_945870985.1 Chitinophaga pinensis
CAGCAAAAAATCCTTCACTGGCATTATAAATTTCAAGGTATTTGCATCCCTCACCAATCAGTTGCTCAAATTGTTCGCGATAGGGGGTAAACGATACTCCTCCATGTATATATAATTCCAATTGCGGCCAAACCTCCTTGAGTTGTTGCTTGCCGGTTATTTCTAATATTCTTCTGATTAATAAAAGGGTCCAGGTAGGTACACCGGCAATAGAGGTAACGTCTTCTCGGATAGTTGCCTCCGCCAGTCGCTCAATTTTTGTTTCCCATTCGTCCATTAAGGCAATGGATAAGTCGGGCGTTCTGATCCAGTTAGCCCAAATAGGAGTATTCTGTAATAAAACAGCACTTAAATCGCCGAATTGTATTTCTTCATTTAGCTGACTGATTTGGTGACTCCCTCCAACGATTAATCCTTTGCCGGTTAACAAATCACTATCTTCCTGCTTACGGTAATAGAGGCTCAGCACATCTTTGGATGCCTGAAAATGCCCGTCTTCTAAGCTTTCCTGAGAAACCGGGATAAACTTGCTTTTATCATGGGTTGTTCCGCTGCTTTTGGCAAACCAGCTGATGGGGGTATTCCACAGTAGATTTTCTTCTCCCTGCATCATGCGCTCGATATAGGGTTTTAGCATTTCGTAGTCGTGAATCGGAACCCGCTCTTTGAATTGCCGGATGGTAAAGATATTTTCCAGTTCGTGTTTTCTGCCAAATTCCGTGTATTGACCATGGGTTACCAGGTCTTGCAGCACTTCCCGCTGGATATCAATGGGCTGTTCAATCCATTGATCAATATGCCAGTTTCTAAACCTGGCTAGTCTTGATATGGCAGGACTCAGTAGTTTCATTACACCGGAAAAATAAGCAATGGAATTGAATTAGCGAAAAGCGGAATGGGAATCCCTTTTATCAGCGCTGAGCAGGAGGGGCTTCTTTGCCCATTTCAATAATCCAGTCTTTGCGACGCAATTCAAAATTGGTGCCCAGATAGAGTCTTCTTACCTGTTCATCTTCTGCCAGTTCTTCTGCTGTACCGTGCTTGAAAATTTTTCCTTCAATCAACAAATAGGCTCTGTCGCAGATAGAGAGGGTTTCATTCACATTATGGTCAGTAATCAGGATACCTATGTTTTTATACTTTAAGCGGGCAACCACACTCTGGATATCTTCTACCGCAATGGGATCTACGCCTGCAAAAGGCTCATCCAGCAATATGAATTTTGGATTTACTGCCAGTGCCCGGGCAATTTCTGTTCTTCTGCGTTCCCCACCGCTCAAACTATCGCCATTGTTTTTTCTTACCTGGTGCAGGTTAAATTCGTCGAGTAAACTTTCCAGCTTTATTTTTCTTTCCTGTTTTGAGAGTTTCGTCATTTCTAAAACCGCCATGATATTATCTTCCACCGATAATTTTCTAAAAACACTGGCCTCCTGGGGAAGGTAACCAATCCCCAACTGGGCTCTTTTATACATGGGCAAACGGGTAATGTCGTCATTATTCAACATCACCGAACCTGCATCGGGTTTAATTAAACCCACTACCATATAAAAAGTAGTGGTTTTGCCGGCACCGTTGGGCCCTAGTAGTCCCACAATCTCTCCCTGTTTTACTTCAACAGAAACCTGATTTACAACGGTTCTGCCCTTGTAACTTTTTACCAGATTATGGGTATGGATATGTGGGTTCACAGTAATTATTTGCAACAAAAATAGCAATAAACTCGCCAATGCAGTGAACCCAAAGCTCTTTACACTGTTACAGATATCACTATTGTTGATGTATATTGCAGTCGTTTTGTTAAAAATTGCTATTTCTTACCCGTGCAACCGGTTTCATTATGAAGATTACTGAACACATAGCCAACGCAAAAGATACCCTGATTTCTTTCGAAGTGCTTCCGCCATTGAAGGGAAAAACCATTCATTCTTTATACGAGCATCTCGACCCACTGATGGAGTTTCAACCCTCTTGGATTAATGTTACCTATCACAGAAGTGAAACCATGTTTAAGAAAAAATTGGATGGCAGTTTTGAAAAAGTAGAAGTTCGTAAAAGACCCGGTACCGTAGGTATTTGTGCAGCCATTAAGAATCATTATTCTGTTGATGCAGTTCCCCATATTATTTGTGGAGGCTTTACCCGTCGCGAAACGGAAGACGCCCTGATAGATTTGGATTTTTTAGGCATAGATAATGTGTTGGTGTTACGCGGGGATGCTCCCAAAAACGAGGCTTCCTTTGAAGCTGAAAAAGGGGGTAACCATTATGCCATTGATTTATTGGCGCAGGTAACTGGCATGAATAATGGAATTTATTTAGACGAAGACATTAAAAATGGCGGTAAAACCAATTTTTGTGCTGGGGTTGCTGGATATCCCGAAAAACATTTTGAGGCACCCAACCTAGAACTTGATCTAGAGCGAATGAAGCAGAAAATTGATGCGGGAGCCGAGTATATCATGACGCAGATGTTTTTCGACAACGAAAAATTCTATGCTTTTGTAAAGTTGTGCCGAGATATGGGCATTACTGTACCCATCATTCCAGGATTAAAGCCACTTACCAATAAGAAACAATTATCTATACTGCCAAGAATCTTTCATGTAGATATTCCTACTGAGTTATCCAATGCCATTAATAAATGTAAAACGGATACTGATTGTGAAAAAGTGGGAACCGAATGGTTGGTGCAACAAAGCAAGGAACTGAAAAAGTTCGGAGTGCCCGTTTTGCATTACTATACCTTAGGTAAACCCAAAGTGATTCGGGATGTGGTGCATCAAATTATGTAATCTGTTTGCCCGTTACTTTTTCTCTTTGAGCTTTATTTTCATGATTTCATCAAACTGCTCCATAGTCAGCTGTTTTCCAACAATGCGTTTTTCTCTATCCAGCAGATAAAAAGTGGGCGTTTTATAGATATCGTAGGCTTGCCGGAAATTCATTTGGCCGGCTTTCTCAGTTTTAACCCGCACTTCATTGCTTTCGTGGGTATGATACCAGCCCGTTAATTTATTGTCTTTAACAAATCTTTTCCAGCTAGTAAACTCAGGCTCATTAATGTTTACCGCATAAATCGCTACGCCCATTGCTTTCCATTTGGCGCGATAGAATGAGTCGAGGCGGGGAATTTCTGTTTTACAGTGGCCGCAGGTAGGATCCCAGAAAGCTACTACCGTAAAGTTTGCATTCACACCATATAGCGGGGTGATTCTTCCGGAGCTGTCGGGAAAATCCATCCCGTAAGCCTGCACCCCAATTTGATTGGCCATCAGGTTATAGGCTCTTTCAAAAACAATTTTTTTATTAGAGGCATCTAGTAATGTAGAGTCTCCCTTCGAATAAAAATTTTCGAATAAAAATACAAACACTTTATCCTGACCCATATACTGCGGATTCATGTATTGCTTGGTAAATTTATTCAACAGGTAGGGAAACATTTCTTTTCCAGGCCTAGCCGAAAGCAGCATATAGTTTACCTCTTTAATTATTGAGTCTGCTTCAATGGGGATCAAATTTTTAAAATATTCATCCACTTTCGGCTCAAAAAATGGGGTATGCAATAACCGGTCATCCGAAAAATCAACATCATCCCAATAATGACCTTTTACATAGCGATAGGGATAAGTTGAATCGGGTTTGCCTTTTACAATGGGAATTTCGGGCACAGTAGGTCTTTTGTTACAACTGAAAAGCGCAGCCAGTAAAGTGCCCGGATATTTATC
>CAMBUH010000235.1 GCA_945870985.1 Chitinophaga pinensis
TTTCCGAATCAAAGATGCGTTGATGCAAGGCACCACTGTAAAATCAATTGTGCAGGCAACTGGTATCGACCGGTGGTTTGTTTATCAAATTCAACAAATCTGTAAAATCGAAAAGGAACTGTCCAAGTATTCGATCGAGAACTTACCAGAAAAACTGCTGCGGGAAGCCAAAGTAAATGGTTTTGCAGATGTGCAGATTTCAAAAATTTTACATGGCGACTGTTCTGACGAAGATGTGTTGAATAAAAGAACCGCTTTGGGTATTCGCAGGGTTTATAAAATGGTTGATACCTGCAGTGCGGAATTTGAAGCGAAAACGCCTTATTTCTATAGCACATTTGAAGGATAAACGTTCAGCCCTGTAAATACGGAATACCTTTCCTTCCTGGCAACTCTAGGGTCCGTTTTACCGTTGGATATTATTTTACTAACCATGGATTTATAGTATTTTGCACTTATCAAATAACAGGCATGCGATTAAAAGACATACAAGTTCAAAATGAAAAAGAAACCCGCGGTGGTTTCGGAGAAGGAATTTATGAAGCGGGTAAATCTAACAACCAGGTAGTAGTGCTTACAGCCGACCTAGCGGGATCCCTGAAACTCGGACCCTTTATTAAAGATTTTCCCGATCGCTTTTTCCAATGCGGAATTGCAGAAGCCAATATGATGGGAATGGCTGCAGGATTAACCATTGGGGGTAAAATTCCGTATACCACCACTTTTGCCAACTTCAGTACCGGAAGGGTATACGACCAAATCAGACAAAGCATTGTATATAGCGGTAAAAACGTAAAAATTTGTGCCTCTCATGCAGGACTAACCCTGGGTGAAGACGGGGCTACCCATCAGATACTGGAAGATATCGGGTTGATGAAGATGTTACCGGGCATGACGGTTATCGTTCCCTGTGATTTTAACCAAACCAAAGCCGCCACCCAGGCAATTGCTAATTATGAAGGGCCTGTTTACCTGCGTTTCGGGCGCCCGAAATGGCCCAATTTTACCAGTGAAAACGGAGCTGATTTTGTAATTGGTAAAGCACAACTATTAAGTGAAGGAACGGATGTAACCCTGATTGCCTGCGGACACATGGTTTGGAAAGCCATAGAAGCCGGCAGGATATTAGAAGAAAAGGGATACAGTGTTGAACTGATCAATATCCATACCATTAAACCCCTGGATACGGAAGCGGTATTGCAATCGATACGCAAAACCGGTTGTGCGGTAACCGTGGAAGAACACAATATTATAGGTGGATTGGGAGATTCGATTGCTCAAGTGGCAGCTGCTCATCATCCTATACCCATTGAATTTATTGGAACGAACGACACTTTTGGCGAGAGTGGTAAGCCTACTGAACTGTTAACCAAGTACGGATTAGATACGCCGTTTATTGTAGCGGCTGCTGAAAAAGTAATGGCCAGAAAATAAAAGGCTACTCTACTTAGGACTTTACTTTTTTTCGCCAATCAAAAGTGAAGTTGGAATTTATAATCACTCCCTGGTTATACTGAAATACCGGCTGCCCATTGATTTGCCGGCCGTATTGGATAATCTGGTTAAGATATCCTGCTTCCATGTTTATCAAGGAAGAAAAGCGATATCCCAGTAATACACCCAACCGATTTTGATCGAAAACATTAACTGAAACATTTTTTCCAAATCCAATCAGTATTTCATCATACAAGGCTAAATAAGGACTATTGGAATTTCGGGAATTCGATTTGAATGAATACTGTGTTTTAAACATATACCGGAATCTGTTGAGAAATACAAAAGCATCTTCCAGGGTTAGCTGGGGGGCACTATACCTACCCAACCATCTTTGTTCTAGCATAAAACGGTAGGAGAATGTAAATCTGCTCTCTTTCTGTGTTAGCTGCATCATCTGAAAAATCCGGTGTTCGGAAAAATCTTTACCATATACATTCAGGGGAATTTCGCCATAAGAAAAGGTTTCCGCCCAGGCATACCCAACTCGGAAGAGCACATTTGGATTAGCCTGATAATTAACCCCTACGCGCAACAAACTCTGCTGCCAGTCGGTTATGAGCTTATTTCTTCGCCATTGGAATTCTGTGTGAATGGATACCGGATTTGACAAGCGAAAGGTTCCAAAATAATTATACCAACCAATGGTATTGTGAGTAGTAATTCTGTTCGATTGTGCCCGAAGTTGGCAAGGCAGGATTCCCAAAAGCCCTATTACAAGTATAATACAGCGCATGAACAAAAATAGTGGAATTAGAATGATTGATGTAAATAACCCTATAGAAGGGGATTAAAAAAGCTTGCCCAGTTGAAGGTTTTTTAAAAAACCAGTTCTATTATTTTTTCTTACTTTTTTCATACACCAAAAAATGTTGTACAGCCATGAAATCGCCGCGGTAAGCAAGTCGGAATCCGCTGGCAGCTAATTCTCGGTTCAGTTGTTCAACAGTAGTTTTATGTAGGGGTTTAATTGCGATAGTGGGATCTTCCCCCCGAAATTCAACCAATATCAGCTTTCCCGTATCTCGTAAACAAGTATGTAAAGATTGCAGCATCTCTCTTGGATATGCTAACTCATGATATACATCCACCATCAGGGCAATATCCAATGATTGGGGTGGAAGCTGTAAAGAGGTTTCGTTACAGGCCTTCACTTCTACCCGGGTATCTGCTAATTGGTTTTTCCGGTTCCGTAGGATATCCAACATACCTTCTTGAATATCCAGTGCATACACTTTGCCTTTAGGAACTTTTGCACTCAGTTGAAAAGTATAATACCCGCTTCCGGCTCCCACATCGGCAATGATGCTATTGGGGGATGCCGGGATATGATCTATTGCCAAACTGGTATTTTCTTCTTCATCGCGGTTGTCGCGCTCCAGCCAAAAACTGCCGGTTACCCCCATTACTGCAGCGATTTCGCGACCAAAATAATATTTGCCAATTCCATCACGGGTAGCTTTTTTATATACATATGCCGTATCCTGTGCTAATAAACTATTCGCTGCTAATAACCCAACTACCCATAAAAAAAAGATACCCCTTCGCATATACTTATTTACGGAAAGGTACAACCGAACCGGCTAGTATTACAATCCTGCAGGAAATTTTGGTTGTATAAATAATAACCGCCATTGAATAACCGTAGCGATTGCCTGAATAGACCCCATGATAACAAATAAGGCATTAAATGAAACATAGTACGCAATAGCTCCCCCAACCGCAATAGCGATTCCGGAAACCAGGTGAGTATGCCCCCCGGCAATACTCCAAAAAAACACATCATCGGTTTGCTCCATTTCTTTAGCAAAAAGCGCATCCCATAAAGGCGAACTGATGGCTTCTGCAATAGCAAGTCCTACTTGCAGTAACATCAGTTGATGACTATTCTCTACCAATAAATAGCAAAAAGTAAAAATGGTATTGAGGGCATAGCCTACAACCATGATTTCTTTCTTACGGGTTGAATTCCGAAAAAGCTTTCCAAAAACGATGTATAAAATGCCGGAAGTAATCAGAAATAAAGCCCAGGCGCTCGTAATATCCAATAAATCACCGCCAACCTTTTCAGCATACACTGCAAACAGAGGCCCCAATAACCCTTCACCGAAAAACCAGCAAGCAGAGGCCAAAAGTAATAGTCGTTGGGTTACGTTTAATCGCATAGCTATCAATTCAGTAGATTAGACGCGCAAAGCAGGCATCCGTTTATCTGAACTGTAGGA
>CAMBUH010000236.1 GCA_945870985.1 Chitinophaga pinensis
TTACGATAATGATTTACCTTCTGGAAATGAGCAACGAGATATTGCATTACACAGCAAGGAATTGAAGCTGGAAGCATTGATAACTAGCATCCAGCGATTACTTCAACCCGCTGGAAAATGGGCGGTGTTATTGCCCGAGAATAGAAGAACGTTTGCAATTGAGTTGGCTAATCAAGCAGGATGGTTTTTAGAGAAGCAACTCATCGTAAGCCAGCGTGCAGCTGTTTCCCCTTTTCGGTGTTGTTTACTATTTAGTAAAAGGGATGACTTAGTTGTTGAAACCGAAACTTTGGATATCCGGGAATCGGAAGCATACAGTGCGGGTATGAGAACACTTTTATCGGATTATTATTTAGCTTTTGCCGACTGATTGACCGTATACGTAGGTATGCAAATACTGGAAGGGTTGTGTAAGTACCCCTTTTTCTAACATAGTGGCCGTTAGCAGTGTAGGCGATCCACTGCTGATTAAATCTTGGAATACATATTTTATCAATTGCTCGCCAAAGTAACGACAGGCATCACGGGGAAGTTCGTTGGGCAGGTTTCCTACGGCCATCACATCTATACTTCCGCGTAAATAGGGCTCGGTTTGTTTTCCGCTAAATCTATCAACCCCATAAACAGGGGCATGTGGAGGGGCATCCCCCAGGTTACAGGGAACACTGCCTCCTTTATCGTCGGTTATATCTGCGATGGTAAACAACTTAAAACCGGGTTGCTGCAAAGATTCCATCGAAAAAAGTCGGGGTACTGTTTCGTCCCAGTAAATGCCATTCATCAGAATATCTGCTACGGCCGTATAGGGTTCGAACAAGCATGCATATTCTTCGGCATGATCATGAAAGTGCATTCGCTGATAGGTGCCGGTATTACGGTGTGTATATAAATCGGATCCTTTCAGATGCACATACACCGGATAGGAAAAATTTTGGTGTAAAAATTCATCGGGTTCCACTTCCTGAATATCCAGCAGGTTCATAATTTCCAAAATTCCATGGGCCACTCGACCGCTGCCGGTAACCACTACTTTCAGTGGGGGCAGTTTTAATCCGAAATAAGTATGAATCAGCTCTCGATAGTCGCGGATATCCGAAACACGGCCCAGATTATATAGTCCGGTTCGGTTGCCATAGGCCATTATGCCATTATGCGCACCAACTATGCCTGCGAAAAAGCCAAATCCAATCAGTCTTTGCCCATCCGGATGCACCAAACACTCATAATCAATAAGGGTAATCTTCTTCTCCACCATCGCCTGCATAAGGGATCGATTCCCTGGCTGCTCTTTTTTGGTATGTGAGAAAAACAGATAGGTTTTATCTGACAACAACTGCGAAACAGGTATCTCCTTGATACCCAAAAGAATTTCACACTTGCTAAGGTCCGAATCTACCCGAATGCCCGCCCGTCGGTATTCTTCATCAGAAAAGCACCGATCCGGAGAGGGTTCTACGATTATTTGCAGGTTGGGATACTGTTTCTGGAGGTATTGTGCCTGAGCCGGTGTAAGGGCAACCCGGTTGTCGGCTGGTAATTTTCCTTCTCTAATAAGTCCGATACAGGGCATTGTAGTAAATTTGCAGTAACAAAGTTAGCCAAAAGCGTTGATGGAGGCAGCCAAAAAAGCTATGAAGTATTTTGAATGGTTTGAAATTATCCCCAGTTTTTTCCCGGATCAGGGGTTAGTGAAGAAAAAATATTATGCATTAAGCCGGCAGTATCATCCGGACTTTCATGTACAGCAGGGCGAGGAAGCTTTGGCAGCGGCAGAGGAAAAATTGCAGGAAATACATGAGGCCTATGCTACCCTATCCAATCGCCAGCGCACGATGGCCTATATTTTGCAACAAACGGTGGGTATGCAGGAGGATGAAAAATATGCACTTCCGGCCGATTTTTTGATGGATATGATGGAATTGAATGAGGCACTGCAGGAGGCAGATACTGAGGAGGGGAAGCTAATTGTTAGGGAACAAATTAAAGCACAACAACAAGCATTATATGAGCAGGTGGAACCGATTATGGCAGCTTATCAGGCAGGTGTTACTTCCCAAGAAGCGCTGCTGCAAGTAAAACAATACTATTATCAACAAAAGTATTTGCTGCGCCTATTAGCAGCAGAATAGATAGGGCTAACAAAAAACCCGTTTCTGTTTGTTTAAACCCCTGCTTTTACTTATTTTTGCTCCCCCAAGCCCAGATGGCGGAACTGGTAGACGCGCTAGACTCAAAATCTGGTTATCGCAAGGTAGTGCAGGTTCGATTCCTGTTCTGGGCACAAAGGCCAGAGTGAGTGTGAGTTTGAGTACGAACGCTTTACTTTGGCCTTTTCTTCACACTCAAACCCACACTCACACTTTTTTCACATGGTTGATAGTGCTCACTTTTCTTGTTTGGACCTTTTTTCATGCTCACAATCAAACTCACGCTGCTTTTTTGTATGCCCCTCGTAGAAGTAACTGGATAATCTGGGATAATCCAGTACTGGGCGTTGTTATTTTAGAAGGTTTCTCAAATCGGCTATGATTTCATCAGAATTATTCCCGTCAAAGGGTACTTTTATTTTGTAAAATATTAATGGTTTAAAAGAATAACAAAGAATTGAAAGGCCGACTGATTATTCGGCTTTTTAAATTAAATCGAAAACGGAGATACTTCTTCTATTAAGTTATTTAATATGTTCATCATTTATTTGCTCTTTGCCAAAATTTCAAATTTCCTTGAAACCGAATTACCACTTTCATCAACAATGGTTAGAAGATGCTTGCCGGGAGAAGGATTTAAAGCTAACTGATGAAAGTGTTCGGTAGTCCCCACAAAATTTTCATCGATATGCCAAAATAATTTTTCATTGGAATTTTTATGGGTAGCACTAAACACAACCCTTCCTTTTTCACCGGAAATTTCGATAGGAATATAAATCTTATTGTCTTCATCAGGATAAATTATTTCCAATACTCTATATGTTTTTTCAATACAATCAGATTTAAAAGGAGGCAGTATTTTGTATTCAGGATGTTTTTGTTTATAATAAAATTCAATGGTTGGCGGTAAAATAAACCAAGCCCTATGAATCATGTTCATTGGTGTTTCACAACTTTCGTTTACCCTATACCTACCAGTTTTATCCAAATGTATTTTACGGCAGTAAGGGCAATTACCTGCAACCCTTGCAGATTCGCTGGCAAAAATAGTATCTGTTTCTGAGCAATCGGCAGATGCTTTATACCCTGAAAATTTACAAACAGGCAAGGCAATAAATCCATCATTAGGCGATTCAAACCAATTGGAGCCAGGTAAATATCGGAAGATATCAAACATGATTGGTGCAGCTGTATTGATACCGGTTAGCCCTGGTCTACCTTCACCAGTAGTATTACCTACCCAAACCAAAACACAATAACGACTGGTGAGTCCAACTGCCCATCCATCCCTGAAACCGAAACTTGTACCCGTTTTCCAAGCAATTTTTTGGGAAGAACTAAATTGATTCCATAGACCTTCTTCCCCCGGGCGCATAACTTCATTCATTGCATTAAAAGTTTGCCACAAAGCTGTATAATCAAAAATATCTGTGCCAAAGTTTAGTTTATTTTCATTCCCTTTATCTCCTGTTTTTTGGGTAAGAGGGTCCCCTGTTTGAAGATAACTGGGCATAAACCAATCATTTTTATTCCATTTGTTTTTGT
>CAMBUH010000237.1 GCA_945870985.1 Chitinophaga pinensis
TCGAAGATATCCGGAGTTGAGCACATTATGAACCGTGCTTGAGGAAAGGGTGATTCCAGAAGTGAAAATATGCTTCCCTGAATCATCGAGTGGGCGGTTATAAAACAAATTGGAATAAGCGCTTTGCGAATACTGATCTGTAACCTGCCATTGCGTTGTATCTGCTCCGGTTGGCATCAGTTCGCCTGTTAAAAACTGTTGAAAAAAATCGCGGTCGCTATAATTTTTATTCAGCTGTATCC
The DNA here is from genome assembly GCA_945870985.1 of Chitinophaga pinensis. Taxonomy (GTDB): domain Bacteria; phylum Bacteroidota; class Bacteroidia; order Chitinophagales; family Chitinophagaceae; genus Sediminibacterium; species Sediminibacterium pinensis_C. The sequence continues at coordinate 243 of CAMBUH010000237.1, forward strand.
CCGTAAATAATTGCAATTTTTCTGCAGGTCGCTTTCCCGTCCACTGATAGGAACCCGACAATCCATGTCCATATCCATCTCCCTGATAGGTATTATTCCGGGTAGAGGCTTTATAGGGTTTTTCGAATCGATTGATATTGGTATACCAGATTGAACTATGGTTATCGGCATAATTCCAGTTTCCCTGATACACAAAACTGAAGGTTCGATACTTATTAGGTGAATATTCGGCCTGGAAGCGAGCACTGGGAGACCAGCTGCGATTTTTATAACTCGATTGTGTATGAAGAAAATTGGTAGAGTCTGGATACATATTGCTCCGATGCCCCCATCCACTGCCGAGTGATACGGTGGTAGCGGCACCAGCAACTGCATTTACCGACCATTTGCCCGAACGATATCCATAGGTTGCGTAGGCACTGCCTTCGCCCCGGGAAGCCCCGCTTACAGAGATTTTTTCGAACCGACCAACCCGTCCTTTTTTGGTAACAATATTTATTACCCCTCCCGGATAACTGGCATATTCAGGCGGTGGGCGTTGCATTACTTCCACTTTTTCAATTACACTGGCGGGTAAACTTTCTAATAAATCTGCCAGTTGCTGCCCCGAAACATTCACGGGTTTTTCATCCATTAAAATAAGTGGCACTCTTCCCATTAACATAATACTTCCATCTGCCTGCGCATTTAACATGGGCATGTTCCGTAACATTTCGCCCGCGTTGCTTCCATTATTCATAGCTGATTCGCCAACAGAATAAATTATTTTTCCGTCTTTTTCTTCTACCAAAGGCTTGTCTGCAGTAACCACTACTTCCTGCAATCCATTTTCTGCACTTTGCATTGGGATAATTCCAAGCTGATTATCTGTTAGCGAACCCGGAAGTAATATACTATCCAGTTTTATAGGATGATATCCTACCAGTTGAACAGTTAGTTGATAGGTTCCTGCTAAAAGACCCGGTACTGAAAAGTTTCCCTGACCATCCGACAGCAACCGAAATTTTTGGTTGGTATCGGCTATATTTTTTAATTGAATAGTGGCCAGCGACAAACCCTGATGCGTGCGGGCATCCTGAAGTGTTCCCTTTAAGGGTGGCCCTATGGGCATGGGAGGGTTCTTTTGCTGGGCATGCAGCAATAACACATTAAATGTAAACAATATATATAAAGAATATCTCTTCATGAACCTATCCCAATCATCAAAGTAAAACAAAGCGCTCAAATCTGCCCAATAAATGTGTTTCTCGGTTAATTTTGCAACTCAAATCGGTAAATATGTATATCATCTATGGAATTCCCAACTGCAACACAGTAAAAAAAGCTACACAATGGTTCGACCAAAATCGAATTCCATATACTTTCCACAATTACCAAAAATTGGGTATCGGTCAGGAAAAACTTAAAGACTGGGCGCAACAGGTTGGCTGGAACGTGCTGATTAACCGCAAAGGAACCACCTGGAGAAAGAACAGTGAGGGAAATGAAAAAATAGTACAGACCGAAAAAGGTACTCTTCAGTTATTGAGCACACAAACCAGCATACTAAAGCGACCACTAATTGAAAAAGATGGCAAAGTGATGGTAGTTGGGTTTGATGGAGACCAATACCTTTCGCTTTTTCTGTAATTGACTTGCACAGATGCTTATTGACCCAGCAGTTCGGCCAGTTTGCGGGTGAGGTCTGCTCCGCGGAGGTCGCGCGCTACAATTTTACCGGTGGGGTCAACCAAAATATTGGCTGGAATGCTACCGATGCGATACAATTGCGCTACTGCATTATTCCAATATTGCAAATCGCTCACGTGGGTCCAGCTTAAATTATCTGCCTGGATGGCTTGCAACCAATTCGGCTTGGCATTATCCAGAGAAACACCCAATACGGTAAAGTTTTTACCTTTAAATTGGTTGAAAGCATTTACCACATTGGGATTTTCTGCGCGACAAGGGCCGCACCAGCTAGCCCAGAAGTCGATGAGCACATATTTGCCCCGGAAGGAAGAAAGCGCAATGGGTTTACCGTTCACATCCTGTTGGGTAAAATCTACTGCCTGGGTTCCTACCTGTCCAATCTGAGCCTGCTTAGCTTCTGCGATAGATCTTTCAATATTTTGTGCATAGAATCCGCGTTTAGCCGCGGGTTGCAATTGGGCATATTTAGCTTCTACATCGGCAATACCATCAAAGCCACCCATCATCACTGCCAATACCAGCGAACTTACTGGAGAAGCCGGCTTAGCCTGAATAAAGAGGTTGGTAGCTGCTGCTGCCTGTTGGCGAACAACATTATACTCCTTCATCAGGGAGTCTTTTTTAGCGGGATTGGTTTCGGCATTTACAGCAGCGCCTAATTCGCGTAAGCGATTGATGTAGGGAATGAATTGTTTTTTAAACATCGAAAAATCATCATTCACTGCCGAACCGGTAACAGTAACTGCTGCCAGGTTATTGATATCACCATTCAAGGCTACCTGATCGTTTTGCAAAAACAATTCGGTACTTTGGCCATATCCAATAAAACCAAGTTGAAACATATCCGGTTCGCGAACATTTCCCTTTAGGGTAAAATTGCCATTTACAACGGTTCCGGTTGCCAGTGTTCTGCTTGTATTGGCATTCATTAAAAATGCGGTAATACTATCTTTTAATCCGGTAACATAACCTTTCAGCACAAAGGGCTCTTTGGTTTGCGAAAATGCCAAAACCGGAAAGAGAAAAACAAGAAATAATGCTTTTTTCATGGAAGATATTTTTATAACTACGGTTATACAGATTTAAACGGTTCGATGGCGTTCTTGCAGCAAATCGGTTACCTTCTGCAAATTAACACCTTTCGCGTTAAGCAAAAGTAAATAATGAAACAACAAGTCTGCCGCTTCGTTTAAAAAAAGCTCAGGGTTATTGTCTTTCGACTCAATTACCAGCTCAACGGCCTCCTCCCCCACTTTTTGGGCTATTTTGTTCAATCCCTTCGCATACATTTTTGCTACATATGAGCTTTCTGGATCGGCAGATTTCCGGCTCTCAATCACCTGCTCCAAGGCCTCCAAAAAGTTTCCGGTTGTGTTGGTATCATTCCAGCAGGTACCTGACCCGGTATGGCAAACCGGCCCCTTGGGATTCACCTGCAACAACAGGGTATCGGCATCACAATCCAGGGCATGCGACACCAGTTCCAGTGAATTACCGCTCTCCTCCCCCTTGGTCCACAAGCGCTGTTTCGAGCGACTGAAAAAAGTTACCTGCCCAGTTTGAAGGGTTTGTTCCCAGGCTTCCTCATTCATAAATCCCAGCATCAATACTTTTCTCGTATGGGCATCCTGCACAATGGCGGGCAATAAACCATCGGTGTATTTTTTAAAATCGGGTTGCATTTTATTTAAATTAAAATATTAGTTATCTTATTTCAATTCCTTGTAAACGAAGCTGTTGCTTTAAATCAGGAA
>CAMBUH010000238.1 GCA_945870985.1 Chitinophaga pinensis
AGATTTGAGACGATGGTATTGGCGATGGTATGAAAAATACGAAAAATGGATCCATAACCGATCCGATTACAATTGGTGGATCAGTAGAAATGATATGAAATATGCCACTAAAAACTGGAAGATTCCATCCATAAAATCTGCCGTTACCACTTATGGCACTTTGTTGCGCAATGAGCCAGAAAAAGCCCAAAAACAAGCACAAAGAAACCAACTCTTGCAGGAATGGAATTTGCCCAAATCGGTTCGTCTGTTTTACTTTAATGGGTCGCTGAATTACCCACCCAATATAGAAGCCGTAAGAACAATCGTTTATGATATCCTACCTCGATTACACCAAAAAAACATTTCTTTTCGTATTGTAATTTCCGGAGTGGGTTTGTCAGCAGCTTGGCAAGCAGTGCTTGCTATCTATCCCGAAATAATATGGGTGGGTTTTAAAAATGATATTACACTTTATTGGGAAGGTTGTGATTGCTTTATCAATCCCGTAACATTGGGATCTGGTATTAAAACTAAGTTGATTGAGTCATTGGCTCATGGATTACCTTCTGTGAGTACTGTTTCGGGTATGCGGGGATTGGAAAGACCTCATTTGAATAAGGTGTTAATTGGGGTGGAGGATTATGACTGGGATACTTTTTCAGATCGGATGGTTCAGGTAACCAACCCGGATGTGAAATGGCGCATTCCGCTAGAATTTTTTCAAGAATTTAGTTTGCCTAATATAGTTCAGGGAGCCCTCTTATCTTTGCAAACAGATGCAAGCCATTAATCCCGAAATATCAGTCGTTATCTGCTCGTATAACCGAGCAAACTATATCCGGGAAGCCCTGCAGAGTTTGTATAATCAAACGCTACCGCATACTCAGTTTGAAGTGATTGTGGTTGATAATGCTTCCACAGATAATACGGAAGCTGTATGTAGAGATTTTATTGCATGCCATCCGGATGCTGCATTTTATTATTTGCTGGAAAAACGCCAGGGAGCTTCTTTTGCAAGAAATACCGGAGCTAAACATGTGAAAGCACCCCTACTTTGTTTTATGGATGATGATGCCATCGCAGCCCCCGATTTTTTAACCAACCTTCTTGCTTTTTTTCGGGAAGTGCCAGAAGCAGGTGGCATGGGGGGAAGGATTATACCCAGGTATATTCCGGAAGAACCCAACTGGATGAGTCACTATGTTTCTTCACTGGTTGGTCATTTTCATTACAGTCATGTTCGCACTCCCTTCAAAAACGGAAAATATCCGTTAGAATCGAATATGACTATCAAAACTGCCGATTTTAATCTGATAGGCGGTTTTAATATCAAACTACCGGGCGTTTCAGGAACCTTACGCATTGGAGGGGAAGGAAAAGATTTCTTTTTTCGACTGATGCAATTAGGGAGGGTTATTTATTATGATCCAACCGTTCGGGTAGAACATGTGGTTGAAACGACCAAACTCACTCCAGAATATATGTATCGAGTAGCCAGTGGGATTGGAAGGGGAGAAAGAGTTCGCATGTTGGAAAAAGGATGGATAGCCTACTTTCTAAAAATTATCGAATACTTGTTTAAATTGGGCGCAGCAGTTATCTTGGCAATTGGATATTGGATGCATGGAGCATCCCCTAAAAGCTGGCCGGTAATTCAGTTTAGAATTGATGCATTGAAAGGATTGTTTAATCAATAAGTTATTATGAAATTCAATTGGGCATATATCAGAGAGCGTAAAATTAAAGGAACCTTATCCCGCTGGTTCGGTATTCGTTTTCAACATCCCTCCGAAACTTCTAAAGTAAGAAAATGGGTACTCTCCTATTGCATTGGAAAAGGATGCGATATTGGTTTTGGAGGCGACAAAGTACTAAAATCCAACTGCGATGGTATCGACTTTCCACAACCCTATGCGTATGCCGGAAAAGATAAGGTGGATATCGCCTGTGATGTTATTAAAGATTCCATACCAGTTCCGGATAACACCTATGATTATGTATATACCAGTCACCTGATAGAAGATTTTGCCGACACAATTGATGCCCTCAAAAAATTTATCCGTATCCTGAAAAATGGGGGAAACCTGATTTTGGTATTCCCCGATCAACCGGCTTATGAAATCTATTGTAAGGATATTGGAATAGAAATGAATCCTTATCACGTGCATGCCGATATGGGCTATGCCTATATGAAAAAACAAATGGATGCGCTAGAAGGCATTGGATACCAAGAACTGTTTGTAAGCAATTGTGATATAGATTACAATGTGGTGATGGTGCTAAAAATAAACAAAGCCGCGCTATAGCTTAGTAGTAATAAAAGTTACTAACGAAGCATTTTCTTTATCACTAAGCAACTCTACTTGAAATTGTGCCTTTTCACAGCGGGCAACCAAATCTTGTCCAAACTCATAAAATACCAGGTAGTCGGATTGATTTTTTGTTTTTGAACCATGATAACTGGGAGGAAAAACATGTATCACCTTACCATCTTCCATAAAAGCGCGAATGCGGGTATTCGGTCTGTCCCAAACAACAGGCGTTGTAAAAATATGTTTACCACCCGGCTTTAAAACCCGATGAATTTCGGAAAAAGCCTTATCAATATCCGGAACATGTTCCAACGTTTCGGAGGTAAGTACCAGATCAAAAAAATCATCATTGTACGAGAGGGACTCCAGATTTTCGGATCGGATAGCCAGATCTGCTGATAAAAATTCAGAATACCTCAGGTTAGGAGATTGGGCAAGGAATGGATGAATATTACCCAAAGAATTAATCTCAGCAATATGCAATGCCTGCACTTTATAATTTTTAAATGCCGAATCCAGATTGGTAAATTCTTCGGCAACCATAAGGTTTATTTCTTGCAAGATACCAGTAGACAATTGATGGGTTCTAGCACAACACCGACAATTAACACAATATTTCCCTTCCCGAAGATTAAACCAGTCTACCCATTGTGTACTCAACTCCCATTCGTTTATTAGATTATCCCACAGTACTTTTTTTGCCTTTTGTTTTCCTGTAAAATTACAGGCAGCGCAATGTGTATCCCCCGCGAGTTTAAAATACAATAATTTGAGATAATGTAAGGGAGAAGTAATTGAAGTCATATAAAAAGTACGGATGAACAATGCCTACTTTCAATCCAATCTCTTTCTAAAAGACTTTGATTAATTGGTATTGAGGTATGATTGAAGATACTTAATCATCCGCATTTTTGGATATTTTAATCCCAACTGGCTTCAACCATTTATTAATAGTTTTCATTATACCAAGAGAAGAAGGAGATGATTTGGCATATAGGCAAGGAAGGGCATGAAAAGTATCATACCCATTTGCTTGAACAAGTTGGCGGTAGCTATCCAATAATTTTTTCCAAACCGGCAATGCTTCTAAATGATATCTAGTTTGATGGCGAGATAGTAATTCCGGTTGCTCAAATGAATATCCGCTGATATGCAGAAATAATAGCGGGTAAGCATCATTTACCCGAATGCCTTGTGGTGTTTCCGTGAGTTGTCTTTCGTGGATGTTCCAATAAGCTACATTGGCACCGGGATGCAGAAAAATACCCGTCTCCGGAAAAAGAACTGGCACCAGGTTCAGCCAGATTTGATCTACCCCCATACCTTCTGAAAAACGATAATAACATTCCTCTTTCATATGCGCTGCCCACCAGTGTAAAAAACGGTCGG
>CAMBUH010000239.1 GCA_945870985.1 Chitinophaga pinensis
CCAGCGAAGCCGAGGATATATCTCTTTCAATTCTCCGGCAGCTTCAATAATTAAATCAATCCCCTGAGCTTCCCCTAAATTTCCGGTTAATAAAAGATGGATTTCTCCGGTAAATAAATATTCGAACTGAGGGTCGGGTGCAACGGGAAGATAAAAGGTATCTACAGAGTTTGGCAAGTAACTCATGCGGTTTTCCGGTATTCCTCGCTTCTCTAAAATTGGTTGACTAGATTTGAATGGTAACAACAGTAAATCAGATTTTCGATACAGATAATCAGAAATAGCACCCACCCATTTGAGGAATAAAGATTTCTTTCCCTGGCGGGTAGATGCAAATGTCTCAGGCCATAGGTCTTGAACATTAACTACCAGGGGTGCTTGAAAACGCCAAGAGGCTAATAAGGCGGGAATTATTTGAAAAACAGGAGAGATCTGATAAACCAACACTTTATCAAATTTTTTAGGAAGCCATAAAACCTTCCAACAGGCGAATAATACAAATGAAAGATAATTAAGTGACAACAATATTGAGTTATTTTGACCCCTTGGTATTTGGCTGCAGCGGTAAATAGAGATTCCGTTCCATATTTCTTTTGTTGTTCCAAAAAATGAGTACCCCGGAAAAAATTTACCTTCCGGATAATTGGGAATACTGGTTAAAACAGATACCTCATGTCCCCGTTCTTTTAACCCCAGCGCCATGTCGTTTATACGAAAACTCTCCGGCCAAAAATATTGCGTAACAATTAAAATTCGCATTCCTTTTATTGAAAATCCCGGGTTTTGTTGCCACGCTTATCTGTAAAGTTTCTTTTTTTCCAGAGGGCAGAATGTGGGTCATTAATGCTAATCTGATCAGAAGGCCTAGACTCTTTGGTGTAGTAATATAAAATAATAGATTGTCTGGCCCTATTTTCGGGAAAATTTAAAGGATCGGGAAGCCCATGAAAACTGAAATCATTGGTATCGAAAATTACAAGGCGGTTATGAAAGGGAGGGATTTTTTTTACTAGATTTTCTCCAGTAGCATCATAAAAACCAATCTCTCCTCCCCAGCCCTCCTGCCATCCCGGATTGAGATAAAGAATCGCATTGATGCGACGATTTAATCCGGAAGCGTCGTGGTAATTGCCATCTACATGTACATCAAGTAACCCATTTCGCACCGTAGCATTTAAGCCCCCACCTGAAAAATAGGGATCGGGCATTAATTTGGGAATGCTAAATAATGCAGCCATTGCTTTCAGCATGTAAGATGAATTCATGATGCGAATAGCATCAATGATTCCTTCTGGAATATCAAATTCACTTTCCCATTTTGTTCTCAGCTTAATTTCAATATCCTCATCATGCGTTCTTTCCCAAACTGGCGATTCCGGAGCCGGAAATTGATTGAGTAATTCATTTGCTAATGCTGATGGAAAAAAATCATCAATTACTGCATGCTTAAAAGGTTCAGTAAAGAATTGCTCTCCCTGTATAGCATGGGCTATTTTTTGTGTTGCTTGAATTGCTAATTCCTTAAGTTGTTCCTGTTCCATATTAAAACAATTATTGTTTGCTAAATTTCCTTTCCCAATTTTTCAATTCCTCAATCATTACTTGATAATCGGGAACCGTATAGTTAACATCCACTCGGGTATTAATAAAAGATTTATTGCTCTGATAGTCAGCATAAGGAACTACTGAGATAGCGTTCAGTTGATATACTTTTTTAATTATTTCAAGTAAATCGAATTTACTGATGGGCCGATTATTAGTCAAATGTAAAATTCCCGACAATCGACTTCCCTGCAAATAGCTATAAATATATTTAGCCAGTTCCAATGTTGTAACCCCACTCCAAATAGCTTGGGTGTACCCCCGCACTTCTCCTGATTGCTTAAGGATCCAACCCAATAATCCGATACCATTATTTTTCAGCTCCGGTCCAATTATAGAAGTTCGTATAGTTAAGTCTTTATCATTTATTACTTCACCAAGTGCCTTAGATTGAGCGTAATATCCCTTCCCATCTTTTACATCACTTTCCTTATAATTTCCACCCGTACCTGAAAAAACACAATCGGTACTTATGTGTATCAATTGAGTGGAAGTGTGTTTTGTTATTGTTTCAAGGTAATGGGGTAAATAAGCATTAATTAGTATTGCCTTATCAATATTATCTTCGGCATCCCGGTTAAGAATTCCAATACAATTAATTATGAAATCGGGCTGAGTTTGTTGAATAACTTTACTTAATTCATCAAAATTGGTAACATCTAACTGAAAATCCGGAATAAATAACTGATTTTCTCTAGCAATGGTAATTACATCATAAGCAGAAGTATTTTTAAGGTAGGCGGTAATGATATGACCTGCCATACCGGCTGCACCTAGAATTAACACCTTTTGTTTCATGCTTTGCGCCAGATTTCTCTATTAACTACTGAACAATAACTCTGAATAATTCGAATCACTTTATTAGAAACATCGGGTACCTTATATTCAGCGGGTATGGATGCATTCTCCGACTGCCAGGTATTTTTAACAACCTTTATAGCGTTGAGAATTTCATTGCCAGAAATATCCCCCAAGATAATGGACCCGGCATCTATGGCCTCTGGTCGCTCGGTACTGGTTCGTATACTGATGGCAGGAAAGTTACCAATGGCAGACTCTTCGCTGATGGTACCACTGTCTGACAAAACAATGAAGGCATTTTTTTGTAACCAAACATAGTCAATCAAACCAAATGGCTGCATATTTTTTACCAGCGGATGAAAGGAAATTTTTTGTTCGTCTATTCTTCTTTTGGTGCGTGGATGGGTAGAAAAAATAACAGGCATTTGGTATTTGTCTGCGACTGCATTAAGTGCTTGGGTTAGTTGATGGAAAGTATCGGGAAAGTCGATATTTTCTTCCCGGTGAGCACTTACCAAAATATAATTGCCTTTTCTTACATCAAGCTGATGCAGCACCTGACTTTGTTCTATCGGTTTAAGATGTTGCTGAATCACTTCATATAAGGGTGAACCCACCACAAATACATGATCTTTCCGAAAACCCTCACTCAGCAGATATCTTCTGGAATGTTCAGTGTAAGCAATATTGATATCACTTATATGATCAGAAATTTTTCGATTGATTTCTTCAGGAACATTTTGATCGAAGCACCTGTTGCCGGCTTCCATGTGAAAGATGGGAATTTTTAAGCGCTTGGCGGCTATGGTAGAGAGCACACTATTGGTATCACCCAAAACTAACAATGCATCAGGCATAATTTCTGCCAGCAATTCATATGACTGTGCTATGATGTTACCGATGGTGGTTCCAACATTGTTTCCAGCTACTTTCAGATAATGGTCAGGCTTTCTGATACCCAGTTCTTCGAAAAAAATTTCATTAAGAGTATAATCATAGTTTTGCCCAGTATGTATCAATATATGCTCAAAACAAGCATCAGCTTTTTTAATGATTTCAGACAAGCGAATGATTTCAGGTCTGGTACCGACTATGGTGGCTAATTTAATGGGACGCATAGAATGGAATTAAAAGTTCGGATAACCTATACTTTTCAACAGGCTGATTAGTTCTAGTTCAGATAATTGAGTTGTATTGTGTGAGTCATAATCAACCAGTGGTTTGGAAATTTTACTTCCTTCAAAGAAATACTTACTA
>CAMBUH010000240.1 GCA_945870985.1 Chitinophaga pinensis
AATGGAGCAAAAAAACTATTTTACTTTTTCGTGTTTATGCTAACTGTGTGGCTTATTTATCTACTCAATTCGCGAACAACCTATGTTGCACTATTTAGTATCTCGTTTTTCTATTTAGCCTTTTGTGGTTTTCAGTATTACAAACAAAAGAATAAAGATATTTTATTTTTTAATGGAGGAGGAATACTTTTAGGATTGATAATAGCCTATTTTTTTTCACTGATGTCTTTAAGCGCTGCCAAAAGCAGCTATGTAGATGAGAGTTCTAGTGGATATGGAACTGTACTGGATAGAGTAGCGGCAATCAACTCTTCAGATGATGATTCGAGAAAACAACGATTGTTTCTTTGGGATCATGCTTTCCAATATGGGCTTCAGCATCCAATTATGGGATGTGGCTATGGCAACTGGAAATTTGCCAGCATTCCGCCTACCAATTTGTTGGTGGATGATTTATCCGTACCCGTGCATGCACACAACGATTTCTTAGAATTTTTTGCCGAATTAGGTTTCCCCGGGGGATTGCTTTTCCTGAGTCTGTTTCTTACTATTGCCTATTATACGGCAAGGGTGGTATTATCACCAACGGCAGGACAAGAAAATAAAATCATTGCCTTCTTCTCTCTACTTGCCATGATTGGGTATGGGGTGGATGCCCTATTTAACTTCCCCATTGAAAGACCAGTTAACCAATTATTTTTTGCCTTTTTTGCAGCAGTTAATTTAATGGCTTATACCGGAACTGATTTTAGAAAACCTGAGGAATCAGAAGAGCCCAAACCCAGTAAAACTTTTTCAGAAAACCTTAAATACATTTATTCATTTATTGCCATCCTATTATTATTACCAAGTGCTTATGTTACTTTTCTTACTTATCAGTCACTGGTAGTTCAAAACAGGGTAATTGCCGATTTACAAAACGAGCCACTCAAATTACCCATAGAAAGTGTGCTAAATGCTTTCCCTAGTATGCCAAATGTTACCTCATCGGCACAACCCATTGACGGAATACTGGGCAGATACCTATACGAAAAGCAAAGATACGATGAGGCACTCGTTTACCTAGACAGGGGTATAAAAGCTAACCCATACATCATGTACTGCGAGTTTCTGAAAGCGGATGTTTACTTTGCACAAAACAAGGGTGATAGCGCTTTAAAATATGCCTCATTAGCCTATTTTTCTAAACCCAGAGCAAAAACGTACTATCAAACCTTAGTGGCAGTATGTGTAAAAAATTCCGATTCGGTAACACTGAAAAAAGCTTATCAAGAATTTGTCAAGTATCGTTCAAAAGAATCACTGGGCTATGCCTTGTATTTACAGGGGTTAATCAATATAAAAATGACTACCGTGCCAAAGGGAACTACGCCACAAATGCTACGACTAGCTGATAGTGTTTTAAAATTGTTTCCCAATGATTCAACACTTTTAGTGAGAAGAAATGAAATCATCACCAACATTCCAGCCGGAAATATTCCCGAGCTGGCAGTTCAGGAAAAGAACGTACTGAAAGCCCAGCAACTTTTTAATGAAGCTTCAGCCCTATTTGCCAAGGGTGATTTTGAAGGTGCCGCTCAACGTTTTATCAAGTCAACGGAAATCAGTAATGGCAGTTATGGCGTATTCGAAAATATTGGTGTTTGCTATTTTAACATGAAGCAGTGGGAGCGATGCTTACCCTGGTTTGATAAAGTTTTTGCTACCAAATCTGCTACCGACGGTAAATCAGAATATTTTAAAGCTGCTGCACTCATTAACCTGGGTAAAAGGGATGAAGCCTGTGCCCTGCTAAAAATATCAAAAGGCAAAGGATTTACCGCAGCAGATGGACTGATTACTGGTTACTGTAAATAATCATTCCGATAATTTAATGCTATTCCAACCAATAAAAATGCCCCAAATAGGGGCATTTTTTATTACTTGAAAAAACGTTAACTATTAGTCATCAATCTTCACTTTTCCCTTACTCTTTGCAATTACTTCTTCAGCAATATTATTAGGAGCAGGTGAATAATGACTGAATTCCATGGTAGATGTTGCACGGCCAGAAGAAAGAGAACGCAACTGGGTTACATATCCAAACATTTCACTCAAGGGTACTTTCGCCTTTATCACCTGTAAATTACCGCGGCTGTCCATGCCCTCTAACATTCCTCTTCTGCGGTTAAGGTCTCCGGTTACATCACCCATATACTGATCTGGAGTAACTACTTCTACCCGCATGATAGGCTCTAACAAAGTTGGCTTTGCTTTTCTACCTGCTTCTCTAAATCCACCCTTTGCACATAATTCGAAAGACATAGCATCAGAATCCACCTGGTGGAAACTACCATCAAAAATTCTCACTTTCATGGTTTCCATAGGATATCCAGCTAATACACCTGTACCCATAGAAGATTCAAATCCTTTAACAATAGCAGGATGGAATTCTTTAGGAATAGATCCTCCGAAAATATCATTCTTAAACTGGAAGGCTTTTCCTGGATTCTCTGTAAGCCACTCCTGATCTGCTGGCCCGATTTCGAAATATATATCGGCGAACTTACCACGACCACCGGTTTGCTTTTTAAGAATTTCACGGTGCTCGATTTTTTGAGTGAAAGACTCCTTATAAGCCACCTGAGGATTACCTTGGTTGATTTCAACTTTAAACTCTCGACGCATACGATCTACAATGATCTCTAAGTGTAATTCACCCATTCCAGAAAGAATAGTTTGACCAGTATCTTCGTCGGTTTTTACGCGGAGGGTAGGATCTTCTTCTACCAACTTGGCAATGGCCATACCCATTTTATCTACGTCTGCCTGTGTTTTAGGCTCAACAGCTACGGAGATAACTGGCTCAGGAATAAACATATTCTCTAGGGTAATTGGATGGTTTTCATCACAAAGAGTATCCCCGGTTTTGATTTCTTTAAACCCTACAGCAGCAGCAATATCACCCGCTTCAATAAAATCTATTGGATTCTGCTTATTGGCAAACATCTTCATAATACGGCTAATACGCTCTTTCTTTCCACTTCTTACATTCAACACATAAGAACCAGCATCTAAATGACCAGAATAACAACGGAAGAATGCCAAACGACCTACAAACGGATCCGTCATGATTTTAAAAGCGAGTGCGGCAAAAGGTTCTTTCGCATTCGGCTTACGAACTTCGGGTTCACCAGAATCAGGATTGGTTCCAGTAACATCATCCAAATCAACAGGGCTAGGCAGGTATCTGCACACAGCATCTAAGGCTGTTTGTACCCCTTTATTTTTAAAGGAAGATCCACACATCATAGGCACGATGCTCAAATCAATGCAAGCCTTACGAATAGCTTCATGTACTTCCGCTTCTGAAATCGTATTGGGATCATCAAAAAATTTCTCCATCAGTTTATCATCGTATTCAGCAACCGATTCAATCAGTTTCGCTCTCCAATGATCAGCTTCCTCCTTCATATCATCCGGAACAGGGATCTCTTTAAAAGTCATTCCCTCGGTTTCCATATCCCAAATTACCCCCTTCATGGTGATCAAATCTACCACACCTATAAAATTATCTTCTGCACCAATGGGTAATTGAAGCGGTACGGCATTCGCACCCAGCATCTCTTTTACCTGATTAACAACCATCAAAAAGTCGGCACCTGAGCG
>CAMBUH010000241.1 GCA_945870985.1 Chitinophaga pinensis
GGGGGTATATCTAACATCTTCTTCTTTCTTTAAAAGGGAAGCTACAAAAACAGCATCAGCATTACTCTCTTTTACTTTTTTTATAATATCTTCTTTAGAAGGCATGGCGGCATCCTTTAATCTGGGAGGCATTACATCCATACTCTTTACAACTTTATACCCTTTCTCCTGAGCAAGTGAAGCTAGATTGTTTTCCAATAAAGCTCTTGCTTCCAAATTATCCGTCATTACAATAACAAAAATACTACTGTACGACTTACCCTGAATTTTTTCTTTATTCACCCAAACACCCGTAGACTCTTTATAAGGTGAACAGGCCTGCAATAAGCAAACGAACAAAACAAAAGGAACCAACTTTTTCATATTATTTAATTTAGGAGCAATTTACAATTTTATCAGAAGCGAAACCCAACATTTATCATATACCTAAATCCAAGTGCGGTTGTTTTGTAATTACCGTTAGAACGAAGAGAACCCTCACCCAGTACTCTGTTAAATCCGGGAATTTTTTCCTGCAGATAGTTATTTAGTTGATCAAAAAATGGTCCTTTCTGATTTTCCGGCAAGGTAGTGGCCAGGGCAGCATTTACCTTATAAAATCCCATGCCCGGTCCGGCAAGTACCATATCAACCACCCATTTCTTATTAAACACGAATTGATAGCCCATTTCAACACCAATCGTATGCACCCGAAACCCTAAATCGGTATTCACATTTCCGGTGTAATTGGTGGCTTTTAGGTTCCAGGAATTAGATCGATTAAATTGGTTATAGGAATAATATGGCCCGATATATACTCCTCTCGGCGCTGGATATTTGTTCTCTTTAGATAAGTAAAAGCGGTAATCTGCAGAAATATGAAACCCTTTTTGACTTACATTCGGCAATAATTTAAGGGAATCATTTACCGAACCCGAACCAAATGAGGGAAGGGCCATGGTACCAATATCAACCGAAAAACTACGATTGGGTGAGAGCACCCGCTCATAGCCTATAACAATTGCCTTACCCCCAAAAATCATCGGATTAGTGAGGTTTAGCTTGATGGTATTTTTTCTTGCATCGCTTTTTTCTGCCTTCTCCTGAGCAACTGCAGATATTGCAATAACTGCCAATACGCAAGTTAAAAAAATCGGTATGTATTTGATGCGGGAATTATACATAATAAAGGTTTAGAATATAAAGATACTACTTCCAGTAATAACCTGCATAGGGATGGAAGCCACCCGAGCATATTACTGGCCAAAGCAAGTGGGAGCAAATATTCCCGCTAGTTACATTTTATAAGTTTGTACAAATTCGTTATCAAAAAACCCGATTCTTCATTGCTTTTACGAATTCGCCCAAAAAAGAACTTTTACCAAAATTTATTCGAATGATTTACAAATGATAAAATTAAGGTAACTTCCTTTATAAATTAAAGAACACTTATGACTAGCAGAAAAAAATTCATTCACCAGTCCGCTATGTTGGTGGGAGGCAGTATGCTTTCTAGCGCTGTTTCAGCAAAAAAAATCTTTGGAAGTAGATTGCTGGGCCCCTCTGATACGCTGCAGGTTGGCTTAATTGGAATGAACGGGATGGGCTGGGCAAATGCCATGGCTGCCATGAATGTTCCGGGCGTAGAGTTAGTGGCAGTTTGTGACGTAGATGCCGGTGTAATGAATAAGCGGCTAAGCGAATTAACCGCAAAAAATAAAGATATTTCGGCCATTAAAAAATATACCGATTACCGGGCCTTGCTGGATGATAAAGACATTGATGCCGTAATCATTGGCACCCCCGATCACTGGCATGCCCTTATGATGATTCATGCCTGTGAAGCTGGAAAAGATGTGTATGTAGAGAAACCCGTGGGTAATTCAATCGTTGAATGTAACAGAATGGTGGCAGCGCAACAACGCTATAATCGGGTGGTACAGGCAGGCCAGTGGCAGAGAAGTCAGCAACATTTTGCAGATGCCATTGAAATGGTGCACAGCGGCAAGTTGGGCAATATCCGAACGGTAAAGGTTTGGTGTTATCAGGGGTGGATGCGTCCTAAAAAGGTAGTACCCGATTCGGCTGTTCCGGCGGGAGTAGATTATAAACAATGGCTTGGACCTGCACCTCTATTGCCTTTTAACAGCAGCAGGTTTCACTTTCACTTTCGGTGGTTTTGGGATTATGCGGGCGGACTAATGACGGACTGGGGGGTGCATTTATTAGACTATGCATTATTAGGTATGAAGGCAACCATTCCCAAAAGTATCGATGGGTTGGGGGGAAAATTTGCCTATCCTGAATTGGCAGAAGAAACGCCGGATACACTCACTACTTTATATGAATTTGATGGATTTAATCTGGTGTGGGATTCTGCTATGGGTATAGACAATGGATCGTATGGAAGAGATCATGGCATTGCATTTATAGGTAATAATGGTACGCTGATTTTAAATAGAAATGGATGGGAAGTGGTGGAAGAAAAACAAAGTAAAAATAAAATCAGCGAACCCCTGCATCCCTCCTCCGACAATGGTTTGCAAAAGCATTGGGGAAATTTTGTAGAGGTAATTAAATCGAGAAAAATGGAAAATCTGCGTTGTTCTATTCAAGCCGGAGCTGCAGTGGCAACGGTTGCACAGATGGGTAATATTTCGTATCGTTCCGGAAAAAAATTATACTGGAATGCCGAAAAAGCAGGTTTCACAGATGGTGACGTTAATGCCAACTACCTACTGAAACCCTATCACAACGGATATACATTACCCAAAGTTTAAAGCTATATACATGAAAAAAACCTGCTTATTGAGTTGTTTTTTACTACTACTCATAACCGGCATCCAGGCCCAAAAGAAATACGATCCTAAAGAAACAGAATATTATACACCGGTACCCCGGTTGGTAAATCCAGGAAATCTGGTGGGCCAACCACCTTCCGATGCAATTATTTTATTGGGTGGAAATGATTTGAGCGAATGGGTAAATGACAATGCTAAGGCAGGACCCGCAGAATGGCTACTGGAAAATGGGGTGATGACGGTGAATAAAAAAACAGGTGATATCAGAACGAAAAGAAGCTTTACCGATTTTCAACTACACCTCGAATACCGAATACCGGAAAACATTACCGGATCTGGACAAGCCAGGGGAAATAGTGGTTTATTTATGGCATCCCTTCAGGTAAAAGAAGGAGCAGGTGGATATGAGTTACAGATTTTAGATAACTACCAAAATGACACGTATGTAAATGGTCAGGCAGGCAGTATTTATAAGCAGTATCCACCGCTGGTGAATGCTTGCAAACCTCCCGGACAATGGCAAACCTATGATGTGATATGGATTGCTCCCCGGTTTAATGCCGATGGGTCACTGAAAACTGCAGCTACCTTAACAGCATTTCATAATGGGGTGCTGGTACAAAACAATGCCGTTTTAAAAGGAGATACTCCCTATACGGGTCCTCCCACATATCGCCCCCATGGCCCCTCCCCTATCAAACTGCAGTCGCATGGTGATAAAAGTGAACCAATTAGTTTTCAAAATATTTGGGTTAGAGAACTTTAGTTAAACAAAGCCCCAGTTCAGCAATTAATGGGAAAGAATTTTCAGTTTATTAATTATATAATTTTATTATATACTTTTATTTAATATGTATAATTAAATTA
>CAMBUH010000242.1 GCA_945870985.1 Chitinophaga pinensis
GATCGGTATAAGAACCATCGGGTTGGGTTAATAAGGCACGATTTTGTTCGGTTAAAAAGAAGCCGGGCATGATGCAATTGACCCTGATTTTATCGCCCAGCCGGTTGGCCACTTCTACGGCGAACCACCGCGTGTAGCAATCAACCGCCGCTTTGCCCATGCTATAGCCCAGCACACGGGTTACCACCTGATGGGCAGTTACGGAAGAGATGTTTATTATACTGCCACCTTCATGATCGGCCATTACTGATCCGAATATTTGAGTAGGTAATAAAGTACCCCACAAATTCAAATCCATGGCTTTTTTCATGCCCTCGATATTCAAATTGAAGATATTTCCTTCTGGTGGCAGAATTCCCTCGGGCACATTTCCGCCTGCGCCATTTACTAATCCATTAATGGTTCCTAGCTTATCTACTATTAATTCGCGGGCAGCAATCAGTTGCGATTCATTCAACACATCGGCGGTAATGGCTAAGGCTGTTCTACCGGATTGTATCACTTCATCGGCACGTTGTTGTGCCACGGCAGAATTTCTTCCGAGTATTACCGGTATCCCTCCGGCCGCGGCAATGGCTTTAACAAAAGCGCCTCCCAAGATGCCCGTACCCCCGGTAACCACAATAACTTTATCCTGTAAAGAAAAATTAGCACCCATAATCAGCTCCCTTTTTTAATTTAGTGAAAGTGAGTTTTTTTGCAAAGTAAATGAACCAAGATGCGGAAATAATTTACGAAAACGATGTAGGCATCTTCTTAGTAAAAACGAATCCTTACTCAGGAATCATCTCTACCCTACTGATATCCGACAAATTAATCAAGGTTTCTTTTCGCTTTTTGATAAATACCAATTGGTTATTTCTTTATTCTTTGATAACGCCTTCTACTAATACCTGATCTTTTAATCCAAAAACCCGAATATTCGTAGCATGTTCAATAAAATAAGCAAAAGCAGAAGCATCATACTGACTAACCTTGGGCTGAGCACCAATTACCGCACCCTTTTTTTGGATAATTACAATTACTCCAAACGCAACTCGAGCTCCATAAGCAGCTGCTGAAGATGCATCCTTTAATACATCTATCCCATCTACGTCTTTTGGATTAATGGCAGATAAATCGCCGGTATAGATAACTCCGTCCACCACAATGAGCGGGTTTCTTTGGTTAGTTAAACTTCCAATTCCCTGAATCACCACGGTTCCTCCAGACTTATCGGTTGATGGTTTTACTTCTAAACCAGGAATTTCACGTTATAAATCATAAATATTATTGTAACTACCCGGAAGGATGGTTACGGGTTTACTTTGACCGAAAAGTAGGGTGCTAGTAAAAAGCATTATTATCAATGCAAATTTAGCAGGAGCAGCTATTTTCATTTGTTTAAATTAGCAAATTTTCTGGCTTCTGTGGTAACAAAATATTTAGCCAACATATTTGGCACTTCCCAAACAGGCAGCTGTTTACTTTTCAGGTATCCCAAGAACTTTTCGGTAACCCGAGCAAAGTGTGATTCATGTCCTTCTTTATAAGAAGCCGGAATAACTACTTCCCACCCTTTATTAGATTTAGTAATGGCAATTCCAGGATAACTTGCCTGCAAGGAAGCTATCGCCTGATTTACCTGTGCAGAGGCATCCTGATTTTCATTGATGGGTTCAACATAAAGCGTAGGCTGAAATTTTTGCTCAGCCCCCTGTCGGATTACCAGGTTACACTTTGTGCCGCGCATGATGGAATAATGGGTATCTCCCGTTCCTTCAGGTGCTCTGTAATTCCAAATAACGGAAACTTTCGCATGCACGCCATTTATGAGGTAATTGATTTCACCATTACATTTTACTTGAACATTACCTGCCGCATCGGTATACTTATTCAAATAATCAGGCACAGCAGCCAGTTGGGTTACTTCTTTTAGTTGCGCGGGTGAAAGCGAGGTATTCCAACTTTTGGCAGAAAGTAAACGAATATCTTTTTCGTACTGAATGATTTTTTCCGGAAAACATTCCCATTGAACCAAATCTACCAGGTGGGTGGTTACATCCACAATGCCCTCTCCTTCCTGCGCTACATCAAAAAACCAAGCGGGGCGAGTAAGGGGTGCTCCGGATACGTATTTAAAAAAGTGATGAACGCTTTCCTTGGTAACAGCAGGATTTTCAAGTGTACCTTTTTCTAATTGTCCGAATAAATCGGGTTGCATAGACAAGGCCCTTTGCAGAATAGTGGTTATTTCGTAGCGCTCCGTCATGATATCATACAACAATACTTTTTTACTAGCAGCAGTTTGAAAAGCTTTTTTCAACTTTTCAAATCCCTCTGAATTGATGGCCATGGGTTTATCGGAAAACACGTTAAAACCAGCTTGAACCGATTGAAGAATATAATCCGTTTTTAATTGATTATTTCCTGCCAGCACCACCACATTGCCTTTTCTCTCCTGCATCATTTTTGTAAAAAAATCGGTGCCGGAATATACTATTTCATTCCAATGGGTGGGAGTAAGTTTTGCCGAATTGTAGGCGGTAATTTTATTCAGGTGCATTTGTAAATCGGGGCCCTGGGGTGCATATACCTGCACATTGGAATCTACCCCCGGGTACATTGATTTTTGAACAAGGGCTGCATGAAAATGTCCTGGGTCAACCGTAATTAATCTTACGGGTTGCTGCGCGTTTACTACTTGGGAAATCATCAGCAAAGAAATACTAATAAACTTATGCATAAAAAGGTGGGAGTTGGATGGAAGAGATGGGATATACTTATTTTAATGGGTCATCTTTAGAAATGGAAGTTGCTTTCGAAAAATCCAGTCCTTTATATTGTGAAGCGATATATCGAAGACCCTGTAACAGGTGATTGCGATAGGTTGCATCCTGATAGCTTTCTTTACTATGCCCCAGGGTGGTAACCCAGATATTTCCTCCTTCAAATTGCTGGTACCAAACAGCGGGATAATATTGAGAGAAAGTGCCCATATTTTTTTTGATGTTAACGGAATCCGCCGGATTCAGAGAATTCACTTCATGCACCAGTAACACTTTCATTCCTGGAAAAAGTTCTTTACCAAAATAACATTCATCCTCCCGCGTCCACTGATCGGGCACACCCGCCATAGAAGGATGCGCTTTATCAATTTTTTTCAGTGAGAAGGCCTGAAAGCGGGCATGCCAAGAAAATGTTTCCCCGAGCATCATTTTAAACCAGGTCCAGTTACGCTCAGTGCCGGTAACAGAATGTACCCCAACAAATCCACCCCCAGCTTCTATATAATGTCGAAATGCCAGGCGTTGGGCATCCGTATCAAACACGTCGTTATTGGTGCTGGTAAAAACAATCAACTGATATTTTTTCAGATTATCTTCGGTAAAAACGGAAGCATCATCGGTTACTTCCACCGTAAATTTTTCTTCAGCAGCCATTTCTTTCAGGCAGGCAACCGCTGCGGGTATATTGTTGTGCACATAGCCTTTTCCATTTTTTGTATAGACTAATACGGTACTCCCTTTCAATTTATTGGATGTAGGAGGGGCTGCGGAAAGTGTGTTTGGGGAAGAAAATACGGACAACATTATAAATAAAGCCCAGAAACGATGGAAAAGAAGGGAGTAATTCATATATAACATTACAAATATT
>CAMBUH010000243.1 GCA_945870985.1 Chitinophaga pinensis
CCCAAATTTGTAAGCTATGGCAACTATTTTAATTACGGGTGGAACAGGCATGGTTGGCCGGCAATTATCCAAAATATTATCGGAAGCCAATCACCACGTTATTATCATTACCCGTAAGGTTCCTGAGGCGATTGCACAAAATGCATTTCCTTATTCTTATGCGCTTTGGAATCCTGAAAAATACTGGATAGAAGCTACTGCCATTCATCAGGCAGACTATATCATTCATCTTGCCGGAGCCGGTGTAGCTGATGAGCGGTGGACCAGTAAACGAAAAGAAGAAATTTTACAAAGTCGGGTTGAGGGTTGCAAAACCTTGGTACAAGCACTTTCCCAAATTCCCAATCAGGTGAAAGGTGTTTTTAGCGCTTCTGCTATTGGATGGTATGGACCGGATACCGATGAAAGCCGGATAAACGGGTTTACTGAAAATTATCCTGCTGATGGTGCTTTCTTGGGAGATACTTGCCGGCAATGGGAAGAAAGTATACTGCCAGTAGGAGATTTGCAAAAGCGATTGGCCATATTCAGAATAGGGATTGTGTTGGATAAATCAGGAGGAGCCCTGCCTGAATTTCTACAATCACTTTATTTTCGGGTCGCTGCTGTATTAGGAGGAGGTAACCAAATAATCAGCTGGATTCATTTACATGATTTGTGCAGGATGTTTTTGTATGCAATAGAAAATGAATCAGTCTCCGGAGTATATAATGCAGTAGCACCGCAACCAATTTCTAATCGGGAACTGAATAATCAGTTAGGTAAATATCTCTATGGAAATAGATTTTTTTCGATGCCGGTACCTGCCTGGGTTTTACAAATTATGCTGGGAGAAATGAGTATAGAAGTGTTGAAAAGTTCAACGGTGAGTGCACAAAAAATTCAGGAAGCCGGGTTTCAGTTTTTGTATCCCACTATTCAGCAGGCAATCGCACAAATATTGCCCGATAAAAAACTATAAATCTTTGCGGCTGAAAATCCGAAAACAAATTAGCCAAATCGCAAGGGTAATACAAAGTGTAAAGAAAGTATGTTCTGGAATTTTTGCGAGGGTTAGTTCATAACTATTTTTCATGTCGTCACTAAATTTAGAATAGAATCCAGGAGCTGGAATCATTCGATCGGAAACTTCAAAGGGTAAAAACCTACCCCAATCGTTAAGCTTCCATTTAGCAACGCCTACCAATATGTTCTCCAATACCATATAGTAAAACACCAAAAATGCCATAGCCATAAATGCTCGCTTCAATAGAAAACCCAGCAAGAAAGCAATGGAGAGTTGTGAAAAAGTTTGTATAAAAAATAACCCTACAAAATAAAATTCCGTCCAGGCATCATACCAGTTTCCATTCGAATTGGTAGCGCCAAAATAGAGTGCAACCAAAAAATAAATCAAAGTTACCCAAAGCGTAATGATAAATACATCGATTAATTTGCCGGTAATAAATTGTGTTCTGCTCCAACCATCTATTACATTTTGTCGGTGCGTTTTGTATTGAAATTCATTGGTGATGAGCATGATTACCAGTATAGCTGGCAATAAAACAAAGTAGGAAGAAAAATAGGCAATGGTTTGCCAGGCATTAGGGAAGCTGAATGGATTACCCAATATCATTTTGGCAAGCATCTTTGCATCGCTGGTACCTTCGGTAGCATTTGCGTAAACGGAGTGTGCTGCAACAATGGTTGCCGGATATGACAGTGCAACTATACCGATAAGAATCCACCAGGCAGGATACTGCTTGATTTTCATCCACTCCACTTTACTAATATGTATAATATTGCGAAGCATGCTTAATGGGTTAATTCTAGGAAAGTTGTTTCCAGACTCTTTTTATGCAGCGTAAGTTGCCGAAGTGCAATCCCTTGCTGAAAACAATATCGATTGATGTCGTCCAGTTGTATCGCTCCACCTATGGCATGCACTTTTAGCGAATCCCCTTCTATTTTCGTAGAAGTGATTCCGGGATATCCCTGCAAGATTTGCTGTAAGTGTATCAGATCCGCTGCATCCAAGTGAATGATTTCTTCACCGCTCATTAAATCGCGGATGCTTCCGCTGGTTAGCAGTTCTCCTTTTTTAAGAATCGCAACATGGGTGCAAACTTTTTCAACTTCGTCTAAAAGATGGCTTGCCATAATAATGGTAGTTCCCTGGGCAGCCAATTGCTGAATCAGGTTGCGGATTTCGGCAATGCCTTCCGGGTCTAGACCATTGGTGGGTTCATCTAGTATTAAAATAGAAGGATTGCCTAGCAGAGCAGCAGCAATTGCCAAACGCTGTTTCATTCCTAAACTGTAAGTGCTAAACTTGCTATTTTTTCGCTGTGCTAATTTTAATTGATCTAAGATGGCATCAATCTCAGCAATCGTTCCTCTGCCACTAATTGCGCTGGTAATTTTGAGATTATTGTAGCCAGACATATAATGATAGAAATTGGGGGTTTCTAAAAACGCACCCAATTGATTTCTACTTAGCGGCTTACCTTCTTTGCTTACCCATTGAATAGTTCCGTTGTTTGCCTGTAAAATTTGTAGCAATATTCCCAACAGGGTCGACTTCCCGCTTCCATTGGGCCCTAGTATTCCAAATACACTTCCCCTGGGAACCAAAAAGCTCACGTTTTTCAGTGCCTGAATTGAGCCGTATGATTTGGAAACAGCGGAAACCTGTAAGGTAATGTCCATAACAGATAATGCAAATAGTTTATAACCTGAAGTTAGTTGTAATACTGACGTGAACGCTGAAAAATGGATAAGCTTACCTTATTTATAGATAAGCGGTTACCGGATTAGTTGAGCGAAAAAATGATTTCTAGCAAACAGCAACACTAACAATTAATTCCTTATTGGCTTTCCTGTTTTTAATACCCCCTGAATCCGCTCCAGTGTTTTCTTTTCACCGCATAAGCTGAGGAAAGCTTCTCTTTCCAAATCCAGTAAGTATTGCTCAGATACCAAGGTTTGTTCACTTAAATCTCCGCCACACATTACATAAGCCAGTTTTCGGGCAACAACGGCATCGTGCTCGGAGGCATATTTACCTCTCCACATTCCATTGATACCAGCCAATAGTGCGCCCAGTGCCTGCCGGCCCAATACTTTAATATCGGTTCGTTGCACCGGCATCACATAACCAGCAGAGGATATTTCCAGTACTTCTTTTTTAGCTTCCGCAATGCGGCGACCAATATTCATAATCACTTTATCTTTTCCGTTCCTCAAAATGCCCATACCATAGGCTTCGTGAGCTGAGGTAGCTACTTTGGCAGTTGCGATAGAGAAAAATCTTCCTTTGAGTGTATTGGTCTCTGGCTCATCGGCATGTAATTCATCACTGGCACGTAAAGCAAATTCTTTGGTGCCACCACCACCCGGTATCAGTCCTACGCCCATTTCTACCAGTCCTATATATGTTTCCGCTGCCGCGCAAATAGCATCGGCATGCATATTCATTTCGCATCCGCCTCCCAGGGTTAGTCCATGCGGAGCCGTAACTACGGGAACTGATGAATATCTGAGTCGCATCATAGAATTTTGGAACATTCGAATGGCCATATCCAGTTCATCATATTCCTGCTCAATTGCGAGCATAAAAATCATACCCACATT
>CAMBUH010000244.1 GCA_945870985.1 Chitinophaga pinensis
CCTCATTACCTGCGGAGAAGCCGTAGGATTACCCGAAGGCCAAATGGGAAATAGTGAAGTAGGCCACCTGAATTTGGGGGCCGGCAGAATTGTATATCAGGAGTTACAGCGCATTAATGTGGCCATTCGGGAAGGAGAACTGGCAACCAATGCTGTTCTTCAAGAAAGCATTCAATATGCCAAAATCAACAAAAAGCCCTTACACCTAATGGGTTTGGTAAGTGATGGCGGTGTGCATTCACATACCAGCCACCTAAAAGCCCTTTGCGATTTATGTAAGTCAGCAGGATTAGAAGAAGTTTACATTCATGCTTTTACAGATGGTAGAGATACAGACCCAAAAAGCGGACTTGGATATATTACTACACTAGAAGAACATCTACTTCAATCAGGAGGAAAGCTGGCTTCCGTAAGTGGGAGGTATTATGCGATGGACCGAGATAAAAGATGGGAGCGTGTTCAGCTTGCCTATAATTGCCTAGTAAAAGGAGAAGGCCCTTCCGCGATTTCGGCGAGAGATGGCATACAAAATGCCTACGCAGCTGGTGTAACCGACGAATTTATTAAGCCCACCGTATTATTGGAGGCCGATGGTAAACCGGTTGCCATCATTCAGGAAGGAGATGCCGTAATCTGTTTTAATTTTAGAACCGACCGCTGTCGCGAGATAACCACCGTGCTTACCCAACAAGATTTTCCAGAATGGGGGATGAAAAAATTAGCCCTGCACTTTACTACAATGACGCAGTACGACCAAACCTTTCAGCAGGTAGGGGTGATTTTTAACAATGATAACCTCATTAACACTTTGGGAGAAGTGCTGGAAGCGCATGGAAAAAAACAAATCCGGATAGCAGAAACAGAAAAATATCCGCACGTTACTTTCTTCTTCAGTGGAGGTAGAGAAAACCCTTTTACTGGAGAGAGCCGAATTATGGTTCCTTCCCCAAAAGTAGCTACCTACGATTTACAACCCGAAATGAGCGCAGAGGAAATTACCGACCTGCTGATTCCGGAAATTGAAAAAGAAACAGCAGATTTTATTTGTCTGAATTATGCCAACGCCGACATGGTTGGGCATACCGGTGTTTTTGCCGCTGCCATAAAAGCAGTTGAAACGGTAGACGCCTGTGTTCAGCGGGTAGTTACCGCTGCTTTAGCCCATGGATATTCCATACTGCTTACTGCCGATCATGGAAATGCCGACTTTATGATTAATGAAGATGGTACCCCCAATACCGCCCATACCCTTAATCCGGTTCCGCTGTTTCTGATAGATGCCTCTTACAAAGGCAAGCTGCTATCGGGGAAACTTGGCGATCTGGCACCTACTATTCTGCAGTTGCTGCAGATTCCTATTCCTGCAGAGATGACAGGACAGGTGCTAATCACTGAAACAACTGATTAATTATTTGCGTATTTTACAGAACAATCATTCAAACAACTCCCCATGATAAAAAAAATTTTATTGTTCCTATTGGTAGCCTTTGTAGTTATGCAGGCATTTAGACCTGCAAAAAATAATTCAGGCGACAAATCGAAAGATATTAGCCTAAGCTACCCGATACCCGATAGCGTTACTAAGATTTTTGATAAGGCTTGTAATGATTGCCATTCCAATAATACCCGTTACCCTTTATATGCAGAGATTCAACCCCTAGCCTGGTGGCTAAATGATCATGTTACCGACGGAAAAAAACATTTCAATTTAAATGAGTTTAGCGGCTACCGCATTGCCAAGCAATATAAAAAGCTGGAAGAATGTATCGAGCAGGTGAAAGAAGGAGAAATGCCGCTCGAATCTTATACCCTTATTCACAAAGAAGCCAGATTAAGTGATGCGGAAAAACAAACCCTGTTTGATTGGTGTGAAGCGGTACGTGACAGTATCAAACATAAATATCCGGCAGACAGTTTGGTTATCAAGCGTAAGAAATAACCGAATTTTTAATGACCTCTTTTTATGCCCATACACCAGGCCAAGTATCTTATTTCATCCGCTTTGGTTACGCAATGTCCTGCACCCGACCGGCCTGAATATGCTTTTATTGGCAGAAGTAATGTAGGAAAGTCATCGCTGATTAATTTAATCACGGGTCAAAAAAATCTGGCCAAAACTTCCGCAACACCGGGAAAAACACAACTGATTAATCATTTTACGGTTTCCAGTGGCAAATCGGGCAAGTCTAAAAAACATGACTGGTATCTGGTTGATTTACCGGGATATGGGTATGCGAAAATTTCGCTAACCGAACGAGCTCGCTGGGAGAAAATGATTGCCGACTACTTAACAAAAAGAACCAATCTTTCCGAAGTTTTTGTGTTAATTGATAGCCGACATTCTCCACAAAAAGTTGATCTGGAATTTGTAAGTCAACTAGAAAAATGGAAAGTGCCTTTTTGTTTGGTTTTTACCAAGTCGGATAAAGAAAAGCCCGGTGCTGTAAAGCGACATGTACAAGAATTTTTAGATGAACTGAAAAAAACCTGGCAATTCTTGCCCCGACATTTTGTTACCAGTGCCGAAACCAAAAGTGGCAAAGAAGAGTTGGTAGGGTATATTGAAAGTAATAACCACTTATTATTGAGCAGCCCTGCCTAAAGCTAGTTCACCATTTTATCGGCACAGCAACTGCTGGCGAAGGCTTCCGGTTTAGCTTTAAAGGCAAATCCCATTCCAAGAATGTATCCCATTGCTTCCTTTAAAGCATCATTGCTTTTAAATTGTGGATTGGTGTTGATGTCGGCATGAACTTCCAAATCAACTCCATATTCAATAAATATATCACATAAGGCATAGGCTACCTCAATGCTTTTTGCAACCTCCATAAGCATTCTTTCTTTAATGTGAAAGGATTGTTTCATTTTATCATTGTGAATGAACATAAAACCACCGGCATGCTCGCGTAAAAACACAATCACTGTTGCAAATTCGGTAATTTCACCTTTTACCTGACTATCGGTTCCAATACAAACTTTCAGTTTTATGCCCTGTTCTGTTTCCTGATGAATGGTTTCCCGCACAGCATCCTGAATAGGCTGTGCGATAGCTTCTCCATTAAATTTTCTCCAACGCATAAAAAAATAGTTTATGTAATTTACTGCAATTCGGGCGCCTCCCCCATCTACCCGTATCTGATAGTTTTGCACAAACAGGGGATAACCCTGCTTAGTAAATGCCCGCTCAGGCACCCGCTAATCAAAAAAATACCCTGATTTGGGTTCTTTGTTACAACTTTGCCCCTTTACGAACCTTTCTGCCGAAAAAAGTATTTCATGAAGTTATTATTGCAATACCTGAAACCCTACCGCTGGCTTGTATTATTGGCCCTATTACTGGCTGCCATTAACCAGTCATTTTCTATGCTCGACCCTTATTTTTTTGGGAAATTGCTCGACATATATGCCTTTCACCCCTACGAAACAGGCTATTTTGACGCCGGCAAAAAATTTATTGTTACCGGCTCCCGTACCCAATCAGAATTTATCTGGGGCGTATTAGGCATCCTGGGAATTTTGATCAGCGTAGCTATGATATCAAGAATAGCCAAAGCCTTTCAGGATTATTTCAGCAATGTGATTGTA
>CAMBUH010000245.1 GCA_945870985.1 Chitinophaga pinensis
CCATCGGATTAAAGAATTTAAAGGGGGGTATCATGAATGGGTAGCTTGGAATGAGCGGATGGCTAAACAAAACGAGGGAATTGCAAAATCAACAGCAGCAGCAGAGAAGGCAGCCGATATAAAAATAGCACCTCCCTCCAGTTCCGATAAAAGGGAATCTCAACCCGAGTATCGTGAGAAGCAGAAACAACTGCAACGAGAAAAAAAGAAGCTGCAAGAACTGGAAGCGTTATTGGAAAAAAATACCTCCCGAATTAAGCAACTCGAATCTTCAATGGGCGAACCTGATAATTATGCAGTTCCTGCAAAGTTTACTTCACTGGAAAAAGAATATAGTAGCCTTAAAAAACAAGTAGCAGAACTTAACACACAATTAGAGTCGGTAGTTGAAAGAGTATTAACATTGGAAGATGAATTGGGATAATCCCTTAATAAATCCATACGAATGCAAGCACGGTTAATAATTGTTCGGTATGCCCCCTGGTTGTTTTGGGCCGGATTTATTTCTATGGCGATATTTCGTGTTTTTCTGATGGTGGAAAGAAAAATTGCTTTCTGGCGTTTAATGGGCTGCGGAAAAAATGGGACTTTTGATATTGTACCCGATATTCGTCAATGGGCAGTATTAATTATCACAGATCAATCAACCCTACACTTAGAAAATTGCGTACCTACTTTTCTAACCAATTGGTGGAAGTTTTTTAACTGTGAGCGATATGATATTATGCTACAACCCCTCGAAGGGCATGGCACTTGGAATGGCAAAGCAGTATTTGGTACATATCCACCGGATGGGGCAGACTATACCGGCAGAATCGCTGTTTTAACCAGGGCAACTATCCGGTTATCTCAATTGAGGGCTTTTTGGAAAAACGTTCAACCAGTTGCAGTTACCATGTTAAGTACTCCCGGATTTATTACTTCCGTTGGTATTGGAGAAATTCCCTGGATAAAGCAGGCAACTTTTAGTGTGTGGGAATCTAAGGAGCATATGAAGCAATTTGCTTATCGAATGCATTCGCATCAGCAAGTGATTAAAAAAACACGGCAAGAAAAATGGTATAGTGAAGATATGTTTGTTCGGTTTGCTATTCTATCTACATCCGGAAGCCTACGTGGTATAGATCCGATCAATCCTTCTGCAGAAGTGTAAATCAGGGATGGGCACTTTTTAGTAACCCTTTTTGATTTCGGGTTACCATTTGCAAAAAGCGGGATTAATCATTGATGAAAAGGTTATTTTCTTACTAACAAGTGTTTGTATTGAGAGGTATTATAGGATTGCTAATAAAAAAGCGTAATAATTATTAATAAATGATGAAACTGATGCTTGAGTTGTTCACAACCACGGGTATTTATTTTCAAAAGCTTATTTTTGATCACGAATAGAAGAACACGACTATTTTTTATTTTACTGATATTTAGATTCTTAGTTATATTTATTACACATGGCATCAAAGCAAGTTAGCAGAATTGGCGTTCTTACCTCCGGTGGGGATGCTCCAGGAATGAATGCAGCGGTTCGGGCGGTGGTGAGAACTGGAATTTATCATGGAATGGAAATGTTTGGCATCATGCGCGGGTATAACGGCATGATTGAAAATGATATTATCTCCATGAATTCCCGATCAGTAGCGAATATTATACAGCGGGGAGGCACCATTTTAAAAACAGCCCGGAGCAAGGAATTTTTTGAAATTGACGGTAGAAAAAAGGCTTACGAGAATTTAGTGAAGCATGGTATCAATGGATTGGTGATTATCGGCGGTGACGGGAGTTTTACTGGGGCACAGAAGTTCAGCAATGAATTTGATATCCCCTGTATAGGATTACCGGGCACTATAGATAAAGATATAGCTGGAACTGATTTTACCATTGGTTTTGATACTGCCGTTAATACCGCGGTGGAAGCTATCGACAAAATTCGGGATACGGCAGATGCACACGACCGTTTATTTATTGTAGAAGTGATGGGTAGAGATGCTGGATATATCGCTTTACACAGCGGTATTGCTACCGGTGCCGAAAATATCCTGATTCCGGAAACCAAAACCGATATTGAAGAATTGATTGCCTCGCTCACCGAGAAAGAAAAAAGAAAGAAACTGGTGAACCTGATTGTAGTGGCGGAAGGAGATGAATTTGGAGGTGCCAATGAAATTGCTGTAATCATCAAACAGCGCTTACCCAACGCAGATACCAAAGTGTGTATTTTGGGGCACATTCAACGGGGGGGCTCACCTACCTGTATCGATCGACTGATCGCATCTCGAATGGGATACCATGCCGTAGAATGTTTGCTGAGTGGGAAACACAACGTGATGGTGGGAATTCAAAATAATAAAATGAATTATATTCCCCTGGATACAGCTGTTAAAGCCAAACAGAAAATTCCCAATGAATGGTTTAGAATTTTAAAAATATTAGCGAGCTAATCCCGCTATTTTTCTCACGGTTCTTTTTTATAATTATTACAGTATGTCTAAAAATCTCGATAAGTACCTGCATAAAGAAATGGATAAGCAGGCAGGTGTTGCCCACGTGAATCATAGAACTAAAATTGTTGCCACGGTAGGTCCTGCCTGCGATACATACGAAAAATTACTCGAATTGGTTCAGGCCGGTGTAAATGTTTTTCGGTTGAACTTTTCTCATGGTAGTCATGAAGATAAACAGTCCATCATCGATCATATTCGTAATATTAATAAATCGGAGCCCTATAACATAGCAATTTTGGCAGATTTGCAAGGACCAAAACTACGGGTAGGCGAAATTGAGAACAACGCCCTAGAAGTGAAAGTTGGCGATGTGCTCACTTTTACGAACGAGAAATGTATAGGTACCTTGGAAAAAATTTATGTTTCTTACCCCAATTTGGGTGGCGATGTGGTAGTAGGTAATATTATTTTGATTGATGATGGTAAACTAGAAGTAAAAGTAGTAAGCATTGAAGATAACGGAGATGTGAAAGTAGCGGTAACCTTGGGCGGTATCTTATCCTCTAAGAAAGGCATTAACCTTCCGGACACCAAAATTTCTTTACCCGCGCTTACAGAAAAAGATTTAGTGGATCTGGATTTTATCATTCAACAAAAGTGTGACTGGGTAGCGTTAAGTTTTGTGCGGAGCGTGGATGATATTGTGTATTTACGCAGACTATTAAAAGAGCAAAACAGCAAGTCCAAAATTATTGCTAAAATTGAAAAGCCGGAAGCGCTGGTAAATATTCGGGATATTATTATTGAAAGCGATGGTATCATGGTTGCCCGGGGTGATTTGGGTGTTGAACTGCCAGTAGAAAAAATACCCCTCATCCAAAAAGAATTGATTCGCAAATGTATCCATCGTGCCAAACCGGTTATTGTGGCCACCCAAATGATGGAGAGCATGATTGATCGGGTAAAACCCAATCGCAGTGAAATTACCGACGTTGCCAATGCTGTGCTGGAAGGTGCAGATGCGGTTATGTTGAGTGGGGAAACTGCTACAGGTCAGCACCCTGCCCTTGTAGTACAAACTATGCGAAAAATCATTTCTGAGGTTGAAAAGAAAGA
>CAMBUH010000246.1 GCA_945870985.1 Chitinophaga pinensis
TTACCTGTGCGCAAAATTACAGCCGGTTCGGCTACAGCCATTATTAGGGCGGTTAAACTATCAAAGGCGACAATAGCTCTGAAATCCCGTTTTTCATACCCCACAACCTGCTGCCAACGCCAGTGCGCACCTCCATCTGTAGAACGGCCGACTGTTCCCTTGCTGCCACTTACCCAAACTACTTGGTCTGATACCACTTGTAAACCCCGAAAACTGCTTCCCAATGGGTTGGATGGCAGGGTTTCAATTGTGTAGGTATGCTGTGCCTGCAAAACAAATGGGAAACTTAATATACCAAAAAAAAAGCAAATTGCCAAATGTTTTGGAAATGAAAAATATATACAATAAAATTTCATATAAATATTGTAACTAATTGTTTATTAACTATATAAAAGATATTTATTCATGTTGTTTTTCCATTCCTGTACCTGCGTAAGTCGGGTTATCTTCGATAGGAAAGCCGGTATAGATAAATCGAATAATGCCTCACTATTGGGCACACCTAATAATTTATCCAGGTGCTTTGTGCCAGTAGGATTAGCCAAAGTTGGATAGGATGCCCAAGAAAAATCACTGGGATACAAATCCTTCACTACTTTCAACAACATGAGACCCCAGAATACCGGCTGAAAATGGGGGGTATCCATTAAATAACATCGTACTCCCTTACATTCCATCCCCGCCCAAATTCCGGAATCGGGGGTAAATCGAACGGGTTCCAGCGATACTTCATCCAACGATAAATCGTACAAGGTTTTCGCCACCCGATTGCCATCCATCCAAGGAGCTCCGAATTGCATAAATGGAAGTTCCGTGCCGCGTCCCTCAGAAATATTAGTGGCTTCAAGCAAGCATAAGCCGGGATATAACAACATCGCTTCAAATTGTTGAATAGCCGGAGAAGTGGCCACAAAGGGCGTTCCCCAATCAGGCTGAAATTGCGATCTTTCCCAACCAGTGCAGGCAATCACTTTCAACTCAACGCCTATCTGGTAAACTTCTTTAAAATACTTGGCTAGCTCACCCAGCGTGCAACTGTGGCGAATGGGGATAGGCCATCTACCTATAAAAGAGGACTGTTCCGTTTCCAGCATAGGTCCTTCAGCTAAATCCAGCATACCGGAAATAGGGTTGGGTCGATCCAGCACCACCAGCGGCTTTCCAGCAGCAGCACAGGCTTCCATTAAATAGGTGAGCGACCAGAGATAGGTATAAAATCTGGCACCCACATCCGGTACATCAAAAATTAAACGGTCTAGCCCACGTAAATCTTCCAAATCAGGTGCAAATGACTGTCGGTATAAGCTCTTAACGGGTAGTCCGGTTAGCCAGTCTTTACCATCCTCCATCGCTGCCCCATCGGCTCCTTTCACATCCAATCCATGTTCCGGAGAAAATAGCACTTGTAAAGAAAATCCATGGCGCAACATAGCCTCTCGGGCTGGGGTTCCGTCACGGGTTGTGGCGGCATGATTAGTTATTAAACCCAGCGATTCGTTTTTCCAACTTGGGTGTTGGGATAAAATTCTGTCAACTCCAAAAAATACCTGCATCATTAAAATTACACACTAACGGGAAGATCTGGCGTAAAAAATGACAACTCTTTTTTTAGGGCTTCCAGTACATTGAATATAATTGGGCAGCGACCGTAATGCATCCGGGTGGTAAAATAGCGGGCGGTAAATCCCGGTAAGTGTAGGGCCGGAAATTCCCTGCATCCGGCAAAACGGTCAGTATAAATGGTGCAGGATAATTCCTCTAAAAAGCGACAGGGCATAGTATTCATGATCATTCGTTGCCCAATCCCTTTTTCTAGGTTCTCTGAAACAAATTGGTCACTTTCTACTCCCAGTAATTGGGCTACCTGCTCGGCTTCTGGTTGGGTAACTTCAATCATAAGTGTTTTGCAGCAGTTTCCACACTGTCTGCAATCAATTTGAGGGGTGATAGCAGCCTGAAGGGCAAAAACCCTCAAATCTATACCTACTGGATCCTGATTAGCTAAAAAGGACTTAAAATGGTCATTTTCCTCCTCCCGTTGATCTGCCAAATGGGCAATCAGCTGCAAATCGGTTTCAATATGTGAAATAGGTGTAAGGATTGTTAAAAATAAGGGCAACCTTACAATAAAATCAGGTGAAATCACCCAAATTATAGTTTATCCACATAAAATGCTGTTTTGTAGAAAATTAAACTTGGGC
Organism: Chitinophaga pinensis; assembly: GCA_945870985.1. GTDB lineage: Bacteria > Bacteroidota > Bacteroidia > Chitinophagales > Chitinophagaceae > Sediminibacterium > Sediminibacterium pinensis_C. The sequence goes on from CAMBUH010000246.1 coordinate 2,202, forward strand.
TAGCCGTTCAGGTGTTTAGATTTGTACCCCCCTGAAAGCAGGGATTTGCATTAATGAGAAAGACTATGGCAACACCCGTAATCAATAATGAATATAATGAGGATTCAATCCGGTCGCTCGACTGGCGTGAACATATCCGGCTACGTCCAGGCATGTATATCGGAAAAACCGGGGATGGTTCGGCTCCGGATGATGGTATATATGTATTGATAAAGGAAGTGCTGGATAACTGCATCGACGAATATACCATGGGCTTTGGGAAGCAAGTAGAGATTGGAATTACTGCTAAAACTGTATCCATCCGCGATTATGGAAGGGGCATTCCCCTGGGTAAAGTAGTGGATGTTGTTAGTAAAATAAATACTGGTGCCAAATACGACAGCAAAGCATTTCAGAAGAGTGTGGGGTTAAATGGGGTAGGTACCAAAGCGGTGAACGCCCTCAGTCAGCATTTTCGGGTAACCGCTTATCGCGAGGGCAAGCAAAAAACCGCTGAATTTGAGAAAGGAATCTTGATGAAAGATCATAAAGAGAGTAAATCCGATGAGGCCAACGGTACCTTGGTAGAGTTTCTGCCTGATGAGCAAATATTCAAGCATTTCGACTACAAAAATGAATACATCGAAAACCAGCTTTGGAATTATTGCTTCTTGAATGCAGGATTGCATATCCATTTCAACGGCAAGAAATATGTAAGTAAGAATGGGTTGCTCGATTTATTGCAAAAGAAAACCTCCGCCGACGAATTACGTTACCCCATCATCCACCTGAAAGGGGAGGATATTGAACTGGCCATTTCGCATAACAACGATTATGGTGAAGATATTTTTTCGTTTGTAAATGGACAATACACAACCCAAGGTGGAACCCACCAACAAGCATTTCGCGAGGCCTATGTGAAAGTAGTGCGCGACTTCTTTAAAAAAGATTACGAAGCCTCCGATATTCGAACCAGCATTGTAGCAGCCATTTCCGTTCGGGTACAGGAGCCAGTTTTTGAAAGTCAAACCAAAACCAAACTGGGCTCCGTATCTGTTTTTGATGGCGGCCCATCCATGAAGAATTTTGTACTGGATTTTTTAGCCAAAGAACTGGATAATTTCCTACACCGCAATCCCTCTGTGGCAGAGGCACTGAAGAAGAGAATAGAGCAGAATGAGCGGGAAAGAAAAGAACTGGCAGGTATTAAAAAATTGGCAAACGAAAGAGCCAAAAAAGCCAATCTGCACAACAAAAAATTACGCGATTGTCGTGTACATTTTAATGAGGAGCCGCCGACTAAAAACAAAGAAGAATTTATCCTATTACAAAACCAAACTACCCTCTTTATTACAGAAGGAGATAGTG
>CAMBUH010000247.1 GCA_945870985.1 Chitinophaga pinensis
TGATTTGTCAACAAACAAATTTATTTTTTGAAAATTTTTCCGGGTATCAATGGGCTTCATTTCAATCTCGTAAAAACTGCCGGGGGTGGGTAATAATTTATACGTAAAATCTTTGTCGTATGCTCCTGTCAATAGTTTTTGTGGATTGAGGGAATTGCTGCTTTCAGCCATGGTTGTTTTGGTGATGGTTTTGTCGCCATCGAAGCTATATACGTTTTGTCCATCGCAAATCACTTCCATCTTACCCTGCTTCATTTGGTATTTTTCTCCCTTCATTATAACGGAGATAGACTTGCTACCATTTTGCTTTCCCTTGCTGCTGATGGAAACCAGGTTACAGGCCGCAGAAATCCCTTTGGAAGCTTTTACTTTGGCACCAACGGCATCCAGTACTTTTTTAGCAGCGGGATCATTTTGAGCAGCAGCAACTAGGGAAAAAGAAGCCATCATTACCAACAGCAATAGTTGTTTCATGCGGGTTATTTTTTTTAAGCGGTCAAAGATACAGTATATCAATTCTTTCTTGGCAGATTTCGGTAAAATAGCCTAAAATGTTGGCTAAATGCTATAATTGTGCCAAAAATTGCACTAATTCGGCTTCTGTTTTAAACAATACTTCTCTGGCTTTGCTGCCCTGATTGGCTCCTACCACTCCGGCAGCTTCTAGCTGATCCATCAGTCTGCCCGCCCGATTGTAACCCAATTTCATCCTCCTTTGAATTAATGAAGTGGATCCCATTTGGCTGGTAACAATTAATCGGGCGGCTTCTTCAAAAAGTGGGTCGCGGTTATTGGAATCAAAATCCTTTCCTTCCAGTTCCTTTTCATCTACATATTCTGGCAAGCGGAATGGTTCGGGATAGCCGGGTTGTTTTTCTATAAATTCACATATCTTTTCTACCTCTGGTGTATCAACAAAGGCACACTGCAATCGGGTAATTTCACCACCGTAACTTATCAGCATGTCTCCCTTCCCAATCAATTGCTCGGCTCCTCCGGCATCTAAGATGGTGCGGCTATCAATTTTGCTGGATACTTTAAATGCTATGCGCGCCGGGAAATTGGCTTTGATGGTTCCGGTGATAATATTCACAGAAGGTCGCTGGGTAGCAATAATCAGGTGAATACCGATGGCCCTTGCCAACTGTGCCAATCGGGCAATGGGCATTTCAATTTCTTTTCCCGCCGTCATTATCAAATCGGCAAATTCATCTACCACCAATACAATAAAGGGTAGGTATTGATGCCCTTTTAGTGGATTCAGTTTGCGGTCGGTGAACTTTTCGTTGTACTCACGAATATTGCGGCAACCGGCTTCTTTTAGTAGGTCGTAGCGGTTGTCCATCTCTATGCACAAAGCATTTAATGTATGCACCACTTTTTTAGTATCGGTAATAATGGATTCTTCTTCCCCAGGTAATTTGGCTAGAAAATGTTTTTCAATAACCCGATACAAACTAAGCTCCACTTTTTTGGGATCTACCAATACCAACTTTAGTTGTGAGGGATGTTTCTTGTATAATAGGGATACCAGTATTGCATTTACTCCCACTGATTTACCCTGGCCCGTTGCCCCTGCCATTAACAAGTGCGGCATATTGGCGAGATCTACAATAAAATTCTCATTGTCAATTTTTTTACCAATGGCAATGGGTAGAGAGTAAGCGTTGGATTGAAACTTATCCGATGCCAACAGGGTTTTCATGCTCACCAACGATTTGCGCACGTTGGGTACTTCTATACCGATAGTTCCTTTTCCGGGTATGGGAGCGATGATGCGGATACCGAGTGCGGCCAAACTAAGGGCGATATCATCTTCGAGATTTTTGATCCTGCTTATGCGTACGCCGGGGGCAGGAACAATTTCGTAAAGCGTAACGGTGGGGCCTACTGTGGCTGCAATCCGCTGAATAGAGATATCATAATTCTTGAGGGTGGCAATAATCTGGTTTTTATTGGTCTCCAACTCCTGCGGGTCGTGTACAATTTTTTCACTGCCATGCTGCTCTAATAAAGAAAGCGAGGGATATTTATAGTTCTTTAAATCGAGGGTGGCATCGTATTTCGTACCGATGCTTCCAGTGGGCAAGGCATCGGGCTCTTTTGTTTCTGCTGCCGATTCTTTAATTTCTAATTCAAGCGGAGCAGCAGATGATTTGGCGGGAATAACGGGTACTGTTTCGTGCAGCGGAAATTCATCTTCCTCTTCCATTTCATCTTCCGCCATATCCAATGCTAACTCGGCCGGCTTTTGTTTGAGAGTGTTACCAGATGGAATAGGAGCCACCTCATCGTGAATCATTAGCTTGGCACCTTCTAAGGGATTGGTTTGATTATCCCATTGTTGAAAAACGGGTTTTTCATCGTCTTCAGGTACCACAAAATGGTCGGTTTCCGGAACAGGAATGTGAGCAGGTTGTATTTTCTTGGCGGGCCAGCGGAATATGGGATTGAACCACCAGATAAAGAAGGCAAAACAGGTAGCTGCTAATAAAGCGGCAGTTCCTGCATAGCCCAGCCACCCACCTATCCATTGCAAGAGCCAATCTCCCACAGCCCCACCCCATGGGAAACCATTGGCAGGTATGGCGAAACTGAATGTGAGACTGAATAAAAGCAGCCCTACTAGCACATATTTAATATTGCGTACAAGGCTGAATACTTTCTTTTCAAAAAGAAAATTCATCCCGAGCACAAAGAAGGTGGTGCACCAGAAATAGGCGGCGAGACCAAAACCGTTATAAATAAACTGATGGGCAACAAAAGCTCCCAGCGCGCCCAGTTGGTTTTCCATGTGTAGCTTTTTCACGGCAAAAATCCGTATGCCCCATTGAAACAATTTATCCTGGTCTTCCTGCCAAGTAAAAATGTAAGAGGTAAAAGCTACTAACAGAAAAGCCGCAAACAGCAAAAAGAAAACGCCAGTAACTTTACTGGTACGCTCGTCTTGCATCACTTCCTTTACCGTTACTTGTTGTTCCTGATCGGGTGTTAATTCAGCCGAATCGGGCGGTGGAGGAGCTTTTTTCTTTTTTAGAGAGTTAGCCATGATAACAAATATAAGTTATGCTACAAGCCTTTTACATTTTTCACCCTATATGTGCAAAACTGCAAAATGCCTGATCAGTTTTCCACTTTTTGAGATACCTGGTACAATTTGGCAGCAAATAGCAGCCAGGAGGAAATATAGGATAGTCCGCCCATGGGTGTAATCAGGTAAATCCAGAAAGGGAAGGCAATGGAGAGGTGCGAAAGTAGCAGTATCAAATAAATAGAACCCCCAAACAGCAGCATGCCGATCAACACCAGCTTTTTACAAATGCTTAGGGCAAGCTGAGGATATTGATTTTGAAAGATGCCTATCAACAACAGAGCGAATACATGATACATTTGATACCGCACAGCCGTTTCGTAGGTCTGCAATTGTGCTGCATTTAGGATATCCTTTAATGCATGTGCGCCCAAAGCACCCATTGCAATGGTAATGCCTGCAAGAAAGGCTCCCAGTGCCAAAGTAGTATTACGCATATGCTTGTAGTATCATTTTA
>CAMBUH010000248.1 GCA_945870985.1 Chitinophaga pinensis
GGAGAGGCTCACGAAAAGCAATTGATGAATATATCGCAGAAAATAAACCGGGACTACTACTTAACAGAATTGATGATACAGGAAGAATTTCCATAAAAAAGTAATCATCTAACTATCACTATCACCAATTCTCCCCACCTAATTGCTTCTTCCATTTAAACAGCTGCTTTCCCAATTGGGTTTGCAAAAGATTGTGCAAACTGCGTAACCGAAATTGCCAGAGCCGGCAAGCAAGTGAATACCCAACATATGATTCATACACCCGTTGGTTCTCACCCAAAGAAGCCAGGTATTGTTTTGCACTGATGCCTGTATCATCAAAGCGAACCATAGCAAAAGGGAAAAAAGCATAGGTTTCCTTGGGCAGTCGGCACATCATATCATAGTCCATTGCAATTTTATATTGCGACTGATAAGGCCCGGCCTTTAGGTAGGTTTGCTTATTCACCCACCAGCTGGGATGAGATACACTTCTCATACCACGATAAAGTTTGGCTGCATCAAATGGTTTGCCAACTTCTACCCACTCACCCCCACGTTTTAAAACAATCTTGCCACTTATCCAGGCAGCATCAGCATGGGATTGTAAAAAGGTGGCTACCGCTTGTAATACCCCCACCTGCAGTAATTCATCCCCGGCATTCAGCAGTTGTATCATCCCCTCCCCTGCAAGTTGAATGCCCTTATTAAAGGCATCCGCAATGCCCTTATCGCGCTCATTTACAATTTTTCGATAAGCAGGTTGAGAACTTTGATGCAGCCATTCGGCAATATCGCCTGAGGTTGAGCCATTTATTATCCAATGCTCATCCGGTGGTAGCGTTTGAGTATCTACCGAAGCAAGCGTTTTTTGCAGGTCGGGCAAATTATTAAAGCAAATAGTGATAATGATTAATCGCATATACCCTTCAATATTACAAAAGTTTTACCAGCTAAAGCAGCCCTATACAATGGTATGCACCGCTAATTTCTGTAAAAACAATTCCATACCCGCTTTGCTGGCATCCGTTAACTCGAAGCGGATGTTTGTATGAAAATAGGTATCAATATCATATCCCATCGGAGGTATTTGAGCAATCAACTGATCCATATGCTCAATGCCCCATTTAAGCGCTGCATTAAATTCAGTTAAAAAATTGGTAGATAATTCTTTATTGGCTACCCAAGCAGCAAAAACAAAGGGTAACCCGGTGTGTGCCGTCCAGGCAGCCCCTAAATCGTACATATACTTATGTTTGGGAATCAGTTCTAATGCCCGGTCGCCAATTACTACCGCTGCCTCAGTTCCCCCTATACGATTGATAAAATCTGCATCCCCCGGCTTCCATTGGGGTTTGAGGTGCCAATATTCATGCATCAGTATTTGTGCGAGTGCTACGGATGTTTTACTTTGATAGTCGAGCCAGATAGTAGTAACTTCTTCCAAAGGCACATCGCTAAAAATTGCGACCGATGCAACCGGACCTTCCGAACCAATGCAATAATCAGCTGTTATAAACGATTCCTGTAACTGAGCAATGGCAGCAACTGGCAGCAATCCTATATCCAGCTGGTTATCTTTCAATTGCTGGGCAATAGCAGCTGGAAAATCCCGGGATAAAACAATTTCGCTCGAAACAGGCGACTGCTCTAAACCCCAAATAAAAGGTTTGGTATTCAAATAACTAACAGCCCCCACCCGAATTGCTTGCTTCAACGTTCAATTTTGTGCAAAGAAAAACAATTCCCCGCTTCTATCGAGTAAAAACAGTGATTAATGATCCTTCTCTTTAAAAAGCGCTCAAGCTTAGTTATCTTTGCACCAATAGGCCAATCAGCCTTTCACCAATCCAAGTTTTCATGGAAATTAGCTCGTTAACCGCCCTTTCGCCCATTGATGGCAGATATCGTTCACAAACCGCCGCACTAGCCAATTATTTTTCTGAATATGGCTTGATTCGTTACCGCGTAGCCGTTGAGCTGGAATATTTCTACTTTCTTGCCAGGCAGAAGTTTTTTCAATTACCTGCTGCCGCTAAAAAGAAATTACAAGCGGGCATGGATCAGTTTGGCACGGCAGAAGCGCTGCAAATAAAAGAAATTGAAAGGGTAACCAACCATGATGTAAAAGCGGTTGAATATTTTTTAAAAGAACAACTAGACAAAGCAGGTATCGGACACTTAAAAGAATGGATTCATTTTGGACTCACCTCGCAAGACATCAATAATACCGCCATTCCCCTTAGCTGGAAACATTGTTTAGAAGAGACGTATTTGCCAGCCGTATTGCAATTGAATACCCTACTTTTAAAACAAGCAAGACAGTGGAAAGACATTCCCCTTCTGGCCAGAACCCATGGCCAACCCGCTTCTCCTACCCGATTGGGAAAGGAATGGAAAGTGTTTCATGAACGAATCAGTGAGCAAATAAAACTGCTTTCCCAGATACCCTATTCTGCCAAATTTGGGGGGGCAACGGGTAATTTCAATGCCCATCAGGTAAGCTTCCCACATAAAAACTGGCCCAAACTGGCCAATCAATTTTTGCAGGATGTATTGGGCCTAGAAAGACAACAGTTTACTACGCAGATAGAACACTACGATATGCTGGCTGCCCATTTTGATGCATTAAAACGAATCAATACCATTTTAATTGATTTGAGTAGGGATGTGTGGACCTATATCAGCATGGACTATTTTAAACAAAAAACCAAAGCAGGCGAAGTAGGTTCATCGGCCATGCCACATAAAGTAAATCCCATCGATTTTGAAAATGCGGAAGGAAACCTGGGTTTAGCCAATGCCCTGCTGGAACATCTTTCGGCCAAATTACCTGTCAGCCGTTTACAACGCGACTTAACGGATTCTACCGTTTTGCGAAATATCGGGGTTCCCATGGCGCATATTGTTATTGCTATCAACTCTTTACAAAAAGGACTGCATAAGCTGGTGTTGCATGAAGAAAAAATACAACAAGATCTGAATCAAAACTGGGCAGTAGTTGCAGAAGCCATACAAACCATTTTACGTAGAGAGCAATATCCCAATCCCTATGAAGCCCTAAAAGAACTTACTCGTGGAAAACAAGGGATTACCCGAGAAAGTATTCAACAATTCATTCGGCAACTAAAGGTAAAAGCTTCCTTAAAAAAAGAATTACTAGCAATCACCCCAATGAATTACACCGGAACCCATCCTAATTTCTGATATTACAATTTGAGCATCACATACCCGCGCTGCTGATAAGTGCTTAGGGTGGTCATTGCAGAAAGGGCAATCCCCAAATGAGGGGAAATAGTTGCCGGATCGATATTTCGCTTCATCATCGACTGACCGCATACAAATACCTGAATTCCCGCCTCTCTGAGTGCATGAAACAAAGGGATATTTGGATTACTGGATCCATATTTCTGCTGATATACCGAATTATTCATAATGTACATGGCAGCCGGACCGTGAATCACGGCTACGATTTTTAGTTTTTCAGGTTGCACACCTCCCAATACATGCAAGTTGGCGATGGAGGCAATTTTTTCCATCAATTCGTGCACTTTGGCAG
>CAMBUH010000249.1 GCA_945870985.1 Chitinophaga pinensis
TTGTTGTTATAAATGTTTGCTCTCATATTGGAATTGGAGGAAATGTAATTCAAGGAATTACTATAAGCATTTTAGCCTTTGTAGGAAAAGATTGAGTTGTAAGAAAAGATAAACAATTTTATGTAACTGTTGTAGGAAATTTCGAACGAGTAATTAATTATAATGACAAACTCAAAAATATGGCTTTCATCTCCACACATGGGTGGAGCCGAAGAGAAATATGTTGCTGAAGCATTTGCTTCTAATTGGATAGCTCCGCTGGGCCCTAATGTTACTGGTTTCGAAAACGATATCTCCCAATTTATTTCCGAGCAACTCGAATACAAAGTTGCCGCATTATTATCAGGAACTGCTGCAATACATCTTGCACTTCGAATGTTAGAGGTTACACCGAATGATATTGTACTGGTGCAGAGTTTCACTTTTTGCGGAACAACTAATCCGGTTTCATATGAGCATGCACAAATTGTTTTTATTGATTCTGAACAAGATACATGGAATATGTGTCCGGAAGCTTTGGAAACTGCATTAGAAAAGTATAAGCATCATTCTGTTAAGGCAATTATTCCTGTTCATTTATATGGCATGCCAGCCAAGATGGATGAAATTATGCTAATCGCAGATAAATATGGTATTCCAATTATTGAAGATGCTGCAGAGGCTCTCGGGTCTAAATATAAAAACCAGGCCTGTGGTACTTTTGGATTAATGTCTGCGCTTAGTTTCAATGGAAATAAAATAATTACTACTAGCGGAGGGGGTGCGTTGGTATCTAAAAGTCAGCACTATATTGATCAGGCAAGATTTTTGGCAACACAGGCCAGAGACGAAGCACCCCATTATCAACATTCTCAAATTGGGTATAATTATCGAATGAGTAATGTTGTTGCTGGCATTGGAAGAGGACAAATGGAAGTACTCGATCTTCGGGTTCAGCAAAGACGCGACAACAATAAACGATATCGCGATTATTTTAAAGGTGTTCCCGGAATAATCTTTCAAACAGAGCCAACGAATGATTTTTTCAGTAATTATTGGTTAACTTCTATTTTGGTTGATCCTGCTATTACAGCTGGCATCTCTCGCGAGGATGTTCGTTTAATACTTGATAAACAGCATATTGATTCCCGTCCTCTATGGAAGCCTATGCATATGCAACCGGTTTATGAGGGATCATCATTTATTGGTTCAGGCATTTGTGAGAAGTTGTTTGAGCAAGGTTTGTGTTTACCCAGTGGCTCAAATTTATCCGATACTGATTTTGATCGTATTTTTTCTGCATTAGATTCAATATTTAAGTAGTGTTTAGTTCTTTTTATAGTACTATTTTTAAACCACTAGGGGATTTTTTTGCTGCTTTCGTACTTCTGATTTTACTTTCCCCCATTATTTTAGTTACTATTATTTTACTATTGATATCTAATAGGGGAAGTGTTTTCTTTTTTCAGCAACGGCCTGGGTTGAACAGTGTACCTTTTAATATAATTAAGTTTAAAACTATGCGGGATGCTTTCGATAATGAAGGCAAACCCCTCCCAGATGATGTTAGACTCACTAAAATAGGGAGAATAGTGCGATCTTTTTCTATTGACGAGCTACTGCAATTAATTAATGTAATCAAAGGAGATATGAGTCTGGTTGGTCCCCGACCTCTCCTAATGAAATATTTAAATCGTTATTCTCCTGAACAAGCAAGAAGGCATTTGGTGAAACCAGGTATTACAGGGTGGGCACAGGTAAATGGTAGAAACGCCATCTGCTGGCAGGATAAGTTTGCATTAGATGTATTTTATGTAGATAAACAGTCTTTTCTGCTAGATTGTAAAATCCTTTGGATGACATTTTTAAATGTGATCTATCGGAAAAATATCAATGCCAGCGAAAATCTAACAATGTCTGAGTTTTTAGGTAATGATGCACAAAGCACTTAATTGTTTCCATGTTGCATAAAGGACTTTTACTTTCAGTTTTCATTTTATTGCTTTCAATTTCTGCCCTTTCCCAGGGCGGAAACTATTTCTCCCCCGGTGGCTCCCACAGCCTTGCCGATTACCACCGACGCCAAGAACTAATTACTGGCACTTCCTCCCCAACCTCACTCCTCCAACAAAACTATCTGCAGCAGTTCCATCTGCTGGATAGTTTACTTCCCTTTCCCGATAGCGTGCTTCTTTTCAAAGGAAATTTCTCGGGGAAAAATTCATCCCTTCAACTCCTTCCCGTTTCCGTAACCATAGGGTATAATACCCACCACCCATTTGGATGGAATGATGGGGCTATGATTCCTGCTAAGGGACTGCAAACACTTGTTTCAGGAGGCATTTTGTGGAAGGCTGGGAAATTCTCAGTTCAGTTGATGCCGCAGTTGGTATATGCCTCCAATCCACATTTCGAAACATTCCCCACCGAACATTTTGATGGGTACTGGGCTACTTATTACCGCCTGCTGAATAATATTGATATGCCCGAGCGGTTTAGCACGATTACCTATAAAAAGATATTACCCGGACAATCCGCTATTCGCTATCAGTTAGGTGCCATTTCTTTGGGTATTTCAACTGAAAATTACTGGTGGGGACCCGGCAGATACAATGCCCTGGTGCTGAGTAATAATGCACAGGGATTTCTGCATTTTACTGCCAATACTACCCGGCCTATTCATACGCGCATCGGAGATTTTGAAGGACAAATAATTGCGGGTCAGCTACAGTCCTCCGGAATTTTCCCGGCTGATACTAACCGCTACTTTAATGGCGTACGGTTATACAAACCTAAGCACGAGGCCAATCGCTACATGACAGGCCTCACCATTAACTGGCAACCCAAATGGGTTAAGGGTCTTTACCTCGGTGTTGCGCAAGCTGCCTATCAGTATGCATCGGATGTGTCTGGTATCGCTGATATGCTACCCCTTGCTGGCATAGTGGTTTCGGCTACCCAAAAAGCTGGCAAAAAAGCGGCCCTGGGTTCTGTATTCGCCAGATATGTAATGCCGAAAGATCATGCGGAATTCTATTTGGAGTATGGCCGAAACGACCGCGTACCCACGCCTGTTAATTTGATAGCTGATGTGAACTATCCCCGAGCTTTTGTAGGCGGATTTCGTAAATTATTCCCCCTTAAAAAGAAGGGCACCTGGCTGGAATTGGCCACCGAATTTACCCAAATGGGTTTACCCACCCCCGAATTAGTGCTGGAGGGGAATAGCTTCTATACCCACCCCTATGTTCGGCAGGGATATACCCATAATGGTCAAGTGCTGGGTGCCGGTATTGGTCCGGGCAGTAATAGTCAAACCGTTGATATTAGCTGGGTAAAGGGATTTAATAAAGTAGGCCTGCGCATTGAGCGATTGGCCAGAAATATGGAATTTAATTATGCCGCTTTTATTGGCACCCGGGATTATACCCGGCATTGGATTGATATATCTACCGAATTACATGCCGACTGGCAATATCAAAATATTCTCTTCTCCGCCCGTACCACGCTCACCCGCTCCCTCAACTACCAATGGT
>CAMBUH010000250.1 GCA_945870985.1 Chitinophaga pinensis
TACAAAAACTCAACCCACATGGACACTTCAAAAATGATTAAAGCATATTGCCTTAAAACCAAAGAAAAAAATGTTCCACTGCAAGACGCTGTGATTACCAAAACAGCCCGCGGAGGATACATGGCAGCCGGACACGATGGAAAAGGAAATAAAATGGCTGCTATTCTAGGTGAGGCAAAAGCCTTACAAGCTATTAAAGATGGCGTTGCGAAGCAAAACTTCTAATCAATAACACACCACGTATTTAAAGCGGTATCTGAATAGGTACCGCTTTTTTTAGCCTATGATTCAGAAGTGGCGTTAGCCGTAGGGGATGAAATTTTATTTGGAAAAAGATTTTGGTGCATCGCTTGTAAAAAACGCCGAGCATCCTGCATAGATTTGATATGGTCTACCACCATTAAAAACATCCGACCGGTTTGCTTCAAACGTGCCTGGTGGGTTCCTTCCTGCAGATATAGCAATACCCTCCTAAACAGATCCGACTCAAAATAAGGCGAATCGGGCCGGTTGATAAAGTAACAGCGCATTGTATTGTCTTTAAGGGTAATTTTTTCGAAGCCAATATCCACAGCTTTCCAGCGGCAGACTATGGTTATCATTAAGTCCTTTACCGGTTGGGGAATCGGGCCAAAGCGATCTTCTAGCTCTTGCTGAAAAACAACTATCTCTTCCTCTTTTTCACAATTATCTAATCGGGTATACAGGGAAAGTCGCTCGGTGATGCTTTCTACATACTCATCCGGAATTAATATTTCGAGATCGGTGTCGATGGTGCAATCGCTTACATATTCATCCTGCTGAATAATTTCATCGCGGAAAACTTCTTTAAAGGCTGAGCGTTTCAACTCACGTATGGCTTCATCTAATATTTTCTGATACATATCAAATCCGATATCTGCCATAAATCCACTTTGCTCACCGCCCAGCATATTGCCCGCACCGCGAATATCTAAGTCGCGCATCGCTATTTGAAATCCACTGCCCAAGTCGCTGAACTGCTCTAGGGTTTGCAATCTTTTTCTGCTATCAGCAGGTAAAGTAGCTAGGGGTGCCAATAAATAACAAAAAGCTTTTTTATTGCTGCGCCCTACCCTACCCCTCAACTGGTGTAAATCGCTGAGCCCAAAATGATGGGCATTATTTACAATAATCGTATTCACATTCGGAATATCCACGCCACTCTCTACAATGTTGGTGCAAATCAGCACATCATACTTTCGCTCTATAAAATCTAGAATCCGCTGTTCCAATTCATGGCCTTCTAATTGTCCGTGGGCGTAGCCGATAGAAATATCCGGACAAAGACCCTGTATCATATTGGCCATTTCGGCTAATCCCTGAATTCGGTTATGAATAAAGAAAACCTGCCCTCCCCTCTCCGTTTCATAATAAATGGCTTCGCGAATATAATCGTCGTTAAAAACGTGCAACTCCGTTTGTATAGGCTGACGGTTAGGAGGTGGGGTATTGATAATACTTAAGTCACGCGCCCCCATTAAACTAAACTGAAGCGTGCGAGGAATAGGAGTAGCTGTAAGGGTTAAGCAATCAACGCTGGCTTTGATGGTTTTCAATTTTTCTTTATGGGCAACGCCGAATTTTTGTTCTTCGTCAATCACCATTAACCCGAGGTTTTTAAAAACCACTTCTTTACCCAGCAATCCGTGGGTACCAATGATAATATCTATTTTTCCAGCTGTTAGTTTTTGTAAGGTTTCCTTTTTTTCCTTTGCCGACTTAAACCGATTGATATAGTCTATGGTTACCGGAAAATCTTTCAGCCGTTCTTTAAAGGTTTTATAATGTTGGAAGGCCAGAATAGTGGTAGGAACCAATATGGCTGCCTGTTTACCATCGAGACAGGTTTTAAATGCGGCGCGAATGGCCACTTCCGTTTTACCAAATCCTACGTCGCCGCAAACCAATCGATCCATAGGACTTTCACTTTCCATATCTTTCTTAACGTCAGCGGTGGCTTTGCCTTGATCGGGTGTGTCTTCGTAAATAAAAGAGGCTTCCAGCTCGTGCTGCATGTAGTTATCGGGACTATGCGCAAAACCTTGCTGGGCCTTGCGTTGGGCGTATAGTTTAATTAGGTCGAATGCAATTTCTTTAACCTTGGTTTTGGTTTTTTCTTTCAGTTTTTGCCAAGCATCACTTCCCAGTTTATTCACTTTTGGCAGGGTACCTTCTTTACCAGAGAACTTAGAAATTTTGTGCAGTGAGTTAATGTTTACATATAAAATATCAGAATCTTTATAAAGCAACCGAACTGCTTCCTGCCATTTTCCATTCACTTCTATTTTCTGCAACCCGCTGAATACGCCCACGCCATGATCGATGTGCGAAACATAATCTCCCGGTTGTAAATCACGCAGCGTTTTTATGGTGAGGGCCTTATTTTTATTATAGGCCTGCTTAACCCGGTATTTATGGTAGCGCTGAAATATCTGATGGTCGGTATAACAAACCATCTTCAACTGATCGTCTATAAATCCTTCATGAATGGCTGTGCTAATCGGAATAAAATCGATTTGTGTTTGTAAGTCAGAAAAAATGCTATTCAGTCTTTCTAACTGTTTTACTTGCTCAGCGAAAATAAAAACCTGATAACCGGCCTGTTCTTTTTCTTTCAGATCGCTGATTAACCAGTCGAACCGGCGATTGAAGGAGGGCTGCGGTCGGGTAGTACCTTCTAACTCTAGTACTGCTTTCCCAGAAGGATATCCAAACTCTACCACATGACGTTTGTTTAATAGCGATTCCAAATCGGAGGAGAGATAAAAATCATCCTCACTCGGGTGATGAGCCTGATCTACTTCCTCCTCTTCAAAGCCCTCCTGCACATTGGCATCGGGTGGTAATTGGATAAAGGATTGAAAGGATGCAAGTTGTTCGTCCATTTTTTCAGCAATCACTTCCCAGCTCTTCACCCAAATAATGGTATCCTCTGGAAGAAACTCGGGTAAAGGAACTTTTATGGAGGAACTGAACTGAGTTTCTACGTTGGGGATAATCGTTACCTGCAATAATCTTCGCTCACTTAATTGAGATTCGGGATCGAATAAACGAATACTGTCTACTTCGTTTCCAAATAACTCTATCCGATACGGTTTTTCATTCCCATAAGAGTAGATGTCGAGAATGCCACCTCGTAAAGCAAACTGACCGGGTTCGTATACAAAATCACTTCTCCGGAATCCATAGCGAACAAAGCTTTCCATTAATTGATCCGGAGAAATGGTATCATTGGTTTTGATGCGAATGATATTGCTGCTGAGTGTTTCGGGAATCACAACTTTTTCGAACAGTGCTTCGGGGTAGGTGATTACTACTTTTTTATTTCCGCCGGCAGCAATTTTGGTGAGGGCCTCAGTTCGAAGCATAACATGGGATGCATTCAACTGCTTAAAATTCTTGCGATTTTTAAAAGAGGAGGGGAAATAAAATAAGTCCAGCGCCCGGGTAAGATTTTCGAGGGTATTATGAAA
>CAMBUH010000251.1 GCA_945870985.1 Chitinophaga pinensis
TACCTGCATGCCATCCTATAACACCTACTAATAAAATAATATAGCCCATTGGTTTAGTTTGTTGATTACAAAAATATCTTTTCAGTGGCACATTGATTGGTTTTTTTAAACCAACCGGGTGCGTTTTACATTACAAAATTGCTAACATCATGATGAGTTATCGTATTTCCTGATAATATCACCAGTCTTTCCACCACATTTCTCAATTCGCGAATATTGCCGGTCCATTGATGTTTCATTAATGCCTCAATTGCCAAGGGTTCGATATTTTTAACGGGTTGCCGATAATCTGTGGCAATTTCCTGTAAAAAATGCGATACCAACAGGGGAATATCATCTGCCCTTTCGTTTAATGCCGGAACTTCTATTAATATTACACTGAGGCGATGATAAAGATCGAGGCGAAAGTTTTTCTGGTTTACTTCTTCCAGTAAATTTTTATTGGTAGCAGCAATCACCCGAACATCCACTGATAATTCTTTCTCCCCTCCTACCCGGGTGATTTTTCCCTCTTGCAGGGCCCTTAATACCTTAGCCTGGGCGCTTAAAGTCATATCACCAATTTCATCTAAAAACAAGGTACCGCCGTGTGCCTGTTCAAATTTGCCAATGCGTTGCTTAATTGCTGATGTAAATGAGCCCTTTTCGTGCCCAAACAACTCGCTTTCAATTAATTCGGCTGGAATAGCTGCACAGTTTACTTCTATCAGGGGCTGATTGGCGCGATTACTTTTTTCGTGCAACCAGCGGGCAACTAATTCTTTACCGGTTCCATTTTCACCGGTTACCAATACCCGGGCATCGGTAGGAGCCACTTTCTCGATGGTAGATTTGATTTTTGCAATGCCGGTACTGTTTCCAATGATATCCTGCACTCGTTGTACTTTCTTTTTTAATACCCGCGTTTCTTTTACCAGGGTATTTTTATCCAGGGCATTCCGAATGGTAATCAATAAACGGTTTAGGTCGGGCGGCTTGGCAATAAAATCGAATGCCCCTTTTTTAACTGCATCCACGGCTGTTTCAATCGTGCCATGGCCGCTGATCATAATTACCGGTACATCGGGCTGTAATAGCATGATTTGTTGCAACACTTCTAACCCATCCATTTTTGGCATCTTGATATCACACAATACCAAATCGAAGGGTTGGGCTGCCAGCTTTTGCAAACCCTGTTCCCCATCTGCCGCCTCTTCTATCCGATAGCCTTCATGCTGAAGGATATCCTTCAGTACGTTGCGGATAGATTTTTCGTCGTCAATCAGAAGAATGGTTGCCATGGAAACTATGTTTAGCACGAATATAAATCAGTTGTTCCTAAGCCCCGAATATTAGACAGGCATCCGTTAAAGAAATCATAATTAAGCCTTATCTGCTGGATAGGCGTATTCCAGAAAAGGCATTTATTCCCGGAGCGGCATTGTAATAGCGCCTACCGGCAGCATTGATATCATTTCCCAAACTATACGACTGATTCAGGATATTATCTACGCCTGCAAAAAGCTGCCACCGCAGTTTTTTATGGTTAAAGCGAATGCCCGCTTCGGCCTGAAAAAGTTGATAGGGATTGGCATATTCATCCGAAAGATCGTTGAGGGGTAATGCAGCATTGGCGGTAAGCTGGGCAGTTGCATACCAACCCTTTTGATGGGTAAACTGAGCCGCTGAAAAAAGAATGGTTCTGGGAACGCCAGTAAGTGGGTGACCCGAATAATCCATTGTACCCTGTTTATATTGAACAAAATAGTAAGGCTGATAGCAGAAGCTGGATTGCCAGTTCAGGCTCCATTTACGAGAAGTATTGGCAGGAATCAGGTTCCACTGAAAGCCAGCTTCAATTCCCTGTTGCAGGGTTGATCCGGCATTTATAAAGTATTCGGCACCGGCAGTATTGTTTCTGCGAACGATGGTTTGCTGCAGGCTAAAACGATACAGGCTTATTTCCCAGCTCCATCTTCGATTAGCCGCTGCTAATCGCCATCCGGCTTCGATATTCCAGCCAGATTCTGGTGCCAGGTCTCCGTAATAATTTCCATCAGAGGGTCTGATTTCTGCCACAGTAGGGGGGGAAAATCCTCTAGAAGCGAGCAGGTAAATATTTCCATTTGCCAACTTTCGAGATATGCTGATTCGGGGTGCGGGCAATGAAGGCAAAACCCGGGTTGTTAGCAAGCTACCCGGAGTTGATACCCGTTGAAAAGTAAAAGGCTGCTGATTGCTGCTAATACCGGCATCCAATAACCATTTACCCAAGTGGTAGGAAATTTGAGTATACACATACCATTGCCTGGCTTGCAGCTGATCTGTAAATTGCAGGGTATCGATTTTGCCATTCCGATTACCATAATTATCTATGTGCGACCGCTGTTGCATCCATTCTATTCCCGTTACCCAATCCAGGGATTGATTTTTCCTTTTTACGCTATACCGAATATTTGCACCTGCCCCCCAATTGCATTCGCGTCGTTTTTCATAATTGGTAATGAATGGATTGTCGAATCGAGTTTCACTGTTCAATACAAAAGTTTGCAGCTGCCATTGGCTATTAATATCCCATTTGTGAGCAAGTGATACCCATAGGGTTTGATTTTTTACCGAACTATTTTGCTGCACTGCACCGGGCAAGCTTGAAGTTGCAGGCCTGGCAGCAACTGGGTTTTGTTGAAACTGCGAAAGCGTTAGTCCACCAGGCGTTTGGTAAAACAAATTGGCATACAATGCCTGTATCGATAACTGATGTTTACCCATAAATCGTGTATAGCGGGCAGTGATTGCATCTCTTCGCAACGCAGTTTGCTGGCGATATCCATTTGATTGTTGGTGGTCTTGATATAATTCTAGTCGAGCATTTTTGCTGCTATGCTGCCATTCAGCCGATTGTTTAAACGTTCCAAAGCTACCTCCGGTTGCTGCAGCTGCCCATCGATTTTGCGAACTATCCTGCTTTTGTGTAATAGCCGATTGAAGTAACACTACACCGCCGGTACCTGCTCCATATGCACTGGAAGCTGGCCCTTTAATAATTTCTATTTGTTGCAACATACCAACCGGTAAAATATTCAAGTAGGTATTTCCACCGGCATCGGTTAGCGGAACTTGGTTAAGGTATATTTTTACATTTCTAACCCCAAAAGGGCTGCGCAGTAAACTGCCTCTGATGGATAATCGGTAACTACCTGGCGATCGTTCTTCCATTTTAACGCCCGCAACCTGATTAAAAACAGGCACTAGCGACAACATACCCATACCCTTTAAAGCTTTTCCCGATAGGATGGTTACCGATGCTGGTATTTGATTATGGATTGAATTGTTGCGAAAGGCGGTTATGGTTATACTATCCAATGGCTTACCACCTCCAAGAAAAGCCGTATCCTGCGCTGTAAGTTGGGCCTTTGCGGAAGTTGCAAGCAATCCGCATAAAAGGGTGCAGCCAAGTAGGATACTCTTATTGGGGATTTGAATCATCCGTTTCACTTGTGTAAACTTAC
>CAMBUH010000252.1 GCA_945870985.1 Chitinophaga pinensis
TAGTTGCAGTTGATCAAAAACCCGGGTGTATTCGGCAATACTTTGAGAAAAGTCGTAATAGTAGTCGATATGCTCGTCTTTACTTTCTAAATGTGGGGCAAGCACCCATATTTTCCATTGTAGTTGTGCAGGCGCTGTGGGAAGTGAAAGCGGAGGCTGGTTCATGATATTTTACTAACATGCAATTTGAGTTGTTCCAATATAAAGTTGGAAAGCCGGTATTTTTTCCATTGCGCAGGTGATAGGTGTGCAGCACCTTTTATCACTTTCAGGCAATTACGGGCAGCACAATGGCAGTTAAAGGGTTGTTGCATATCCCATTCGGTGGAGGGATAAAAAAATACCAGCTCATCCCCCGGCCGAATCGCTGAAAGGGCAATAAACTCTCTGCGTGCGGTATCGAAAA
Source organism: Chitinophaga pinensis (assembly GCA_945870985.1). Lineage (GTDB taxonomy): Bacteria > Bacteroidota > Bacteroidia > Chitinophagales > Chitinophagaceae > Sediminibacterium > Sediminibacterium pinensis_C. The sequence goes on from CAMBUH010000252.1 coordinate 407, forward strand.
ATACATTGGGTGCGCAGCTATGATTAACATATTGTAAATAAAAGGGCCGGAGCGTTATATGTGTGTCAAGCGCTGTTTGAACAGTTAGGTAAGTAGGATGGGAGAGGGTGGTTGCTGCAGCAAAAGAACAAATCACCTGATTAGGGGTAAATGACTGTGCAGCATGTAATGAATGTTCTCCCGTTTGGGTATTTTGCCAAACCTCGGCCACTGGAAATGCCTGCAGTTTTTTAAAAGTAGAAGTGGCCGGAACGGAGCGCATAAATAGGGAATAAAGGGTATTGTATAAAATTCCAATAATTATTCAATCACCGCTATTAATACCGGTAATTAATACTCCACATTTATCTTGTAATTGTACACATTAAAACAGTGTGATTAACTGTGAAAATAAGCGGGGCTGCTACATTTAGGAGTAACCTTTTTGTCTGAGGCTTACTTTTTTTGTAAAAAAACTTGAACCAAGTATAAATAACCTAAAAATCAGGTGTTTTAACGGTATAAATACGTTTCTCCATTCATTAATTTAGCAGAAGCTGTAATGAAGAAATACCTAATCAAACAATTTACCATGACTCCACAGAAAGCGCCTATTAGAATTGTAATAGCAGATGACCATGCTGTTTTTCGTGCCGGATTACGTGCTTATTTAAGTAAGTTTCCCGATTGTAAAGTAGTTGGAGAATCCAATAATGGGGAAGATCTGGTAGAAATGGTTAGAAGCCTAGCTCCCGATGTGGTAGTTACCGATATTGATATGCCCCGCAAAACTGGCATTGAAGCCGCAGCTGATATTTGTAAATACAACCCATCCAGCCGAATATTGATTTTATCGGTACATGCATCGCAACAACATATCATTAATATGGTAGATGCCGGCGCATTGGGATATATTTTAAAAAGTTCCGATGCCGAGGAAATAGTGGAAGCTATTCGCACCCTTCATCAGCACAAACCCTATTTCTGTAAAGTAGCCACGGAAAAACTAACGGAGATTATTTCTAAACAACTGCGGGTTGGTTCTAAAGAACCCATTCATTTATCGGGCAGGGAAAAAGAAATCATCCGGTTGATATGCGAAGAATATACTAGTAAAGCCATTGCCTATACCCTCAACTTGAGTAAAAGAACCGTTGAAGGTCATCGTACCCGAATCATGGATAAAATTGGGGCAAAGAGTGTGGCCGGAATTATAACTTTTGCTATAGAAAATGGCATCTATACCAGTGAATTAGCCCATTAATAGCCCCAGCTTTTCAGCGTTGCGATATTTATCTTACAAGATTCCATCGGTGTTTTTTGCTGATACGATTCCTGCTCAATAATGATATGTCGGGTTCCGTGTTCACTGCAATAGGCCAAGATGTCTTTTACCGGAACTACCCCTGCCCCCAGCAACGTACTTTCAAATTTATGCCCCATTTCTCCTTTGCCTGCTGCGGCAATCTCATCTTTAATGTGCAGAGATATAAAACGTCCGGGAAATTTTTTTACAATAGAAAATGCCTCTGCCCCGGTTCCGTGCATGTTGCCGGTATCTAATTGCTGAATCACCAGTTCGGGATCGGTATTTTCTAAAATGGCTTCATACAAAGTTCCCTTGCCCATTTTTTCGGTAAACTCAAAATCATGGTTATGGTACCCGAATTTCATATTCCACTTCTGGCAAAGTCTGCCACACTCATTAAACACATTCATATACCGTTTCAGATCATCCTCAGTTTTACGCATCGAATTGTCGAGCCAGGGACTGATTACAAATTCCTGACCTACCGTTGCCGCATCTTCTATGGTGTACTTCCAGCTATCGCTGAAATCGTTCTTTGCACTATTCCAGTGTTCTTTGCCCATTACGGTATGGCCACTGCGCATTTCTAAACCCAAATCGGATAATAAATTTTTAAAGTCTTTGGCATTGTATCCATAAAACTGGCGTTTTACATAATTGGCATGCTCTACATACTTATAGCCCATGGAAGCCAACGCCTTTAATGTTGAAACCGGATTAGCCATCATGTCTGCCCGAACGGAGTAGAGTTGAATCCCTACCAGTTGTGAATTTGCGCTGCGGGCAAAAAGGGAAGAACTTACTAATGAACTACCGGCTGTTAATAAGGCAGTTTGTTGGAGAAATTTTCTGCGAGAGATAGACATAGGGCGTAGATTAAGCGTTAACAAGATAAGGTTAGCTAATATAAGTAAAAATCAGGCAAGCCTTCGTGTATTGCTATTTCTTTTTCGCTATAATCTTCCATATATTGGGAAAGAGTGCCGGCGTTTGTAACTTATATTGCTGATAGGCAGTATGATTCCGGTATTTTTTTTCTAGCATAGGAACTCCGGAAACAGCCATCAATAACCAGGTAATAGTTAGGGGCCCTAATAATCCTACCCAACCCAATGGAAGCGGGAATACAATAATTCCAATACCCCACCACATCAGTATTTCACCCAAATAATTCGGATGGCGCGAATACTTCCATAATCCCGTTTGCATAATTGCTCCAGGTTGTTTTGTTTTACTAAAGGCTTGTAATTGCGCATCCCCTGCTGCCTGACAATAAAATCCAACTATCCAAAGTACCATTCCCATCAAGCAGGCTGCATATCCCTCGTACCGGTTGGCAATGGCTGCTACCTGAAGGGGCATACTGATTAGCCACATAAAAAATCCTTGTAATAAAAATACCTGTAAAAAACTGCGGAGGTAAAAATGTTTACCCCAGGCCTCTCTCCAGGCTCGATACCTGAAATCTTCAACCTTACCTCGATTTCTGATAAACAAATAAACCGACAACCGGATACCCCATACAAAAGTTAGCATATAAACTATCCAAGATTGCAAAGCTCCGGGAAAGCAGACCACTAAGTATACACCAATTGCTATAAAGCCTCCTCCCCAGCCGATATCAGCCACATCGTTTCGCTTAAAAATTAGCGAAATAATAAACAAGCAAGTCTGGTATACAAAAATTAACCCCGCGCACTGTAATAGTACCTGCCCCATCAGGCAAGGATTTTCTTGGTAATCAAATATCCCGCAGCAGCCACCAATCCGGTTAAAATGGTTCCCCAGATG
>CAMBUH010000253.1 GCA_945870985.1 Chitinophaga pinensis
AGAATTAAGTTATTGCTTAAATTCTTTTTAAACATCAATAATCAAGGCTATTTAAGAAGCCTTGAATCTGAGTTTAATGAGAGTACCAATGGAATAAGGCAAGAGCTTAACCGTTTTGAGCATGCAGGTTTATTACTTGCTGAATCAGATGGGAATAAGAAGCTGTACCGTGCAAATACCCTTCATCCTTTGTTTAAGGATTTAAATAGTATAATCAGAAAGTTTATTGGTGTAGAAGAAGTGATCGAACAAGTCATCGACCGTTTGGGAAATGTGCAGCGTGTTTATCTTGAGGGAATGATTGCCCGTGGTCTTGATTCAGATATAATTGATTTAATGATTATTGGTGACAATATTGACCGGAATTATCTGAGTAACCTGGTAGAAAAAGCGGAGCCTCTGATTGGGAGAAAGATTCGTTATTTGGTCTTTGAAGAAGCAGATGCGGAGGTTTATGTTGAAAAGCACAATAAGGAGATGGTTTTAATATTTGATCATACGGCATGAACTGGTATGTGATTTATACAAAATCGCGCTTTGAAAAGGCCGTTGCTGACAAATTGGCTTTGTTTGGTATAGAGGTTTACTGTCCGCTTTTAAAAAGAAAAAAACTGTGGAGCGACCGATGGAAATGGGTAGAGGAGCCTTTGTTCAGATCCTATTGTTTTGTTCAACTGCAAGATAAGGATAGGGATAGCATTTTTTCTGTACCTGGAGTTGTTCGCTACGTGTACCATTGTGGGAAACCGGCAATAATACGAGAAAAGGAAATGGATCTGTTGAAAAGCTGGTTAATGCAATATGATCACGATTCCATACAGTCAGAGACCCTGAATGTAAGTGACAGGATCAGAATTCGTTCAGGAGCATTAATGGATAAAGAAGCTGAAGTGTTGGAGAGTAAAGGTAATTATGCGCTTTTACTGTTAGAAGATCTTGGTTTACAGGTTAAGGTTGATCTGAGAAACAATATTATTGAGAAAATACAGGTTTCCTAAGGGATTCCTGATGGTATATTTTAAAAGGATGTCATGTTGTAAAATGTGACTGAAGGGGCGAAGCCGTGTTCGGAGCGGTTTGAAGATGTTAAGATGTTAAGATTTGAAGATTTGAAAATGAACAAAATCTGTGTAATTATCTAAATTGTAGTTTCTTGCGAATAAGGCTGCTTAAACATAACATAAATCTACTTTTAGTTAAATTTCATATAGTTTTGAAGGAAGCAATATTATTAGCAGAAACAAGATTTTCAATCTTAGCACCGGCTATCTCAATACTCAATACTCAATACCCAATACTCCACTCATGAAGATTGCATTAATCACTGGTATTACCGGGCAGGATGGAGCTTATTTGGCAGAATTCCTCCTAAAAAAAGGATATTTTGTTCATGGTATTAAGAGAAGAAGCTCCTTAATCAATACGGATAGGATTGATCATTTATACCAGGATCCGCATGAAAGTAATTTAAGACTGAAACTTCATTATGGAGATCTTACTGATTCAACCAATTTAATTCGTATAATTCAGGAAACACAACCTGATGAGATTTATAATCTCGCAGCAATGAGTCATGTACAGGTTAGTTTTGAAACACCTGAATATACAGCAAATGCTGATGGCTTAGGAACACTTCGAATTCTTGAAGCCATAAGAATTCTTGGATTAGAAAAAAAGACTAAGATTTATCAGGCTTCTACTTCCGAATTATATGGTTTAGTACAAGAAGTTCCGCAATCAGAACGGACTCCTTTTTATCCACGTTCTCCTTATGCGGTTGCAAAAATGTATGCCTATTGGATTACAGTCAACTATCGGGAAGCATATAATATGTTTGCCTGCAATGGTATTTTGTTTAATCATGAAAGCCCGGTAAGAGGGGAGACATTTGTTACCCGAAAAATAACCAGAGCGGCTGCTAAAATTGCACTTGGGATACAAAATTGCCTATATCTGGGTAACTTGTCAGCACAGCGAGACTGGGGACATGCCAAAGATTATGTGGAAGCGATGTGGCTCATTCTGCAGCAGGAAAAGCCTGAAGATTTTGTAATTGCAACGGGGGTCACAACTTCAGTACGTGACTTTGTGAAAATGAGTTTTGCAGAGTTGGGAATTGAAATAGAGTTCAGCGGTAAGCATGAGCATGAAAGGGGGGTGATTATTGATATTGATGAGACCAAAGTAGAAAGCTTAAAGCTTAAAGCTGAAAACTTAAGGCCGGGCACTACTGTTGTCAAGGTAGATCCGAAATATTTCAGGCCTACAGAGGTTGACTTACTTATAGGTGATCCAACTAAATCAAATAACAAACTGGGCTGGAAACCAAAATATAATCTTTCTGCTCTTGTCAACGAGATGGTATTGTCTGATCTTCACCTGATGAAGAAGGATGAGTATTTGAAAGATGGAGGTTTTAATACGCTTAATTATTTTGAGTAATGTTATATTGTGCCCGGCTTCCGACGGAGGAGCGAAGCGTTTACAGAGATATTAAATACCCTAAATCAAGTATACATTTAAACTAAAGATTAATTAGCTTTGCGCGGAATTTATTTAGATATGAGTATAAAAAATTTTTTTAGCCTTCTGGCATTGCTTTTAATTTTTGGTATAAGCCAACCAGTTATAGCACAGGTAAATCCACAAAATCTAAACAATATTCGTGTTGATGAATTGAGTGATGATCAGGTGAGAGCCTTTATGCGTCAGGCAGAAGCCAGCGGTATGGGTGATGCTCAATTGGAACAAATAGCCCAATCCAGAGGAATGCGGGCTGATGAGATCAAGAAATTAAGGGAACGGGTTGATAAATTAAAAAAAGACGATAAAAAACAGTCTTCAGAGTTGAATCCTAATAAAGTTGAGCCTAAAAAAGAATCAGGGGAAAGGAAATTAAACTTTGAGCAAGATAGTACACAGGTACAAAAGGATCCTGAAACAGAATCAGAGAAAGCATTCAATGAACTCCGATCAAAAATTTTCGGTGCTGATCTATTTAAGAACTCAAAACTAACTTTTGAGCCTAATTTGAGTATTGCTACTCCTAAGAGTTATATTGTAGGTCCTAATGATGAATTGCTTATTGATATTTATGGCAATTCAGAGGCTTCTTATAATCTTAAGGTAAGTCCGGAAGGGAATATAAATGTAGAATATGTTGGAATTATTCCTGTTGCCGGAATGACTATTGAGGCAGTCACTTCAAGGATCCGGTCGCGTTTATCAACAGTTTATAGTGGTTTACGCAATGGAAGTACTAATCTGAATATAGCCGTTGGAAACATAAGGAGTATCAAAGTTATACTAACAGGTGAGATTGTTAAGCCAGGAACTTACACCCTTCCATCCCTGGCTAATGTATTCAATGCATTATACTCATCAGGAGGACCTACAGAGAATGGTTCTTTTAGATCAATAGAATTAATACGCGGAGGCAAGAAAATTGCAACACTTG
>CAMBUH010000254.1 GCA_945870985.1 Chitinophaga pinensis
GGTGTGCATCTCTTCATCCAATACTACAACACCCACAGCAATATTTTTAAAATGAACTTTTCCATAAATGCCCTCCTTTCCGGAAGGATTGGTAACGGCAAATTCCGACACCTGTATCCATGGATTCTCGTATACCGACTTCTCAGCGTTAATCGACCAGGGGTTATGCGCCATGGTGAGTAGATTTTTTAGATACAAGAGAAGTGAATAGTCCAAACAATATATACAGAACAGCCAACCCTACTAATAGAAACTTACAGGATGCAATTAGCCGGGTTAATAAAAGGGTTTCCGAAGTAAAATTACCAGCTATACTCATCAGCATCAGTATATTTTCTACAACATCAAACAGGGCTACTACCACAAGTAACTTTACCAATCGGTTCGCCCATATTTGATAGGATGGCCGAATTACCTTCTCTGCCATATATTGGCAACCTACTGCAAGAAAAATAGCATAACAGGGTATAAAAAGAAAGTCGATATAAATATTATTCACCGCCACCTGCTTATTCCATAAACCCAATAGGTGTTGCAATTTTTCGGGGGAATCCGCCATTTCTAAATCAACAATGCCGCCCTTACTTTCAGCTGTAAATAAAGATGCCCCCTGCCAACGTAGCCAGCCAAAAGATATCGCAGTTGCCGCTGCCAATAATTTGAGGTGCATCTGTTTCATAATGGGAATGTATGCGTAAGGATGTTCACAAAATAACATAAAAAAGCCTCTGCGAGTGCAGAGGCCTTCCTATTACTATATCGGATTATTTTAAGCCAAATGCCTTTTTCACTTTCGAAACATAATCCAGTTTCTCCCAGGTAAACAACTCTACTTTCACCGATTTGGTTTTACCGTTGATGATAAAGTTCTTCACTTTCACTTCGTTTTTACGACCCATATGTCCGTAAGCTGCCGTTTCGCTATAGATAGGCGTTCTGAGTTTCAGGCGCTTTTCAATAAAGTAAGGACGCATATCGAACAACTGCTCTACAATTTTGCTGATTTCACCATCCGTCATTTCCACTTTAGAAGTTCCGTAGGTATTCACATTAATAGAAGTTGGCTGAGCAACTCCAATGGCATAAGAAACCTGCACCAATATTTCACTGGCAACACCTGCTGCCACCAGGTTTTTAGCAATGTGCCGGGTAGCGTAAGCAGCAGAACGATCTACTTTACTGGGATCTTTTCCGCTGAAAGCACCTCCCCCATGGGCTCCTTTACCGCCATAGGTATCTACGATAATTTTTCTGCCAGTTAAGCCAGTATCACCATGTGGCCCTCCAATTACGAATTTACCGGTTGGGTTGATATGGAATTTAATTTTATCGTTGAACAAACGGGCATACTTTTTATATTTCAATTTTACCCGTGGAATTAGGATGGCAACAATATCTGCCTTGATTTTTGACAGCATTTTAGCTTCGCTGTCAAAATCGTCGTGCTGAGTAGAAACCACAATGGTATCTATTCGGATGGGTTGGTTGTTATCATCGTATTCGAGGGTAACCTGACTTTTCGCATCGGGACGCAGGTATTTAATTTGCTTATTTTCTCTGCGCAAAGCGGCTAATTCAATTAATATTTTATGGGCCAAATCCAACGCCAATGGCATATAGTCGTCTGTTTCATTAGATGCGTAGCCGAACATCATACCCTGATCACCGGCACCTTGGTCTTCTTTTTTCTTTTTTTCTACCCCTTGGTTGATGTCGGAAGATTGTTCGTGAATAGCAGAAAGAATACCACAGCTTTTGGCTTCGAACATATATTCAGACTTCGTATAACCAATTTTCTCAATTACACCGCGGGCGATTTCCTGCACATCCAGGTAAGCTTTTGATTTAACTTCTCCGGCTAAAACAACTTGTCCGGTAGTAACCAGGGTTTCACAGGCTACTTTTGATTGCGGATCAAAAGCCAGAAAATGATCGATGAGTGCATCAGAAATCTGGTCGGCCACTTTATCGGGATGACCTTCAGAAACACTTTCAGAGGTAAATAAATAAGGCATCTTATCAATTTTAATGCTGCAAATATAAAGATAAATTACCGGTATCCAACAGAGGATAATTCGATAGCCACTCAAGTGTGGATATGAATTGCACAAAACAATAAGAAGAGGGAATGCTTATTTGCCCGCGAGTTGTTGGTAGATTTCTATGTAATCTGTTAAATCCGAATCCCATCCTTTAAAGGGCAATACCTTTTTCCCTTTTACTTTACTGAATTCGTCTAATAAACCTTTTTCAATATTATCGTCACCAAAACTAATAGCATCTGCATAATGGGCTCCCCCTTTGAACATGGCCGCATTGCTGGCATCTTTAAAGGCTTCTAGGTCTTTCTCCCGAATATTGCCATTAATAAGGGCTTTTTTCACCAAGTCGGTACCGAGGGAATCGGCAAAGGTATTTTGACCGATGGTGAATAGAATTTTGCTATTAGAGAATACAGGTTCTTTTTTATAAGCTACTTTAATGTAGGCGGGAATCAGGCCTGTCATCCAACCACTGCAATGGATTACATCCGGAGGCCATCCGAATTTCTTAACTGTTTCTAATGCGCCTTTGCAGAAGAAAATGGTGCGGAGCAAATTATCTTCAAACCATTCTTCGGAATCATTATGAAATACCTGCTTTCGTTTGAAGAAGTCTTCATTTTCTAAAAAGTAAACTTGTAAGCGTGCATTGGGCAGGGAAGCCACTTTAATTTGCAGGGGATAATCATCATTATCAACTGAAACATTGATGCCAGAAAGTCGAACAACTTCATGCAAACGATGCCGGCGCTCATTGATCACTCCAAATCGCGGCATGATACAGCGAACTTCTAAACCACTCTCATTACTCTTGATTGCTAGCTTGTTTATCACCTCGGCGAATTCAGTTAATTCTAGGTAGGGTGACATTTCGGTAGCAATGAATAATATTCTCTTCTTAGTAGACATGTGCACTGCCGTTTAGTACCGGCTGGAATCAACCGGAGTGCAAAGGTACGAAAAATCAGCCTGATTTAACAGGAAAAGGGGTTTGGTACCTTTCTAAGCTTATACAACTTGCTGAAAATCATTGTTTTTAAATACAAAATACTCAGGTGCTATCTGTGAACGAAAAGCGTTTTAGAAAAAAAAGCTCCGTACCTTTGAGAATCTTTCTGCACATTAGAAATATATTTTTTTCTTAATGAATGAAGTAACCAACTATGAAAAAAGCCTTACTCGGTTTGTTACAGTATGGAATTTTTATTGGGCTCGGAATTTTTTTAGTGTGGTGGAGCCTGCATCAAATACCCGATCAAGAATGGGAAAAATTTGAATTGTCACTTCGAACAGCCCGTTTCTGGCTTCTTATTCCTGTTTTTTTGATTTTATCGGGCAGTCATGTTATCAGAACCCTTCGCTGGAGGCTATTAATGGAACCCATGGGTTATACTCCAAGATTCTTGAAC
>CAMBUH010000255.1 GCA_945870985.1 Chitinophaga pinensis
CATTGCACCCTGGAAGGCATTCATTCCATTTTACAATACTTGGTGTATGATTCAGGCTACCCAAACAGCCCGTTATTGGTTTTGGCTGCAGTTGATACCCATCGCCGGTCAGTTTATTACCATTTGGATTACCATCATTTTTGTAATGCATTTTAAAAAGGTATCACTGGCAGATCATACTGCTACCGTTTTTTTACCCTTTATTTATTTTCCTTACTTAGGATTTTCTCCAAAGGTAAACTGGTATGGTTCCGAAGCATTAGCCCATTATCACAAACCTGCTTCCCGCGAATGGATTGATGCCGGCGTATTTGCTATAGTGGCTGCAACCCTTATTCGGGGATTTATATTTGAGGCTTATGTGATTCCAACAGGCAGTATGGAAAAAACCTTGCTGGTGAATGATTTTCTGTTTGTAAACAAAATGTCTTACGGTGCCAGAGTTCCCCAAACTCCTTTATCTTTTCCCTTCGTGCATAATTTTATGCCGTTTACTAAAACGGTACCCTCTTATATAAAGGAAGTACAGGTTCCCTATAAAAGATTTCCGGCTTTTTCTGCAGTTAACAGAAACGATGTAGTTGTGTTTAATTTCCCGGCAGGTGATACCATCATCAATGATGAAGATCATGGAAGTTTGATTCCCTATTATGATGTGTTGCGCAACGAATTCAAAGGAAATCGCGAAGCATTGAATGCCCAATATCCCGTTTTGGTTCACCCAATGGATAAAACCGACAATTACATTAAGCGCTGTGTAGGTATTGCCGGGGATAGCTTGCAAGTGAAGGAAGGCGTGTTATATGTGAATGGACAACCAGCCTTTCAATCTGCAACTTCCCAAACTGAATACATCGTGCAAACCGATGGAACGCCCATAAGCACTGAGTTTTATCAAACTGAATTAGGTATTGATACCGAAATACCAACAGATCAATTACGACTTTCGCAAGGTAAATCGGATGTGGTAGTTATCAATATGACGCCCGTGGAAGCAGCCAAGGTTAAAATGCTGCCTAATGTAAAATCGGTAACGCTATATTCCGATAACATGATTGGACAAACATTCCCTAATAATGAAGCCTTGTATCCCTGGACGGTTGATAATTTCGGACCGATTCGAATTCCAAAAAAAGGAGACGTAATCACACTTTCCGCTTCCAATATTGATTTGTATAGAAGACTTATTATTACCTATGAGCATAATACATTGGATGAAGTAAATGGTAAGTATATTTTAAATGGCAAAGAAGCTACCCAATATACGGTTCAGCTTAATTATTATTGGATGATGGGAGATAATCGACATCGTAGTCAAGATAGTCGTTATTGGGGTTTTGTTCCCGAAACGCATATTGTAGGTCGAGCCTCACTCATTTGGTTTAGTTACGAAAATGGGCCGCGTTGGAAACGCTTATTTTCTGCCATTAAATAGGTAGATTTAGCACAATTAGAACCCTATGGTGCAGGTAATCCCTTTTCTATATCAGATTTTTTCGGGTATCGAGCAATTATCCGAGCCCGATGCCGAATTGCTTGCGCAAGCCAGAAAAGTAACCAGTGATGCGTATGCCCCTTATTCGCAATTTCAAGTGTCGGCAGTGGCGCGGTTGCAAAATGGACAAATACTCAGTGGTACCAATCAAGAAAATGCCAGTTATCCGGTAAGTATTTGTGCGGAAAGAGTGTTGTTGTCTGCCGTGGCTGCACTATATCCGGGAGTTGCAGTAACCACCATGGCCATTAGTTTCCATAATTTGAGAGGAAAAAGTGAGCATCCAATAACGCCCTGTGGCATTTGCCGGCAGTCAATAGTAGAGCACCAGCATCATCATAAACAACCGATTAGACTTTTATTGTCCGGACAAACCGGTGAGGTTTATCTGATAGACGATGCGGCCACTTTATTGCCTTTAGGCTTCACGGCTGATGATATGCGTTAGCATCGAATGGGGTCTGTGAAAGTTTTAGAGAAGGGTAACCTTAGAATAGGGTTTGAATACCCAAATTCGTTTTAAATTCATGTTGCAATAGCCATTTTTTTCTCCAGGTGCCGCCGGCGTAGCCTGTTAGCGATCGGTCGCTTCCGATAACCCGATGGCAAGGTCTCAGAATCATTAGTTTATTTTTTCCATTGGCAGCTGCTACAGCCCGGGTAGCTTTTGGATCGCCTATTTGCTCGGCTAACTGCAAATAACTGAAGGTTTTTCCGTAGGGTATGGTAAGGAGCTCATCCCAGATTTTCTGCTGAAATTCAGTGCCTTCCTGATAAATAGGTGTTTGAAAATCTTTTCGTTTTCCATGAAAATAAGCTATCAATTCTTCCGTGCACTGATGAATTACTTCTGTAATGCCTGGCTCTCCATGTATCATTTCCTCTGCATTATCGATAAACATAAGTTCCGAAATATACTGGTCAGTTCCGCCGATGCAGATCAGGCCGATAGGACTTTCATAATAGGTATAGTATAGTTGATTCATCATCCGATTTTTAAACCGTTTGAAATGGGGTGGTCGGGGTGCAGCAGCACCACTTCATTTTGTTCGTCGTAAACGCCCAATACCAAGCATTCACTCATAAAATTTGCGATTTGTTTGGGAGGGAAATTTACTACGGCAATTACCTGTTTTCCTACAAGCGATGCTGGCGCATAATGTCGGGTGATTTGTGCAGAAGATTGTAGGGTTCCCATACTGCCAAAATTGATCCTTAGCTGATAGGCCGGTTTATTTGCTTTTGCAAAATGTTGGGCTGCCTCAATGGTACCTACCCTGATATCAATTTTTTCGAAGTCGGACCAACTGATCATGGTAAATTCTTTTTGTAGAAGGGGATTTTAATCAGAGCATTTCGGCGATTCTCATCAATTCTTCCCACTTGTAATGGGTTTCTGCTTGCTGCTGATAACAAGTTGCTGTTTCCTCGATAAGTGTTTGAATTATTTCTTTGTTGCAGAGTGGTTTACAATAGTCGATATTTGGATCAATATTCATTCTATTTATATACCGATCAATATCGTATTGCGAAAATGGATGACCGGAAATGGCATCTACATAAAAATGAACATCTTCCTTGGTAAACTCATTTTTAGAAAGTGTTGGCTCATAAAATGCTATCAGAAAGAGGTTGGGAAAACTTATTATGGATGATGGAATAGATAATTGATTACAAAGGATTTGAAAAAGGATTGTGTTAGTAACGGAGTTCCCTTTTTTTTGCTCAATTACTTTATTGATAAAGTATTCATTCAGGTTCTCATAAGTTGAAGCAGCTCCTTTTAATCCAAAATACCCATAAAGTATATTAGTAACAACGTTCACATTCTCAAGGGGGGTGAGAAAGCTGTTTAATTCCAGCCATATATTTTTTCTCAGTTTTTCAATGCTGTCTATGGTGGGTTGAAATACCATTTCAGGCAATTCATATTTTGCTACCAGCAAAGCAC
>CAMBUH010000256.1 GCA_945870985.1 Chitinophaga pinensis
CATGGCAATGGCAACCGATAACGCTTAACAACTATGCAGCAATCCTCCAAAAAATATTGGAAAATGCAACAACATACCATGATCAACCCATATTCCTTAACCTGTGCGACGGAGATGAAATAAATGGAACACCTGGCATCTCTGTATTAAACTGGTTAGCAGCACATCAATGCATCTACACCGGAGCTGATGCTGATTTTTACCGCATTACTACTTCTAAAATTCCCATGAAACAGGCTTTTGATACTGCTGGAGTTGCCACGCCTGCCTGGAGAATTATTCAAGATCCCGAACAAGATATCCGCGACCTATTTACCCAACTGGGTTCTCCCATTATTCTCAAGCCGGCCATATCGGGCGGTAGCATGGGCGTAGGGGTAAAAAATGTAGTATCCACCTTAGAGGAAGCTTCCGAACAAATTAAAAAAATGTTCGCCGGCTATCGGGGCTGGAACCTGGCAGCCGATGGCATTATTGCCGAAGCTTTTATCGCAGGTCCCGAATACACCACCCTGATCTCGGGCTCTACTGCTCCCCACTCTTCTGCTAAAGTGTATATCCCAGTTGAACGAGTCTTTCATACCTCCCTGAGTGAACAGGAAAAATTTTTATCCTTCGACCGGCTTTGGGAAATTTATGAAGAAGAAACCCCCATGCCACAATCGGAAGATTTTTATCAATATGCCACGCCACCAACCAACCGGATAAAAGCCATTCAGGATATTAGTCTGCAAGCCTTTGAAGCAGTAGTGGGCATGGGATATACCCGGGCAGATATTCGCATGGATGCTGCCACCGAACAATTATATGTGCTGGAAGTAAATGCACAATGCGGATTAAGTGAGGATGAAAACTATACTTCTATTGGAGCCATCCTTCGAGTAAACCAAACCTCTTTCACGCAACTCATTTGGGAAGTATTACTGGATGCCCTGCAAAGATGTAGCTATCCGGCTTCTACCCGTACTATTCAAAAATCATCCGCAGTTCGCTTATGAAAATCTGTGTTTTACAACCTGATTATAGCACCAGCTCAGTTGATTATAAAGACTATGATCCTACTCGCGACCTTTCTCGCTGGCTGCCCAATGATGAGGTTACCCATATTTTTCTCAATAAACTCAATACCTATCAGCAACTAAAATCGCTGCAATACGAGGGCTATGATATTTTCATCAACCTCTGCGAAGGGTATCTGGAATGGACTGTTCCTTCAATTGATGTAATCCATTGTTTAGACTTACTCAATCTTCCCTATACCGGCCCGAATACACTTCTGTATGATCCACCTAAAACCTTGATGAAATATGTGGCTTTTTGTGAGGGCGTTGCTACACCAGATTATGTATTACTGTTGCCAACTGATGAACCTGCCAAACAAGTGAGCAAGTTGAGTTATCCCTTATTTATTAAACCCGCCAAAGCAGGAGATAGTTTGGGCATCAATCATCAATCCCGAGTAGAAAACATCGGGGAACTTGAACAACGCGTTGCCGAATTAAGAGCAGAAGGCTATCGTGAAATTTTAGTAGAAACCTATATTCCGGGACGAGAATTAACCGTGCTGGTAGCAGCCGACCCAGATGGAAAACAGGTACATAGTTTTCAGCCGGTAGAATATCACTTTCCCGAAGGATATACCTTTAAAACCTATTCACTCAAAACATCAGCGCTCGACCCAAATGCCAATATCATTTGCGACGATCCTATCCTCAGCAGCGCGCTAAAACAAGCAGCTGCGAAAATTTTTACGTCCTTCCAAGGTGTAGGGTATGCGCGTATGGATTTTCGGGTTGACAACGAAGGCAATATTTATTTTTTAGAAGTGAATTTCACTTGCTCGGTTTTTTATACGGATGGTTATGAGGGCTCTGCGGATTATATTTTACAAAACGATTCAATTGGTCAGGCAGGGTTTTTACAATTGATTATTCAAGAAGGTATTAACCGCCATCGAAGAAAGCAGAAAAAATATACCATGCGGGGGAATGCCCTGGCAGGATATGGCATCTATGCAACCCTACCCATCCATATCGGTGAAATCGTATTTGAAGGAGAAGGCAAATCGCAACGCATCATCACCCGCCGGCAGGTAAGGCAACACTGGCCGCCAGAAGAACAAATCACGTTTAACCGATATGCCTATCCACTAAGTAGCGAATTGTTTATTTTATGGGACGATAACCCCGCCGAATGGGCTCCCCAGAACCATCATTGTGAGCCCAATACCAGATACGATGGACTGAATGTGATAGCCCTTAGAGCAATTGCTGCCGGCGAAGAACTCACGCTCGACTATGCCAGTTTTTTAGACGAACATATGCAGCCCTTTGCCTGTAAATGCGGTAGCAGTAAGTGCCGGGGTACCATCACAGGAAAACCCGATAATACCATCACATTCAGAGAAATCAATCGCAAAAATTCGTAACCACACGCACGCATTGAGCAGGTATTTTCTCAGCATCATTTTGATAAATGCCTTAATTTCATGCACTTAAACCATTTTCATGCCTAGCAGAAGAAATTTCATTCGCCAAACCGCCCTGGCTTCCGGAGCTACTTTACTTTCCCCTGCCCTTTCCTCATCTGCCTTTGCCAACTGGAAAAAATCCATTGCCCCCAGCGACCAAATTAATATAGCCGCCATCGGGATCAACGGAATGGGATGGTCGAATGTAACCGCTGCTTTAAAAGTACCCGGGATAAATCTGGTGGGTCTTTGTGATATTGACTCTTCAGTGTTAGACAAAAGAATGGGCGAACTGAAAAAAAATAATCAGGACGGAAAAATCATAAAAAATCATGCCGACTACCGCGAATTACTCGATAGAAAAGATGTAGATGCCGTAATTATTGGAACACCCGATCATTGGCATGCCTTACAAATGATACATGCCTGTGAAGCCGGCAAACATGTATATGTAGAAAAACCAGTAGGGAATTCCATTGCCGAATGCCGCACCATGGTAAAAGCGCAAACGCGATATAACAAGGTTGTGCAGGCAGGTCAATGGCAACGCAGTCAACAACATTTTACCGATGCCATTAATTTTGTGCATAGCGGACAACTGGGAAATATCCGTACCGTAAAGGTTTGGTGTTATCTAGATTGGAAACAACCCCTCGATAAAAAACCAGATGGACCTGTACCCCCCGGAGTTGATTATACTCGTTGGCTAGGACCAGCCCCGAAAAGAGCCTTCAACCCTAACCGTTTTCATTTTACTTTCCGCTGGTTTTGGGATTATGCGGGAGGACTGATGACCGACTGGGGCGTACATTTATTAGATTATGCCCTGATGGGGATGAAAGTGGCCAATCCTTCATCAATTGTTTCGGTGGGAGGAAAATTTGCCAAACCCGATTCTGCAGACGAGACTCCCGATACCTTGATGGTGCTGTATGAGTTTGAAAATTTTAATATTGTTTGGGATCATGCCATT
>CAMBUH010000257.1 GCA_945870985.1 Chitinophaga pinensis
TGCGCAGGAAAGAAAGGTTTCAGGGTGAGGCTTGCTCAAGGCAACATCTACAGCACTCACAATCGCCTTAAAATAATGTGGTATCTGTAATCCATCCAACACATAATTTATATTCATCGGAAGGGCGGCTGACCCAATTCCCATAGGTATGGATTCGGCATGGGCTTTTTGTAAAAAAGATGCTAGTCCTGCTATCAATTTTAGATGGGGCTTGAATTCCAACTGATAGGTTTTCTCTTTATGCAAAATCATAGTTTGCATTTCTTCGTTTGAGAATCTTCCCGGAAAAATTCTTTCCAGCAATTCCTCGTTTTTTCCATAACACTCGAGTTTTACTTGCTCCAAACTCAACTCCGCACCTAATGAAGTGAGAATGGAATGCCAGGCTCGTATATGGAAATCCATATCATCAATCATGGTTCCATTCAAATCGAAAATAAAGGCCTTTTGCTGCATAACTAATTTTGTAGGCTGCGATTAGATGTACCGATTTATGATATTTTCTAGATACTCCTGTTTTCCACTTACGATAGCTGGTTCTCCCACGGTTGCTGCGATAGACGCCAAGGTTTCGAGGTTCATCTTTCCTGTTTCAAATGCTTTTCCCTGTTCGGTTTCAAAAGATGCATATCGGTTAGTTCGAAATTTACGGTAATCGGATTGCTGCAATACCTGATCGGCCACTATTAAAGCTCTGGCAAAAACATCCATTCCTCCAATATGGGCATAAAACAAATCGGCCGGATCGGTTGAATTTCTCCTGCGCTTGGCATCAAAATTTATTCCTCCGCCACTAAAACCGCCGGCTTCTACAATTACCAGCATTGTTTCTACCAGCTCATTGATGTTATTTGGAAACTGATCGGTATCCCATCCATTCTGGTAATCGCCCCGATTGGCATCAATACTTCCTAATACGCCTGCATCAGCCGCTACCTGAAGTTCATGTTGAAATGTATGACCAGCCAGGGTAGCATGATTCACTTCGATATTCAGTTTAAAATCCTGCAATAAATCATATTGCCGGAGAAATCCAATAACGGTTTCACTGTCGTAATCGTATTGATGTTTTGTTGGTTCACAAGGCTTCGGTTCAATAAAAAAGTGGCCGGCAAATCCATTACTTCTTGCATAGTCTTTTGCCATATGTAGAAAACGAGCCAAATGGTCTTTCTCTTTTTTCATATTGGTGTTAAGCAAACTCATGTATCCTTCTCTTCCACCCCAGAATACATAGTTGGCGCCCCCCAGTTCGATGGTAGCATCCAATGCTGCTTTAACTTGTGCGCCGGCATGCGCCACTATTGAAAAGTCGGGATTGGTAGCAGCCCCATTCATATACCGGCGGTTGCTGAATAAATTAGCAGTTCCCCAAAGTAGCTGAACCCCAGAGTCTTTTTGTTTCTGCTTAGCATAAGCAGTGATTTGCTGTAAGCGTCTTTCATTTTCTACCACATCCTCTATAAAATCAACCACATCCACATCATGAAAACAATAAAAAGGGATATTCATCTTGGTAATGAATTCGAATGCTACATCCATTTTATCTTTTCCCCTAGCAATGGGATCATTTTGAATATTCCAGGGAAATAAATGAGTAGGCTCTCCAAATGGATCAGCTCCATTACCAACAAAACTGTGCCAATATGCACAGGCAAAGCGAAGCCATTCTTTCATGGGTTTTCCTGCAACCACCCTTTCCGCATCATACCAGCGAAAGGCCAATGGATTATCCGATTGAATACCTTCAAATTGAATTTGACCTATGCCTTTAAAAAATTCTTTACTTCCCGTAACTACTTGCATACTGATTATTTTTGATTGAATGAAAAATGTAAAAGTTGTTGCTGTAAGTGGTTATGCCATTGTTGATAGGCTTCTTCCAGCTTATCAGCATCCTCATTAGGTTCTATCCGTTGCAATGGCTCAGCTGCAGCCAACCCCATTCCATCCTTTATTAACCCCCTACAAGCCCCTCTGGCAGCTCCGGCACTTCCGTCTGTATCATATAACTCAACAGGGGTTTGGGTAGCGTTTACAAAGGACTGGACAAACAAGTTACTTAAAAACATATTGGCTTTTCCAGCACGTATTACGGAGGGATGAAGTTGATTTTCGCGTAAACGATCTAAACCATACCGGAATGCAAAAGCAATGCCTTCTTGAGCAGCTCTAAACAAATGAGCTGCTGTATGTTTATTAAAATTGATTTGCTGCAAATGTGCCTGTACCATCTTGTTTTCCAACATTCGTTCTGCTCCATTTCCAAAGGGCAACAGCGATAAGCCATCTGAGCCTACTGGCACCAGGGCCGCCTGTGCATTCATTTCATCATAACTAAGCGAATTACCTGCCACCCGCTTTACCCAGTTATTAAGTATCCCTACACCGTTGATACATAGCAACACACCCAACCGTTTATCTTGGGCACTGTGGTTTACATGGGCAAATGTATTTACCCTCGACAATTTATCATAGGTAAGCTGATCCGTTACGGCATAAATAACACCTGAGGTACCGGCAGTTGCTGCCACTTCTCCGGGAGACAGCACCTGTAACGACCAGGCATTGTTTTGTTGATCACCCGCCTTATAGGTTACCGGAATACCGGGGGTTAAGCCTAATTTCTCTGCAACCGATGTGAGTACGGTTCCATGTTCACTAAATACGGGTTGTATCGGTGGAAGTATGGCGGCATCCCAACCGAAGTAATTGAAAATATCTTTAGAAACTTCCTCCTTGCTAAAATCCCAGAAAATGCCTTCCGACAAGGCAGCCGATGTAGTAGTGGCTGTTCCGGTTAGCCGGTTAGCAATAAAATCTCCGGGTAACATTATCTGGTGAATTTGCTGAAACAACTCAGGCTCATTTTGTTGCACCCAAGCTAATTTGGCTGCCGTAAAATTACCGGGTGAATTGAGCAATTTTTGTAAACAATTTTCCGGTCCAATGGTTTCATAGGCTCGTTGCCCTATCGCAACCGCGCGACTATCACACCATATTATACTGTTACGCAAACTTTTACCATTTTTATCTAGCATTACCAGCCCATGCATTTGATAAGAAATGCCTATCGCGGAAATATCAGCTGAATTATATAAGCCAGTAGCATTTGCCTTTACTATTACTTGCTGCACTTGCTCCCACCACATATCGGGCGATTGCTCAGCCCATCCATCCTGTAAAGAAATGATGGCATTTTCCGTGTCGGGATACTGAACGGTAACCAATGGTTTTGGGTACTGATTATCTAAAACAGTTAATTTAACTGAAGAAGTTCCTATATCAATTCCCATGAATAACATATCTGCAGAATTAAGATTAACAATTAAATAGACTGTTTTACCTACAATGTATAATGAATCATTCAACTACTCAAACTTATAGAGTAGAAAAACAGAAACATCACCTACCAATGCCTACTGGAAA
>CAMBUH010000258.1 GCA_945870985.1 Chitinophaga pinensis
GAAATGGAATCTTTAGAGATGGGAATATATTTGACCCCGCTGGTGGTGCCACTGGTTTTAGCAAAATAAAGGGGCTTGCCTTTCCAAAGCACATTCACTTTACCTTGTTTTATTAATTCAATATATGGTTTCAGTTGTTCGTAATCGCGAATGGGAACTGCCTGTGCAAATTCGGCATGAGTATGAATATCTTTGAAGGCATGGTCGGTGCCAAAAACGGTTTTTTGGGCAGACTGAATCAGGTTGGCCAATATCCGGTGTTGGTCATCTGCGGCGGTGTGCATCCCCTTTTTAATGGACTTGTAAATAAACCCGGCGAATGGACGCGCCAGGGCGGAGGTAAGGTTCAGATGCATGGAAAAAATATGAGTTAGCAAAAATAGACAGAATGATTGGTAAGTTTTTACCCTGTTTTAACCTCCATAAAATGAAATGTGTATAAATAATTTATTTACAGCCCTTTATTCAGATTTTGCCCATTTTGGGGAATAATAAAAAAAAGGGCTAGGAAATGTGAAAAAATATTGATGATTTCCCGAAAATCGTTACCTTTGCCGTCCTAATTTTGGATAGTTATGTTAGCAATCGTTAAAATCTCAGGTCAGCAATTTAAAGTACAGGAAGGTCAAAGTTTGTATGTTCCCCATCTACCGGGCAAAACGGGCGACAAAGTGTCGTTCAGTGATGTATTAATGGTAGACAAGGATGGAGCTTTCAGTTTTGGCGCAGCGGTAAAAGCTACCGTTCAGGCTGAAATCATCAGCGACCTTGTGCAAGGTGACAAAGTGATCGCCTTTAAAATGAAAAGAAGAAAGGGTTTCCGTAAAAAACACGGACACAGAACACATTACACACGCATTAAGATTGAAAGCATTGCATAATCCGCTGTAAGTATTCACAACCATTATTTACAATTAGATACTCGTAAAAACAGTTTATCATGGCACATAAAAAAGGGGAAGGTAGCGTTAAAAACGGCCGGGACTCACAAAGCAAACGTTTAGGTGTAAAGATATATGGCGGTCAGCCCGCATTATCCGGTAACATCATCGTGCGTCAGCGCGGTACGGTTTATCATCCCGGAAAAAATGTTGGAGTTGGTTCCGACTTCACTTTATTTGCACTCACCGACGGATTGGTTGAGTTTAAAAAAGGAAGAAATAACAAGACTACTATATCGGTAATTCACTCAGAAGCAACGGCTTAAAAAAAAATTTTTTTTGTTAGTTGAAAATATGTTTATACTTTTAAAGTATTAACTAACCATTAAATTTCAAAAAACATGGCAACTGCAAAAAAAGCTGCAAAGAAAGCTGCACCTAAAAAGGCTGCTGCAAAGAAAGCTGCTCCTAAAAAAGCTGCTGCAAAGAAAGCTGCTCCTAAAAAGGCTGCTGCAAAGAAAGCTGCTCCTAAAAAAGCTGCTAAGAAAGCTGCTCCTAAGAAAGCCGCTAAGAAGAAGTAATTCTTCGCTCTCAAGCAAAATAGTCAAAAAGTCTCGGGTATTCCCCGGGACTTTTTTTTATCTTCATCCCTCATATGAACAATGATACCATCTCGGATAACTTCTCCCTGCTCGCCAAGTTGATGGATATCCACGGTGAAAACCCGTTTAAGTCCAAATCCTACGCCAACGCCGCTTTTCAGCTAGATAAGCTCACCGTTCCCCTGTCAACCTTATCGCCCCATCAAATCAACGGACTCAGAGGAATCGGTGAAACCATCGGAACAAAAATTGTAGAACAAATTGAAACGGGTGAACTGAAACTCCTGAATGAATATCTTTCAAAAACGCCCCCTGGTATTTTAGATATGCTTCGAATAAAAGGGATTGGTCCAAAAAAAATTGCAACCATCTGGAAAGAACTCGAAATAGAATCACTGGGAGAACTTTTATATGCCTGCAATGAAAACCGACTTACCCTCTATAAAGGATTTGGAGAAAAAACCCAGCATAATATTAAGGAAGCCATTGAATTCTTTTTGCAACACCAGGGACTATTCCTCTATGCTCAACTAGAAGTTTGGGTTTCACTTTTTGAACAACAATTGCAAAAACAATTCCCTCAACAACCCACGCAACTCGTAGGCGAATTTCGCAGACAACAAGAAATCATTCATCAACTAGATTGGGTAACAACGGTTAAGCCTGACCAAATCGCAACTTGGTTAACCTTGCTCAATTTTACTTTACAGAACAGCGAAAACCCAAATCATATTCAAGCAGTTAGTGCGGATGGCATTTCGGTGATTTTTCATTGTGCCCTCCCCGACCATTTTTATCAAAAGATATTTCTACTTAGTGGCAGTGAAATCTTTTTACATTATTGGCAGGAAAATTTTGGGAATGTAATGGATATTGCCTGCAAAGATGAGAACAGTATTTTTACAGCCGCCGGAATACATCCGATTCCCGCTGCCCAAAGAGAATCGGTTGCCATTATTGAACAGGCGCGCGAAAATGCCCTTCCAGCCGTTATCCAACCCAACCAAATCAAAGGAATCATCCATAGCCACAGTAATTGGAGTGATGGCAGCAATACCCTCGAAGAAATGGCGATCGCAGCCCATGAAAAAGGGTATGAATATTTGGTAATCAGTGATCACTCACGTGCCGCGTTTTATGCAAATGGACTACATCCCGACCGCATACTGGCACAACACCGAGAAATTGAGCGCTTGAATAAGCAACTTGCACCCTTTGTTATTTTCAAAAGCATTGAAAGCGATATCCTCAACGATGGTTCTCTCGATTACCCGAAAGATGTGCTGGCTAGTTTCGACCTGGTGATTGCTTCTGTGCATAGTAACCTGAAAATGCCACAAGAAAAAGCCATGAACCGTTTGATAACCGCTATCGAAAATCCTTATACCAGCATTTTGGGTCATCCCACGGGTAGACTATTACTCAGTAGATCGGGGTACCCAATAGACCACGAGAAAATCATAGATGCCTGTGTAGCCAACCAAGTGGTGATTGAACTGAATGCCCATCCCAGGCGATTAGATATAGACTGGCGATGGATTGAAAAAGCAATAGATAAAGGGGCGCTCATTTCTATCAATCCGGATGCACACTCCATTGAAGGTTTTGCCGATACCCGCTATGGGGTGTTGGTTGCGCAAAAAGCCGGATTACCGGTAGCAAAAAATCTGAGTAGCTTTAGCCTGGCAGCGTTCAATAGTTTTTTGGCGGCTCAACAGAAGAAACGATAATTTGATAGCTACTTTACTAATTGGGGCCATTCCATAAAAAATGTGGTTCCCCTACCCCATTGAGTTTCAAATCGGATGGTACCGCCAGCTTGTTCCATAATTCTTTTACAAATAGCTAATCCTAATCCTGTTCCGGCTGTTTTGGTAGTAAAATTAGGTGTAAATAAAAGATGTGTAAACTCCGAAGCAATGCCACCCGAATT
>CAMBUH010000259.1 GCA_945870985.1 Chitinophaga pinensis
GGACATTGTCAGCAAAAAGCCCTGAGTAAGCTCAGCGATACGGTTACGATGCTTTCCATACCTACTAATTTTTCCGTATCTGTTATTCCGTCTGGATGTTGTGGAATGGCGGGTTCTTTTGGGTATGAGAAAGAACATTTTGCAGTGAGTAATAAAATTGGCGAATTGGTATTATTTCCGGCGGTAAGAAATAAAAAGCCGGATGTAATTACCGTTGCCCCCGGAACCAGTTGCAGACACCAGATTAAAGATGGTACAGGCGTAATTGCTTATCATCCGGTTGAAATTTTATACCAGGCATTGGCAACCCATGTATAAATGATTGGGTTACTAATTATGTAAAATCGTTTCGAATCACTTGTATGCAAATAGCACAGGAACTTAGTAAAATTATTGATCCCCGGTTGATTACCGATTCGCTGATCGATCGGCATGCCCATGCGGCCGATGCGGGATTTTATTTTTTACTCCCGAAAGCTATTGTGTTTCCTGAAACTACCGACGATATCAT
The DNA here is from genome assembly GCA_945870985.1 of Chitinophaga pinensis. Classification (GTDB taxonomy): domain Bacteria; phylum Bacteroidota; class Bacteroidia; order Chitinophagales; family Chitinophagaceae; genus Sediminibacterium; species Sediminibacterium pinensis_C. The sequence continues at coordinate 512 of CAMBUH010000259.1, forward strand.
TGCCCTGTTCCGTTTTTGTACTGAACACACTATTCCCCTTACTTTTCGCGCCGCAGGAACCAGTCTGAGCGGTCAATCCATTACCGATGGTATTCTGGTAGATATCAGTCGTTCCTTCAAAAAAATTCAACCACTACAAGATGGTAAGCAAGTGTATGTACAACCAGGTGCCATCGGATCGCATGTGAATATTGCGCTGCAAAAATATGCTACTAAAATTGGTCCCGACCCGGCATCCATCACCGCCGCCATGATGGGAGGTATCTTATCCAATAACAGCAGTGGCATGTGTTGTGGAGTGGTGCACAATGCTTATCATACCTTGCAGTCTATCACCCTTGTGCTTCCGAACGGACGAGTATTTAAAACCGCCAATTCGGCAGCATATCAGCAGTTCGAGCAATCAGAACCTACTCTGTGTGCCGGTCTATTGGCCTTGCAGCAGCGCCTCTTGCAACAGCCTCAACTGGTAGAGAAAATTCGAAAAAAATACCGGATTAAAAATACGGTAGGGTATAGTGTGCATGCCTTACTCGATTATTCGCATCCATTGGATATGCTCAGTCACCTAATGATAGGTGCAGAAGGAACCCTGGGTTTTATAGCAGATGCCGTGCTCAATACCATCCCCGATAAACCCTTTAAAAAAACGGGCTTATTGTTTTTCGATTCTCCTGTTTCGGCAGCCAAAGCAATTCCTGCGCTTCAGTCCACCGGTGCCGAGGCATTGGAACTGATGGATCGGGCAGCACTCCGTTCGATTGAACACTTACCGGAATGTCCACCCGAAATTGCCGCATTACCCGAACAGGCAACAGCAATTTTATGCGAGTTTCAGTCAGCTACTAAAGATGCCCTGGATCAGTTGTTTGCAAGTGCCCTTCCGGTATTAGAAAATATTCCTTTATTAAGTACGCCTGAATTTACTACCGATTACAGCAAACAGGCTAAACTATGGAAACTGCGCAAGGGTCTCTATCCTGCAGTGGCAGCCGTTAGAAAAAAAGGTACGACTGCCCTTTTAGAAGATGTAGCAGTACCCATCGAATATTTGGGCAGTGCCGTTACTGATTTACAAGATCTATTTCATCGTTTTGGATACCACAATGCGATTATTTTTGGTCATGCCAAAGAGGGCAACCTTCACTTTTTAATAACGCAGTCGGTAAACGATGCATCTTCTGTAGAAATCTTTGATGCCTTTAACCAGGAGCTGGCAAAAATTGTCTTAAACAAGTATGGGGGCTCCATGAAAGCCGAACATGGTACGGGCCGACAAATTGCGCCTTTTGTAAAAGAGGAGTGGGGTGAGGAGATTTTCCAAATCATGTGCGAGCTAAAGCAACTGGTAGATCCACATCATATACTAAATCCCGGGGTGGTTATTAACACCGACCCCCACTGTCATTTACAAAACCTAAAAACCAATCCGATAGTAGAGGAAGAAGTGGATCGTTGTGTAGAATGTGGATACTGCGAAAATCGGTGTCCTTCTCGCAACTTTACCCTTACACCCCGCCAACGTATTCAGGTGCGACGTTCTTTACAACGGTTGCAGGCAGACAAGCAAACTGCTGATTACAAGCAATTGCTTGATCAATACCAATATGCAGGAATGGATACCTGTGCCGTAGATGGTATGTGTGCGGTGGATTGTCCGGTTGCCATTAATACCGGTGATTTAATCAAACGCCTGCGAAGTGAAAATCATTCGCCCCTCAATAATCGCATTTCACTTTGGGTGGCACGGAATTTCAGTTGGGTGGCAGGTAGCGTTCGGGTTGCATTAACCATGGGAAATGGCGTTAATAAATTATTTGGGGCAGCTACATTATATAAGGCTACCCTTTTTATTCGTAAAGGATGGAAGGGTTTCCCCTTGTATTTACACCAGCTTACCACACCGGTTCGGATAAAGCCCCATCAGCCAGCAGATTATCAACTCGTGTATTTTTCAACCTGCATTACCCGCATGATGGGTAGTGATATAGAAAACCCGCAGGATTCGGTTACCGTGATGAAGGAACTTTGCGAGCGGGCAAATTTGCCATTGTTCATTCCCGATAAAATCGGGGGTACTTGTTGCGGACAACTTTTTTCTTCCAAAGGATTTTATCCGGCTTATCAGGTTACTATCAATAAAACCATTGAAGATTGCTGGAACTGGAGCAAGCAGGGAAAACTGCCAATTGTATTGGATGTATCTTCTTGCACACAGTCAATCCGGCAATGTGCCCCTTACTTAACAGATGAAAATCGTTCTCGATTCGAAAAATTACAATTCATCGATTCGGTAGAATTGGTGGCAGATTGGTTATTACCTCGTTTACCCATCACCCAACCGAAAAAACAAATTGCGCTGCATCCGGTTTGTAGTTTACATAAAATGGGACTAACAGAAAAATTTCGGTCTGTTGGTAATGCCTGTGCGGAGGTATGTGTGATACCCCATCAGGCTTCCTGTTGTGGAATGGCGGGTGATCGCGGGTTTTATTATCCCGGACTTACCGAAGCTGCCACTGCTGCTGAAATAGAAGCCTTACAAGGTCTTGAAATTGATGGCTGTTACTCTTCCGGCAAAACTTGCGAAATGGCCCTGTCGGAACATGCGGGTAAAAATTACCGATCTATTCTCTATTTATTGCGGGATGCTACTGCACCGGTTAACCATTAGTCGGCATAGAGCAAATATTTCTTGCGCTTCTCTTTATAGGCAGACAATCCTGGTTCCCAGGTTTTGCGAATGGCTTCCTCCGATAGTCCCTGTTTGATCTGTTCTTTAAATTCGCCGTACCCAATCAATTTGTCGATATTCCCCATTTGATTACTTTGTTTGTAATCGAAAAATTTCTCATTTTCCGGATAGGCATTGTATAGCTCAATCATCCATTGTAGATTG
>CAMBUH010000260.1 GCA_945870985.1 Chitinophaga pinensis
TTAACAGAAAAAGTAGCGTATTCGTTGCGGCAAGATGGGCAATTGGCGGGATGCATCGCCGTAAAAATCCGCTACCCCGATTTTGAAACCCGCAGCCGCCAAACTACCATTGCCCCCTCCTGCAGAGATGATGAGTTTATTCCAGCTGCTATTCAATTGTTACAAGATCTATATGCTACCGGAACCCCCGTTCGGCTATTGGGGGTTAAACTAAGCGAATTCACCCGTGAGCCCATTCAGCCAAGCTTATTTGAAGATGCAGCTAAAAAGCAACACCTCTATCAGGCCATCGATGATGTGAAAAATAAATTCGGAAAAACAGCACTGCAAAAGGCCAGAACTGTGAAGAAAAAAAATAATGATACTTAATAGTCTACTTATTTAGTAGGATTTTGTATATTTGCTTTCTAAACAGTTAGTATATGAGTTTACGATTGGGCGATATAGCCCCCAATTTTTCCGCAAACACTTCCGAAGGAGTAATTGATTTTTACGAGTATCTCGGCGATAGCTGGGGGGTATTATTTTCCCATCCTGCCGATTATACCCCAGTTTGTACCACCGAATTGGGTAGAACTGCCTCCCTAAAAGATGAATTTGAAAAGCGAAACGTAAAAGTGCTGGCTTTAAGTGTTGATAGCCTTGCCAGACACGAAGGATGGATAAAAGACATCAATGAAACCCAGCACACACAGGTAGCATTTCCCATTATTGCTGATGAAGATAAGTCCATCGCCCATGCCTACGATATGATTCATCCCAATGCATCCGAAACTACTACAGTTCGGTCGCTGTTTATTATTGGGCCCGATAAGAAAGTAAAATTACAAATCACCTACCCGGCTTCAACTGGAAGAAATTTTGTAGAAGTATTACGGGTGATTGATTCGCTTCAGTTAACGGCCAACTTTAGTGTAGCTACTCCGGCCGACTGGAAAGAAGGAGAGGATGTGATTGTAGTTCCTGCGGTTTCTACGGAAGATGCCATTAAAAAATTCCCCAAGGGAGTAAATATTGTTAAGCCCTATTTACGCTATACTCCCCAGCCGAATAAATAATCGTTTTTTGTTTGTACTTGTAAGCGGCCCCGATGTCTATCGGGGCTTTTTTATTTTATTGGGGGCACCATTTTTCTAATTGTTGCAGCGTAGCTCTTAAATCTTTTGGAATAGGAGCTTGGATGGTATATTGTTTTTCATTCCAGTTGAAGATGAGTTGCTCGGCATGCAATCCTAGCCGATGTAATATAGGCCGCTCAGCATCTTCCATTTTAGAAAGTTTGAATTTTTTCTTTAAGGAAGACAGCAGGATGGGCGCCCCATCTCCATACCAGGCATCGCAAACGATTGGGTGACCGATGTGTTGCATATGAAGCCGAATCTGATGGGTTCTCCCCGTATGTATCCGGCACCTCAACCAACTATATCCTTTAAAGGAAGCAACTACTTCATAATCGGTATGGGCAGCTTTGCCTTTTGCATGGGTGATCATTCTGCCGGCCTTTCCTGGATGCTCCATCATCGGGGCCAGAATGCTGTCTTTTGGATTGATTAAATTTCCCATCACCAATCCGAGATAATATTTTTCAATTTCTCTGCCTTCAAAAAGTGCCGACAATGCCTGATGGGCTTCCGGTGTTTTGGCAAATACAATCACCCCACTGGTTTCTCTGTCTATCCGGTGAACAGTATAGATGGCTCCATATTGCTGTTTCAAGGCATCTTTTAGGGAGGGTTCTTGGCCCAAACGGTCGGGAATACTTAATAGTCCGGCCGGCTTATCCACCGCTACCCAATCTGGAGTTTCTTCCAGTATATTCCACTTCATCATTCGGGTCGTGCATTTTTGGCGGGTGCAGACTTTCTAAGGAAAGCCTGGTTCATGTATTTGAGCAGTCGTACCTCTTTTTCTTGCAGTATCCGCCACTTACCTCTATCCACATTCTTCTTGGTTAAATTGGCAAACATCACCCGGTCTAGTCCTTTTACTTCATACCCCAGGTGTTCGAACATTCGGCGTACAATTCTGTTTTTCCCGCTGTGTATTTCTATACCGATGATATTTTTTTGTTTGGGATCTGCATATCCGGCAGCATCGGCTTTTACCGGACCATCTTCCAAGGTAATACCGGTTAACAGTTGATCCAGATCTTTAGCAGTAACAAGTTTGTCTAAAGTTACCTCGTATATTTTTTTTACCTCAAAAGAGGGATGGGTAAGTTGCTGAGCAAGTTCTCCATCATTGGTAAGTAAAAGAACGCCGGTTGTATTTCTATCTAACCTGCCTACCGGATACACCCTTTCTTGGGTGGCTGCTTTAACCAGTTCGAGCACTGTTTTTCTACCTTCCGGATCGCGGGTAGTAGTAATAAAATCTTTGGGTTTATTCAGCAGAATGTATACCAGATTATGTTTCAGTTGCAGGGCTTTGCCGCCCATGCTTACTTTTTCTCTACCCGTAACTTTATAGCCCGGTTCATAAACGATGTCTCCATCTACGGTAACCTTGCCCTTTTTTATTAATTCGGCAGCCTCTCTTCGTCCACAAATGCCACAATGGGCAAGATATTTATTCAGCGGCATCATTTCGCTGCTTGCGGTGGCTGGCATTTCTGCGGCAGCACCTGTTGAACGCTTGTTTTTCGCTGGTTCTACTGGGCGGGTGGTACCATATGCTACGGGCTTGTTGCGGGGAGGATATTTGCCAGAGGGGGTTCTTCTTTTTTCGGAAGGATCGTAGGCTTTCTTTTCGGGGATAAGGCCCTGCGCTTTCTCTATTTTCTTTTGTCGGAAGGCATCGCCTTCTGCTTTGGCTGCTGCCTTATTTTTTTTCTTTTCCTGCCGGTAGGCTTCTTTAATAGCGCTGCCTTTCTTTTGGTTAGCGAACTTGCTAAAATTATCGGTTCTTTGTTTCATACGTTGGGTTGCTGTTTTTCAACAGGAACTACAAAGGTACTCATTATTCAGTGAAAGGGGGGTTATTGGGCAGTTAGCCCTTATTGGCCAATTGGCCGCAGGCAGCATCAATATCTTTGCCCCGGCTTCTGCGCAGGCGCGCATTCACGCCATTTTTTTCGAGCAAGTGCATAAAATGTTGAATGCCTTCTTCATCCGGCTTGGTAAATGCGAAGGCATCTATTGGATTATATTCGATGATATTGATAAGGTCTGCCGGTACTTGTCGATATATTTTTATCAGTTCCATCGCATCGGATTCGCCATCATTCAATCCTTTAAATAAGATGTATTCCAGCGTAATTTCGTTGCCGGTTTTTTGATAAAAATAATTCAGTGCCTCAATCAATGCCCGGATAGAATTGGTTTCATTGATGGGCATAATCTGGTTTCGCTTGCTATCATTGGCAGCATGCAGTGATAGGGCCA
>CAMBUH010000261.1 GCA_945870985.1 Chitinophaga pinensis
CCCCAAATGAAAGAGCTTATCAATAATTACCAACCCGATGTATTCTGGACGGATGGAGATTGGGATGCCAATGAGGAAACCTGGAAATCGAAAGAATTTTTGAGTTGGTTGTACAACGAAAGTCCGGTGAAAGAAAAAGTAGTAACCTACGACCGTTGGGGAAGCGGCATCCGTTTTAAACACGGATCGGTATTTACACCCGAGTATCAACCCGATCTAGACTTTGAGCAACATGCCTGGGAGGAGAGTCGCGGAATGGGCTATTCGTATGGCTATAATCGGGAAGAAGATGCTTGGGATTATAATTCTTCTCAATCCCTCATTTACCACCTCATAGATAAGGTAAGCAGAGGCGGTAATTTTTTACTCGATATTGGTCCCGATGAGCATGGAAAAATTCCACCCATTATGCAGGAGCGTTTATTAGATATCGGTGAGTGGCTTGCTAAAAATGGAGAAGCAATCTATGGCACTTCCCGTTGGAAGTATGCTAGTCAATGGAGCGAGGGTAAGCGAGATTACAAAGCTAAAAAAGGAGAAGATATCATGATTAAGTTAACCGTAAATCCAACTCCTGGCTATGCGGTTAAAGAGGTTTTTTATACCTATCGTGCAGCCAGTAATCAGTTGTATGCCATCCTGCCTCGGTATCCTTCTAACGGACAAGTTGTGTTAAAAAATCTGGGCCCCAATGTGCCCCTCAACAAAATCACTTTATTGGCAACTGGCGCTTCGTTGCCAGCAGAAATACGAGGGAATGATGTGGTGCTGCAATTGCCTCCTTTCGATCCGGCACGATTCAACACTTCATCGGCGTATGTAATTAAAATAGCTGGCTTTGGGGCTTTTCAACCCAAACCAACTATCGATATTCAATACCAGCCCGACCTGTCGGGTGCATTGGTTACACTCCGTTCTCAAAAACCCACACTCACTTTGGGGTATATGCTGAATAGTAGTTCGCAGCCTATTGTGTATGATAAACCCTTTATGGTAAAAGGAGATGTTACCATAAAGGCCTACGTTGTTGCTTCCTCCGATAAATTACCGGGTGATACTGCCGTGGCTTCGGTTAGTGGATTAACCCAACTAAAAGCTGTGAAAGCGCCGGCCACCCTTAAGCCTGGGTTGGCGTATCAATATTTTGAAGCGGATGTAATGGATATGAATGTGGTTACTACATCATCCCCCAAACAAAAAGGCATTGCAGCCGTTCCGAATGAATCGGTTAAACTTAGAAAGGATAAATATGGATTAACGTTCGAGGGCTATATCCAAGTAGAAAAAACGGGTGGGTATCAGTTTTTTACCAAAAGTGATGATGGAAGTATTTTGTTGATTGACGACCAAGAAATCGTTAACAACGACGGCAATCATGGGTCGGAAGAAAAAGTAGGCAGGTGTATTTTAGAGAAAGGATATCACCGCTTTAAAGTAGTATACTTTGATAGTGGTGGAGGGAATGATTTGAGTGTAAGTTATCAGCCATTTGGTATGCCAAAAAAAGAAATGGATGCTGCCCTGTTTTTTCACAATCCCCCCAAGCCGTAACATTAAAAGTAGAATCGTGAGGATTTAGAGCGAATAGTGAAATTTGGGTAAAATCAACCTAGTAGATTTCCGGTTGCTTATTTGCCTGTGAATATTGGTTTTCTTTTTTCTAGAAATGCCTGTGTGCCTTCTACCCGGTCGCTGGTAGTAAAGCAAGCACCAAAAGAATTCACTTCCTGCTCATATCCATTAATGGTTTCGTCGAAAACGGCATTGGCACAAATAATGCAATGGGCTACTGCAATCGGTGCCTTAGCTTGTATAGTTTGTAAGATAGTAGTTGCCTTGTTGATTAGTTCTTCAGGTGCAACTACATGATTTACCAAACCATATTGTAAGGCTGTATTGGCATCAATCAGGTTTCCGCTCATGATCAATTCTAAGGCGCGACCCTTTCCAATTAATTGAACTAGTCGTTGTGTACCTCCATAACCAGGTATTATGCCCAGATTCACTTCCGGCTGACCGAATTGTGCATTGGGAGAAGCGATGCGAAAATGACAACTCATGGCTAATTCGCAACCACCGCCCAAAGCAAAACCATTTACACAGGCCACAATGGGTTTCGGACTCCTTTCGATGCGGAAAAATAAGTCCTGACCGGCTTTCGCCATTTGCCGGCTTTGTGTTTCATCCAGTTGGTTAAATTCACTGATGTCTGCGCCAGCTACAAAAGCTTTGGGGCCAGATCCGGTGATGATCACTGTTTTAATATTATTATCTGCGTAAATGATATCCAGTTCCTGATTAAGGGAGCGGAGTACTTCCTGATTTAATGCATTTAGTTTATCAGGGCGATTGATGGTAATTGTGTAAATACCATCTGATAAATTCGTTAACAATACAGGGTTCATATGTATTAAAAATTTCGATGAGTTTCAGTCCATTCTTTGATATAATCTGCTATAGCAATGGTAGGAGTTCCGGGTGCAAATAATTTACCAACACCTAAGTCGTTCAACGCTTTCATGTCATCTTCCGGAATGATACCCCCGCCGGTGAGTAATACATCCTGCAATCCCTTTTCTTTCATCATTGCAATCACTTTTGGAAAAACCGTCATGTGCGCCCCACTTAAAATACTGATTCCGATGGCATCCACATCTTCTTGTAAGGCTGCATTAACCACCATTTCGGCAGTTTGTCGCAGTCCGGTATAAATTACCTCCATCCCAGCATCCCGCAGTGAAGCCGCAATAATTTTAGCACCGCGATCGTGGCCGTCGAGGCCAACTTTGGCAATTAATACCCTTACCGGTCTTTTCATTTGCATGTAATAAATTGTCGCAATCGATGGTAAAGTTACTAAAAATGTAAGTAGGTTTACAGGCAACTCTTTACAAAGGCAATTATGGAATACAGAAATTTTGGAAAAACAACGCTTCGGGTGAGCGAAGTAGGATTTGGCTGTTGGGCCATTGGTGGCGCTGCCTTTGTTGGCAAAATACCTATCGGATGGGGTGAGACAGACGACCAGGAGTCTAAATTAGCCATACATACAGCGATGGATGCCGGCATTAATTTTTTTGATACAGCCGATTTTTATGGTTTGGGCCATGCAGAAGTGTTGCTGGGAGAAACCATTGGAAACCGGCCTGATATGATAGTAGCTTCCAAAGTGGGACAAAAAACCCTAGACAATGAGCGGATTGAAATTGATTATTCAAAAAAGTATATTATTGAAGCTTGTGAACAAAGTTTGCGCAGACTAAAACGGGAGACCATTGATTTCCATCAGTTACATGTGGCGCGCATGCAGCATTTAGAAAATGGTGAGTGTATCGAGGCCATGCAATTATTGCAGCAACAGGGTAAAATTCGATA
>CAMBUH010000262.1 GCA_945870985.1 Chitinophaga pinensis
GGGAATGGTATTTATCAAAAATAGCTCGCATCCGGGAAGTGATGCCTGATTGTGGAATCAGCACAGATATTATTGCTGGATTCTGCACAGAAACTGAGGAAGATCATCAGCAAACACTCGATTTGATGCTGCAAAGTAGGTACGATTTGGCTTATATGTATTTCTACAGTGAACGCCCGGGCACTTTGGCTGAAAGAAGGTATGAGGATGATGTTCCGGAGCCAGAAAAAAAGAGGAGACTGCAAGAAATCATCGATCTGCATCGCATACAATCATTAGAAAGTATGCAAAAAGATGTGAATCGTACTTGGGAAGTGTTGATTGAAGGGAATTCGAAAAAGAGTGATGCCGAATGGCAGGGTAGAACAACTCATAATAAGATGGTGATTTTTGCAAAAACTCCTAATACCCAAAAAGGCGATTATGTGCACATTCTTATTACCGAATGCACTTCTGGAACGCTAAAAGGAATTCAGGTAGGGGAAAAAATAGCATGATTAATTTATTCAGATGGATATCCAAAGTATAAAAAATCGGTTTGGCATTATTGGCAATTCACCTGCATTGAATCATGCCCTTAGCACCGCTATACAGGTTGCTGCAACTGATTTAACGGTATTGATTGTGGGAGAAAGTGGAGTGGGTAAAGAAGTATTCTCTCAAATCATTCATGCCTTATCCGCGCGCAAACACAATCCCTTTATTGCCGTTAACTGCGGGGCTATACCCGAAGGCACCATTGATTCGGAGTTATTCGGACACGAAAAAGGCGCTTTTACTGGAGCGGTAGAAAGTAGAAAGGGCTATTTTGAAACAGTGAATGGCGGCACAATTTTTATGGATGAAATTGGTGAAATGCCGTTGGGAACGCAGGCCCGATTGTTACGTGTGCTCGAAACCGGGGAATACATTCGGGTGGGTTCCTCCAAAGTTCAAAAAACAGATGTACGGGTTATTGCAGCTACCAATCGTGAATTGTTAGACTTTACCCGTACTGGTAAATTTAGGGAAGATCTGTATTACCGATTAAGTACTGTACCCATTCGAGTTCCTTCGTTACGCGACAGGAAGGAGGATATCAGTTTATTATTCCGAAAATTTGCGGTTGACTTTGCGGAACGATATAAAACAGCTCCGGTACAATTAGATGAGGAGGCAAAGAATTTGTTGATAAACCATAATTGGCAGGGTAATGTTCGGGAATTGAAAAACATTGCAGAACAAATTTCTGTATTGAGTTTGCATCAATTGATTTCAGGTGCCGAAATGAAGAAATTTTTGCCAGAAAATAACAGTTCCCGTTTACCGATGCTTTCTTCCACGGCAAGCAATGCCGGTGAATTTGCCAATGAGCGGGAAATTTTATATAAGTTGTTCTTCGACATGAAAAAAGAGGTTACCGAAATTAAGAAAATGTTTTTAGAAATTTTGCAAAATCCAACTTTACAAGGTTCCGCAATCAAAGAAGCCCGAGAACGTTTGATGGGAGATATGCAACAAATAGTTGAACCGCCGATGGTTACCAATGTGAATTCAAACGCTTCCATGCTTAGCCCAGCTGCTATCTCTCATCAGCCGGTTTTGTTGCACGAAGATGATATCCATCAGCATGTGGAAGTGGAAGAATCGCTCAACATCATGGATAAAGAGAAAGAATTGATTTTAAAAGCACTTAAAAAGCATAAAGGCAAGCGCAGAGACGCATCCACCGATTTGGGTATCAGTGAACGAACCCTTTACCGTAAACTGAAGGAATATGACATTGAAGAATAAAAACCGGAATCACCTATCGGAAACCTGGCAGTTATCATTCCATCGAGCTTTTGTCGGTGCATTAATTTGTTGTGCCCTGTTTTTCTTAACCGGATGTGGTATTTATAAATTTAATGATGCCTCTATTGATCCAACGATTAAAACAATCAAAATTGGATACATCGATAATAAAGCCCGTTATGTAAACCCGCAATTTGCGGCCAAACTCACGGATAAAATTCAGCAGAAAATCATTTCGGCAACTAAATTAACCCGAACCAACAACGACGATGCAGATTATGTAATTAATGGGGTGATAACCACGTATGATGGTAGTCAAACTGTTGGTGTTAGTTCTTTGCAGGCCAATACCAACCGATTAACCGTTTCGGTTCATATGGTGTGGAAGAACAACAAAACTAATAAATTGGAGGAGTTTGATGTTAGCAGAAGTTTTGATTATCCTGCCAGTCAATCTTTTACGGTGGCCGAAGCACAACTTGCCGATGAGGCCGTTAAAACACTCACGGATGATATTTTTAACCGTATTTTTTCTAACTGGTAATCCCCTACCCTGCTCATGAACCTGCTGCAAGAAAAAGCTTTATATCACCTTACTGGCCAGATGAAAAATGGTGAGTTGGCAGGAGTTTCTCTTGAAAAGATAGTAAGTAATTACCCTTTTTTTGGTCCAGCACAAAGTTTGTTGGCTTGTCATTACCATACTGTTGGTCATCCCTTGGCTGCCGAACAATCTGCCCGAGCCACCCTTTTTTACAACAATCCCCGTTGGTGGGCCTTTCAATTAGAAGAAGCCATTCAATCGAATAACGAACAACCGGTAACTACTGTATTTATGCCGGTACAAACAGCGACACCAGGTATTTCGATTTACCCTGAGTTACCAGAAGATACACCGGCTCCCTTAGAAGCTATTCCTTTTACGCCACCAGATGAGCCAGAAACTTCACAATTATTCACTATACCAACGGTAGAAGCTGTAAAAGAGATTTTACGGAAAATTGATGGGGGTATTTCCGGTCATATGCCTATTTCAGATGAAAAGCCCCTTCAAACTGCATCGGAACCAGTACCGGGTAGACTCACCCAGCTATTGCAATCGCAATTGAATTCTTTTCAACAGCCGGTGCAGTCTACAGACATATTAGATTACCAGCAGGCAGAGCTCATGCATACGGTAGATTATTTTGCCTCTCAGGGCATCAAATTGAATCTAAAACAGGTACCCAAAGATGGCTTAACCAATAAGTTATTGAGTTTTACCGACTGGCTTCGGCAGGTGAAGCAGTCAGAAAAATCTAACGAAGTGAGTCAAATGGAGAAAAAGGTATCAGAAGATGCTTCTCATTCCGTTCGTAAAGAGGAAGTAGTAACCGAAGCAATGGCCGAAGTTTTGCTCCGACAGGGTCATCGGGAGCAGGCGATTCAGTTATTTACCAAATTAAGTTTCCAAATTCCTGAAAAATCTAGTTATTTTGCAGTTCGAATCGAGCAAATTAAAGCGTTATTATGAGTATTTTATTTTTAGTATTAATTGTTTTAGCCTCTGTTGTGTTGGCATTTATTATCCTGATACAAAATCCAAAAG
>CAMBUH010000263.1 GCA_945870985.1 Chitinophaga pinensis
GACCAGTGCCTATGACTTACAGGTAATTTTTGAACAGATAGCGCTGGGCAGGGCAGTAAGTGCGGAGGCATCTGCCGATATGGTGAAAATATTGAAACAGCAGTATTACAACGACCTGATTCCGGCTTTGCTGCCCAAAAATGTGCAGGTTGCCCATAAAACCGGGTGGATTACGGGGGTGCACCATGATGCTGGCATTATTTACCACCCGGATGGCCGAAAATATGTGTTGGTGTTGCTTTCGAAAAATTGTACTCAGGAGGCTTCCGCCGTTCAGTTACTTGCGAAAGTATCGAGACTGATATATAATTATTTTATAAGCAATTGATTTATAATGCTTTATAAAATTTTCATCCCCTGAGGCACTCCAATTGGGCAATCATTGGACAATAAAACATTAACTTAATTTATAATATGTTGGCAAATGCAGCGTTATCAATTGGGTAGTGGTCAGAATGAGGATCACTTTTGTAAATATTAATCTAGAATATCATATTTATCGACTAAATATTTGTATCATAGATTATATGTATTTAAATCATTAATTAAATAATAATTTTTTGTTACTAAAAACGTTTACTTTTATCATGCTTAATAAACCAATAAACTGCCAAATATGAATTTAAAAAAGCTAGTTATGCCCACATTGCTGGGTTTATTTGCTTGCTTGTTTGCAATTGTCACGCAAGCACAAACTAGAACTATTTCGGGAAAAGTTACTGATGCCAAAGATGGATCATCGTTATCCGGTGTATCTGTTGTAGTGAAAGGTTCCACAACTGGAACTCAAACTGCGGGCGACGGAACTTACCGGATTTCTGTTTCTTCTAATGCTACCCTAGTTTTCTCCAGTGTAGGTTTCGGAAACAAAGAAGTAGCCGTAGGCGCTAATAGTTCTATTAATGTTTCTCTGGCTGCCACTAATGAGCAGCTGGGTGAAGTAGTAGTTGTAGGGTATGGTACACGTAAGGCGAAAGACGTTACTGGGTCTGTAGCAAGAGTAACTGAAAAAGACTTTAACAGAGGTCAAATTGGTGCACCTGACGCCTTGTTACAAGGTCGTACAGCGGGTGTTTTAGTTACACCTGCCACTGGTGAGCCAGGCGGTGCTGCAACCATCAACATTCGTGGAACAGGTTCTATCAGTGGATCTCAAGAGCCTTTATATGTAATTGATGGAGTTCCTTTGATTCAGGGTGGTACTTTGGGTTCTGCAAGTGGTGTTGAAGGAAGTTCTACTCCAAAAAATCCTTTGATTTTCTTGAATCCGAATGATATCGAAAGCATGACAATTCTGAAAGATGCGTCTGCTGCTGCTATTTATGGTTCAAGAGGTGCAAATGGTGTAATCTTGATTACTACCAAGCAAGGTAAAGGCGGAAAAAAAGGTGTATTTAATTTTGGAGCTAATACAAGTATAGCTAATACGGCTCGTCGGTACGACCTGATGAAAGCACAGGATTTCTTATTGGCTGCTAAAAAAGCTAATATTGATGGTGGTGCTGATCCAATTGCTGCTGGCGAAGCGGTTAAATTGATTGATGGCGGTGCTTCTACTGATTGGCAAGATGAAATCTTCCGTCAAGCCATTTCTCAGAACTACAATTTAAGTTGGGGCTATAATTATAAAGGAACTACTGCTCGTTTGAGTGGTTCATTCGACGACCAACAGGGTATTGTAAGAAACAGTTCTTTACAGCGTATGACTGTTCGTGCTAACTTAGGTCAGAAACTGATGAATGATAAGTTGAAATTAGAAGCTAATATAACTTATTCTAACACCAAAAACCAATATCCTCCATTATCTAATAATGCAGGGTATCAAGGTAGTTTGTTAGGAGCTGCATTGCAGTTTAATCCAACTAACCCCATCTACAACGCAGATGGTTCTTTCTATCAGCCAGGTGATCAGCGTAATCCAACCCAGATGTTAGCTTCATTCGATGATAGAGATTTCATCAACAGATTATTGATTAATTTATCTGCTAGCTATCAAATCACTAAAGACCTTTCTTACAAGATTGTTTATGCGAGTGATAATTCTAAATCAGAAAGAACTGCATTTGCAGATCCTCGTTTAAGTTCAAATGCGTATGGCGGTACTGTTAATGTATTTGGATATGAATCACCTAATTCAGGTATCCAGGGTAATGGTCGTGTTACTCGTCAAAACTTAGATGCTAAATCTACCCTGATAGAGAATTACTTAACGTATGATAAATTGTTCAACGATGTTCATGCATTGAATGTGGTTTTAGGATATTCTTATCAGAGTTTCGAAACTCAGTATAAAGGGTCTGTTGGTTGGGGTTTAAATTCACCTGTAACTAAACCTGGAGATGTGTTTACCAAATCATACAGTGCCTTTAAGAATTATACTTCTTATGTTCCAGGATATGATAACAACGAATTGCAATCAGTATTTGGTCGTTTGAACTACACGTATAACGACAAGTACTTTTTCACCGCAACTGTTCGTTCTGATGGATCTTCTAAGTTTGGTGCGAATAATCGCTATGGAGTATTCCCGGCTTTTGCTTTCAAATGGAGAGCAATGCAAGAATCATGGGCTCAAAACACCCTTGGGAAATTATTCAGCGATTTCAATGTTAGAGTTAACTACGGAACTTTGGGTAGCCAGGATAACTTAGGTTCTTATGCTGCATTAAATTTGCAACAAACCTGGAATCCAGGAAATGGCTCTTCCACTCGTTTTATTCAACAGGGTAATCCTGATTTGAAATGGGAAGAAGTTACCACCACTGGTTTTGGGGTAGATTTTACTTCTAAGAACAAGCGTTTGAATGTTACCATCGATTATTATAACAATGAAAGAAGGAACATGCTGTTCTTTGCTCCAACCCCGGGTGGATTTGCACCAACTTCTAGCTGGTGGATTAATTTACCAGGTAAGGTTTCGAACAAAGGATGGGAATTCACGTTTAACTATCTAATTGTTAAAGGAAATAAGTTTACTTGGGATGTTAATCTGAATATGACAACCGTTAAAAACAATATCGAAGGTTTACCAAACCAAATCAATACCGGTGCGGTTAGTGGACAAGGTTTAACGGGTGCATTTGCCCAAACCTTAACCAACGGTTCTCCAATTTTTACATGGTCTATGCCTGTTTTCCAAGGATTTGATGGTAATGGTAATGCTCGTTATGCTGCTGGTGCTGCTAACCAATTAGTAGGAACAGCCTTGCCTAATTTCTTTGCAGGCTTAACCAATAATTTTTCTTACGGAAGATGGAACTTGAGTGTTTTCGTTAATACAGTTAGAGGATTTAGTGTGTATAATAATACTGGAAATGCCTTGTTCTTGAAAGGTTC
>CAMBUH010000264.1 GCA_945870985.1 Chitinophaga pinensis
CACCTTGGGAACCGGAAAGTTGGCCCGTCAGGCTGATGGCGCCGTTACCGTTACACAGGGTAAATGCATTTTATTAGCTACCGTTGTTGCCAATAAAGACCCTAAAGAAGGTCAAGATTTCTTTCCCTTGAGTGTTGATTATCAAGAAAAATTTGCTTCCGCTGGTAGAATTCCTGGTTCTTTTTTTAAGAGAGAAGCCCGCCTGAACGATTACGAAATTTTAACAAGCCGCTTAATCGATCGTGCACTTCGTCCATTATTTCCAGAGGATTATTTGTGTGATGTACAGGTTTTGATCAGCCTCGTATCTAGCGATCCAGAAATCATGCCCGACAGTCTAGCTTGTTTGGCTGCTTCTGCTGCACTGGCTGTTTCTGATATCCCCATTAAAGAAATTATCAGTGAGGTTCGTATTGCCCGCATCAATGGTGCTTTTGTAATCAACCCTACCCGTACCCAATTAGAAACTGCCGACATGGATTTTCTGATTGCTGCCACAGAAAAGAATCTGATGATGGTAGAAGGTGAATCGAAAGAATGTTCCGAAGCCGATTTAGTAAAGGCCCTGGAATTAGCGCACGAAGCCATTAAAATACAAATCAAAGCACAGCATGAACTGCGTAAGCAAGTTGGGGTTACCAGTAAGCGCGATTATAAAAAGCCAGAATCTGATCAGGAACTCAACGAAAAAGTAATCGCTTTTGCCAAGCAAAAAGTGTACGACATTGCTCGCGCAGGTTCTGGTAAAAACGATCGTACGGTTGCTTTCAGTCAGGTTAAAGATGAGTTACTATTGCACCTGGGAACTGAAATAACTGATGTACAAAAAAAATTGGCTAAAAAATATTACGAAGACCTGAAATGGGAAGTAGTAAGAAACATGATGCTTGACGATCGGATTCGTTTAGATGGACGCCAACTCGATCAAGTACGTGGCTTGGCTATGGAAACAGAACCCCTACCTTCTCCACACGGCTCTGCCCTGTTTACCCGTGGTGAAACACAATCGCTTACCACTGTTACCTTCGGAACCAAACTGGATGAATTGTTGATAGAAAGTGCTGCCAAATCAGTGTATTCTCCCTTTATTCTCCATTATAATTTCCCTCCCTTTTCAACAGGTGAAGTGAAAATGATGCGCGGTGTGGGTCGTAGAGAAGTAGGTCATGGTAACCTGGCACTCCGTAGTTTAAAACAGATGATGCCCGGAAACGAGTATGCTTATACGGTGCGTATTGTAAGTGATATCTTAGAAAGTAATGGTTCCTCATCCATGGCTACTGTTTGTGCCGGTTCACTGGCGCTGATGGATGCGGGTGTGCCTTTTAAAAAGCACGTGAGTGGTGTTGCGATGGGATTAATCACGCGGGAAGATGGTAAATATGCTATCCTTACCGATATCCTAGGTGATGAAGATCATTTGGGTGATATGGACTTTAAAGTAACCGGAACCCGCGAAGGAATTTGCGGCGTGCAAATGGATATAAAAGTAGACGGACTTAGCATGGCAGTGATGATGGAAGCATTAGAGCAAGCCAGAAAAGGTCGCCTCCATATCTTGGATGCCATGTACGAATGTATCCCTGCTCACCGTGCTGATGTAAAGCCACATGCCCCAAGAATGATCAAACTGATTATCGATAAAGAATTTATTGGTGCAGTAATCGGACCAGGCGGTAAAGTGATTCAGGAAATTCAGCGTGAAACCGGCGCCACTATCAATATCGAAGAAGTAGGCAATACTGGCGAGGTTAGTATATTCTCTGCGAATCAAGAAAGCTTAGACAAAGCCGTTCGTTGGGTAAAGAGCATCACTGCTGTTCCTAATGTGGGTGATGTGTATGAAGGTCCAATCAAAGGCATTAAAGAATTTGGTGCCTTTGTAGAATTCATGCCAGGCAAACAAGGTTTATTGCATATCAGCGAAATCAGCTGGAAACGCCTCGAAACTATGGACGGAATTTTTAATGAAGGTGATATGGTAAAAGTAAAACTGGTAGGTTTAGATCCAAAAACCGGTAAATTCAAACTCAGCCGCAAAGCGCTGATGCCAAAGCCTGAAATGAAACCCCGCTCCGGTGATGAAAATCCCGGTAACGGCGAAGAAGCTTAATTAATTATAAAGCCCCGTTTGGGGCTTTTTTTTAGATACTATGGATACTCGAACCCGCGCCATCACCATCCATGCAAGTTCCGATTTACAAGAACTGCTGATAGCTCAACTAAGTGAGTTAGGCTTTGATGGCTTTGAACAAACTGATTCTATCTTAATTGCCTATATTGAGGAAGCTGCTTATAAAGAGTTTGATTTGCAATTAATTTTGAATCAACATGGTATAACTAGTTCTGAATCAATACTTGAAAAAACTAACTGGAATGCTGTATGGGAAAGTAATTTCCAGCCCATTCAGATTGGTAATCGACTAGGGGTTCGGGCACATTTTCATCCCCCTATACCCGGTGTTGAACAAGAAATCATCATCACACCCAAAATGAGTTTCGGTACCGGTCATCATGCCACCACTTCACTTGTAATAGAAATGATGTTCGCAATTAACCTGCAAAATCACTCCCTATTAGATTTCGGCACTGGTACCGGCATATTGGCTATACTGGGCAAAATGTTGGGTGCAAAACCCATACTGGCGGTTGACAATGATGACTGGTGCATAGAAAATGCCATCGAGAATTGCAAGGTGAACCAGGCAAGCGAAATAGAGGTTATTTTATCCGATCGGCCCTTACCTTGCAGAAACTTCGATACCATATTGGCTAATATTAACCGACATATCTTGCTAGAACACCTGCCCGCTCTGGTGAATCAGTTGAATGAGGGAGGACAATTGATTATCAGTGGATTACTTATAGATGATGAAGTTGAATTAGAAGTATTTTGCAATAGTTTAGGGTTATTGACTATCTATAAAGCAGAGAAAAACGGTTGGATTGCCCTTCGCTTTCGGCTACCTATTGCCATCTGATAATAATTTCGTAACTTTATGCAATCAATACTTTGAAATAATTCATTATGAATGAGTTACTCTTAATATGTCTGGCGTATTTGATTGGTTCAATACCTACAGCCGTTTGGGTAAGTAAATCTATTTTCGGGATTGATATCCGTGATTATGGCAGTGGAAATTCCGGAGCTACCAATACATTTCGGGTACTTGGATCTAAGTGGGGATCTGTGGTAATGTTGGTGGATGTAGTTAAAGGCGTTGTAGCCACCTCATTATATATTTTAATGCCATTTTACTTATCCAACGAATTGCTGAGAACCAACTTCAT
>CAMBUH010000265.1 GCA_945870985.1 Chitinophaga pinensis
GGGCAGGTGAATATTTCCGCCTCTTATGATCAACTTTCTGGGAATTTACCCTTTTCGGTTTCCTCTCCCAATCCTGATTACCGTTTTCAGGCAAGTGGAAAATATAATTTGAAAGATACCACAGCTGATGCATTCTACACTGATATAGAACTTTCGGATACCAAAATAGATATGCTCCGATACTTTTTATCTGATTTATTTTCCGACATCCACGGAAAAGCAAGTGGACAGTTGAAAATTAGTGGAGATCTAAATTCTCCGACTTTGTTGGGGAATATTAAGCTGAAAAAGGCGGGCATGAAAGTAAATTATACCCAGGTTTATTATTCGATTGACTCTGCTAATATTGGTTTTACCGAAGAGGGGATTGACCTTCACCGATTTACCATTTACGATAAATACAATAATACCGGCGTAGTTGCGGGCAAGTTATTGGAGAAAGGATTCAGCAATATGGTATTTGATTTTGACCTTTCTACCAACAAACTTTTACTGATTGATACCAAGGCAACTGATAACAGCATGTTTTATGGAAAAGCCATTGGTAAAGCGAGCTTAAAATTCAAAGGACCTGAGAGTAAGTGCACTATGACGATTGTTGCAGAGTCGAACGACAGTTCTCACATTTATATTCCGAATTCGGTTAGCAGGGAAAGTGGTTCGGCCGATTTTATCGTATTTAGAGAATATGGCAGGGAAATGGTGCAGGAAAAACCGAAGAGTAATTTTAATTTAAATGTTGACCTCGATATCACGGCTACCAATTTGGTAAAAATTGATGTGATATTAGATGATTTAACGGGGGATGTGATTAAAGCAGTTGGCAATGGCAAATTGAAAATTAAAGCAGGATCAACCGAACCCTTGTCTATCCGCGGCCGCTATAACATAGAGAAAGGGAATTATGATTTCAATTTTCAGTCATTGGTTCGCAAACCCTTTATTCTGTTACCCGATGCAGGTAATTTTATTGAATGGACGGGAGATCCGTTTAAAGCAGATATGCATATTGATGCCCAGTATATTGCCGAAAGAGTGAGTTTAAGTGATTTGGTAAGTTCGCTCAATATGAGCAGTACAGTTAAAGGCTATCGGGGCGATGTATATGTTATTGCCATGCTACGCGATAAACTCAACGCTCCTGATATCAAATTTAAAATCGATTTTCCACAGGGTAGTCCTGTAAAAACGGATAACGAGTTCACTGCCTTTTTAAAGCAGCTAGAAAAAGATCAGAATGAAATTTTAAAGCAGGTTGCATTCTTAATCGCCCTCAACAGCTTTGCCCCTGCAGATGTGAATACTGGCGGATATAATCCGTACTCTATAACTTCCCTGGTAGGAAATACCATTACACAGGTATTAACCAAAGCAGTGAATAAAATATTCTCTAATTTTCTGTATTCCGTATTTAAAGACAAGAGTTTGCGGTTTGATATGGGTACCAGTATGTACAGCAGTAGCAGCCTTGCTAGTCCGGGTACAGAAGTGTCTGCAGCAGATAACAATCGGGTAGACAGAACCCGGGTTGACTTACGCTTAGCCTATGCCTTTAATGATGATAATATTATTGTTACCGTTGGAAGTGATATCGATATCAATATGGGTGCTTCTACCTCTATACAAAACAGCAATACCCAATGGCTACCGAATCTCAACATTGAGTTTGTGTTATCTAAAGACAAAAAGCTGCGCCTTATTATATTCAACAAAACAACTTTGGATGTAAGCTTTGGCAGAAGAAACCGCCAGGGGGTAAGTATATCTTACCGGAAAGATTTTGATAAGTTATTTGCAGATAAGCCCAAAGAAATTGTAGTTCCTCCCCCACCTCCTGAAAAAGCGATTCCTTTATAAAGCAGCGGCCCGTTGCAATAACCAGCGGACAGCTAATTCATATCCGGCCATTCCTAATCCGGAAATGGTGCCCGCAACTTTTGCAGATACATGAGAAATTTTTCTAAAATCTTCTCGGGCATGAACATTACTGATATGAACTTCTACCACAGGAACGGCAATGGCCGCAATGGCATCACCAATAGCAACAGAAGTATGGGTATAGGCAGCAGGATTTAGCACGATACCCTGAACACTGGTACCAGCCTGCTGTAGAGCAGTTACCAGTTCCCCTTCTACATTCGACTGAAAATGTGTAAAAGTTACATCCGGAAACAACTGGCACAATTGCTCATAATACTCAGCAAATGTTTGCTGTCCGTAAATACCCGGCTCTCGTTTACCTAACAGATTCAGGTTGGGTCCGTTTATGATGGTAATTGTCATTTCCCAATTTTTACGAAGGTAAGCAAAATGCAAAAAGTTAGCCTATATCATTACCATCCCCCACCCAATGATCGATAG
The DNA here is from genome assembly GCA_945870985.1 of Chitinophaga pinensis. Lineage (GTDB taxonomy): Bacteria > Bacteroidota > Bacteroidia > Chitinophagales > Chitinophagaceae > Sediminibacterium > Sediminibacterium pinensis_C. Next base: position 2,362 of record CAMBUH010000265.1, read on the forward strand.
AGATTAACTACCGCATTTTGTTGAAGTTGTAAGGTGGCTGATGCTTGTAGCTCTGCATCGAGTAAATTGGTTTCCTGTATAAGTACTTCTAGATAAGAAGTATAACCGTATTCATATCTTGCTTTCGAAAGCACTAATGCTTTTCGAGCTGCAATAGCTTGTTGCATTCGAAGTTGATATTCTTCACCTGATTGATGATATTGATTAATGGCTACATTTACTTCCCTAAAGGCATTTAATAAAGTTTGTTCATATTGGTAAACTGCTTCTTTTACTTTTTGAGTTTGGATAGCCACCCTTCTTTTATTCTGGCCGTTTGCAAAAATGGGGCCGGTTAAGGATGCCAGTCCGGTGCTTACGAATCCATCTCCTGATATAAGTGTGGCCAATTGAGGACTCGCGAAGCCGAGTAGTCCGGTTAAAGTTATGGAGGGATATAGGCTTGCCTTAGCAATTCCCAATCTAGCTAGGGTTGATTGAAAAATGGCTTCGGCTGCTTTAACATCGGGCCGGCGCATAAGTAACTGGGAAGGCAATCCGACAGGAATGGTGGGTATCAATTTTTGCTCCAACAGGGAAGCGCCTCTTCCGATAGTATCGCTTATTGCTTTGCCAGTTAATAGTGCCAACGCATTTTCTACCTGATAAATTTGACGCTGAAAGGAAGGAATAACGGCTGCTGTTATGAGTTCTTGTTGTTTTGCCTGAAGCTCATCAAGTTCAGGGGCATAGCCTTTGGCAAATCGTTCTGCATTAATGCGGGTAGATTCTTTTCTACCTACTAATGTTTTACGGGCAATATCTAAGCGATTATCTAAATCGCGCAATAAAAAATAATTGGCAGCAACTTCTGCAACAATACTGGTGGCAAGGGCCTGTCGGGTATAATCAGTGGTA
>CAMBUH010000266.1 GCA_945870985.1 Chitinophaga pinensis
GGGGACGGGATGAATATTTACAAGACTGGCCAACCTGGGTAGACAGTGGATGGGTAGATGCTGTAATACCTCAGTGTTACCGATATGATATCGGTGCTTACAATACCGTATTGTTGCAACAGAAATCCTATCATCGGAGTACCACCATACCTTTATATTCGGGGGTATTATTGCGTTCAGGAACTTATACGGCAACAGATGGTTTTTTAACCCAGATGATTCAAAGTAACCGAAACAATGGCATCAAGGGGGAGACCTATTTTTTTTATGAAGGCATTAAAGACCGGGCTGCCTGGTTTCAGGGTCAGTATCCTTTTATAAAATAAATTATGCTTACAAAAAAATTGTTGGTAGCGGCATCATTTATTGCCGGCACCCATGCAACCGTTGCTGCACAAAATCTTACCCGTTGGGTAGATCCCTTTCTCGGTACCGGAGGGCATGGACATACCTATCCCGGCGCTACCCGTCCATTCGGGATGGTTCAACTGAGCCCCGATAATGGAACAGAGGGATGGGACTGGAGCAGCGGCTACCACTATAGCAGCGATAGCATTGCCGGCTTTAGTCATACCCATCTTAATGGAACTGGTATTGGTGACTGGTGCGATATTTCATTTCAACCACTGGCCGATACTGTTAATAGTGGTGAACGATTTATTAAGCATGCTTTTCAACATAAAAATGAAAAAGCGTCACCGGGATATTATTCGGTTCAATTCAATAATGGTATCCGCTGCGAACTCACGGCAACTAAGCGGGTTGGGTTTCACCGATATCAATATACGTCGGCAAAAAAATGGGTTCGGATTGATTTGGATTTTCATATCAACTGGGATAAAACAACTGCTTCTTATGTTAAATTATTAGATGATTCTACCATTGTAGGCTATCGTTATTCTACCGGATGGGCAAAAAATCAGCGGGTATATTTTGCGGCACGGTTTAATCGCGCAGTAGTAAACCATCGTTTTCTGGGGGCCGACAAGGCAGATGCTGTATCGGCCAGTGGACTTTCCCTTAAAATGTTGGTTGAACTGGGAGGAAACGATTATAGTCTCTCAATCAAAACCGGATTGAGTAGTGTGAGTTATGAAAAAGCTTTGCTGGCTTTACAAGAAGTGGGGGGGCAAAGTTTTGAGCAGGTAGTAAAATCAGCAACAATGGATTGGGAAAAAGAGTTGAGTAAAATCTCGATACCCACTACTGATACTGCTTTTGCCACCCGGTTTTATACAGCGTTATACAGAACCTGTCTTTCTCCTTCTTTATATTCCGATGCAGATGGAACCTACCGCAACCAAGATAATCGGGTGCTTACTATGACGGGAGGCAATAGTCGATATACCATCTTCTCACTCTGGGATACATTCAGGGCTTTAAATCCTTTATATACCATCACACAACCAGAAATGGTTCCGGCTTTTATCAACAGCATGTTACAGTTTTATGCGGACAATGGTTTGCTGCCCGTGTGGGATATTAGCACCTGGGAAGCCAATACCATGACGGGTTACCATGCCATTCCGGTAATTGCCGATGCTATTTTGAAAAACATTTCCGGATTTGATGAAGCGAAAGCATATGAGGCGATGCGAAAAAGTGCTTTTCAGCAACAAAGAGGCACCCAAGATTATATTAAATACGGATACCTGCCACAAGACAAACATGGATGGAGTGTAACCATTACCCTGGAATACGCTTACGATGATTGGTGTATTGCACAGGTTGCCAAAAAACTGGGCAAGCTGGATGATTATAATTTATTTATGCAACGCTCTAAAAGTTATCAGCCATTATTTGATGCGTCCACCGGGTTTATGCGGGCAAAAAATAGTAAGGGCGTATTTATTGAGCAATTCGACCCCCTGCTTTCTGAACATGGATTTGATGGACAATATATTGAAGGTACCGCCTGGCAGCATAGTTTTTTTGTGCCCCACGATGTAAATGGGTTTGCTCAATTGATGGGGGGGAAGCAGCAGTTAGTAAATAAACTGGATGAATTGTTTACCGCACCCTCCGAATTACATGGAGACAATACTTCTGCAGATGTTACGGGCCTGATTGGCCAATATGCCCATGGAAACGAGCCCAGTCACCACATAATTTATATGTACAGCGCATTAGGCAGAAGAGATAAGGCCGCCAAATGGATAAAAGTAGTGGCCGACAGTATGTATAAAAATGGGGCTGATGGCTTAACGGGAAATGATGATTGTGGACAGATGAGTGCCTGGTATATATGGACCAGTCTTGGTTTGTATCCGATGAATCCCGCTTCCGGTGAGTATGTGATTGGGTTTCCGCTGCTGGATGCGGCTACCTTACAATTGCCGAATGGAAAAAAATTGCAAATACAAACGAAAGGTAGAAGAACCAAGGATGCCTATGTGAAAGAAGCATATTGGAACGGAAAAAAAGTTAATCAGTATTATATCACTCATGCTCAGCTAATGCAGGGAGGTGAGTTAATTTATGTTTTGTAACCGCTTAGCTTATTTGTAGCTAACATATCGCAAGGATTCTTATTGATCGAATTGGACTATGTTTTAGTTCCACTAGAATTATTTTCTGTAGAAATAATAGCATCCTATAGACTCATCTCACCCCGGGTGAATGATTATTTCAAACAAATAGTATAAAAAGAAAAGCAGGCCATCAAGTGAATGAGGCCTGCTTTTTTTACCTAAACTGCTGTTAGGCAAGGGGGGAAACTACCAACCGGGATTTTGTGTTATACCAGGATTGTTATCAATCTCTGGCTGAGGTATCGGCCAGAGTTTATATTTTGCGTTGGTGTTTGCACGTGTTTGTGCACGGAACCGAATCCGCTGATTAATGCTGGTAGCATAATCAGGAATATTATTGGCATCAAATACAGGCCTTGCAGCCGGAACAGTAGGATCTAATGAAATACCTACAATCGGAACGCTATTGGCTTTGGCATAAATATCCCATCTTCTTAAGTCGAATAACCGCAATCCTTCTCCTGCAAATTCAACGGCTCTTTCTCTGCGCACCAGGGTTCTCAAATCGCTTTGAGCAGCAAGTGCGGTAGCAGGTTGGCCAGAACGGGCACGAACTGCATTGATAGCTGCAGTTACGGTTGCATCAATTTCATTCAACTCGATTTTTGATTCAGCATACATTAAAAGAATGTCGGCATAACGAAGCAAATTGTAACCAACTTTCGATTCAAATGT
>CAMBUH010000267.1 GCA_945870985.1 Chitinophaga pinensis
GTAAAGCAAAATTGGAGAGATAGAAAAGACATTTGTCAATCGAAAAAGTTTCCCCCAGGGCATTGGTATAGGCATCTTCGGGCGACCAATTTTTTTCACCCACCACCGGAATAATTTGAATGGTTAGCATAGAATTACTTACCACAGATTGCGCCGCAGTTGTTTGAAAAATACCTGCCATCCATAATCCAATTACAAGTAAGCCGGCTTGCCTCATTCGTTGAAGTTGAATTTTTTTCTCAGTACTTTATTCAGCGCATTTCTTTTTTTATGCTCGAGTCTTTTTTCTTTTGAAGCAGCAGTCGGTTGGGTGGCGTGGCGCGCAATGGGGGGTATGATGGCCTGTGCAATCATCCGGTTCATTTTTTCAATCACCGATTTTTTATTTAACCACTGGGTTCTTTCTGATTGCGATTTAACCAATAGCCAATCTTCGTTGGTGATTTTGTTGGCTAGTTTTTCGCGGATCATGGCTTTTTGTTCATCCGTACATTTTTGTGATGAACCAATATGCCAACGACCTTCTACCATGGTTTCTACCTTGTTCACATTTTGCCCTCCTTTTCCCCCGCTGCGGGCCGTTTGAAACTGAATTTCGGGGGTAATAACTATCTTCATGGCAGTAAAGTTCGTACAAATTAGCAGATAACTTATGAGAATCGTAGTGCAACGGGTTTCGGAAGCCGCCGTTCGGGTAAATCATCAAATAACAGGCCAGATTGGTTCGGGTTTGTTGGTTTTTGCCGGCTTTGAAGCGGCAGATACCGAGGAAGATATTTCCTGGATTACCGGGAAACTGGTTAACCTCCGAATTTTTAACGATGAACAGGGTGTGATGAATAAAAGTTGTTTAGAAGTGAGTGGAGATATTTTACTGGTAAGTCAGTTTACCCTCCATGCCAGTACCAAAAAAGGAAATCGTCCATCTTATATCCGTGCAGCCCGGCCCGAACAAGCCATTCCTTTATATGAAACGTTGATAGCTGAATTATCGAGTGCCCTGGGTAAACCCATCGCCACCGGAATATTTGGTGCCGATATGAAAGTGAGTTTATTGAATGATGGCCCGGTAACTATTTGGATGGATTCGAAGAACAAAGAATAACCTAATCATACAAACATACCCTATGAGTCTTACTATTGCCCAAGCCCAAGAAAATGTAGATCAATGGATCCAAACCGTGGGGGTCCGTTATTTTAATGAACTCACTAATTTGGGTATTCTGATGGAAGAAGTAGGAGAGTTGAGTCGGTTGATGGTGCGGCAATACGGCGAGCAATCTTTCAAAGAGTCTGATAAAAATCGCGAACTATCCGATGAGATGGCGGATGTATTGTGGGTTCTGATCTGTTTAGCCAATCAAACTGGCGTTAACCTAACCGAGGCACTGGAAAAGAATTTCGAAAAAAAATCTTTACGAGATGCTGACCGGCATCGGCTGAACGACAAATTATAATCCTGCCAATAAAAGCCCTCGATTTTACATTCCTATTTTTTCTTGCGGAAGATAGACCCTTGCCGTGCCATTTTCTCGATGGCTTCTACAGATCGGGGTGAGCCGGCTGAAAGGTTTTTATATCCATCAGTCGAAATCAGAAGATCATCTTCAATGCGCACACCAATCGACCACCATTTTTTATCGCAAGGGCTGCCTGGTGGAATATAAATACCAGGTTCAACCGTAAAAATCATACCCGGCTCAAGGGTGGCTCTTCTGCCCATGTCGTGCACATCCAAACCTAAATGATGAGAAGTGCCATGCGGAAAATAGGTACGTACCTGATTTTCAGAACTAATGATGCCTAGTTCTTTTAGTCCTTTCGCAATCACATTTACTGCCGCAGCATGTGGATCTGAAAATTGTTTTCCCGGTTTGCATTCCGCAAAAGCCGCATCTTGAGCTGCCAATACCAATTCGTAGATAATTTTTTGTTCGGGAGAAAATTTTCCGTTGATGGGAATGGTTCTGGTAATATCGGCACAATAGCCATGGTATTCGGCTGCACAATCACTCAGTAGTAAATCACCATCCTGTAAAGTACGCTGATTAGTTTCGTAGTGGAGGATGCAGGTATTGGGTCCGGATCCATTGATGCTGGGGTATCCCACATATTCAGAGCCCCGGCTTTTGAATTCATATTCCATAATGGCCTGGGCATCGTATTCGTGCATGCCGGGCTTCATCGAACGCATTACACTATTGTGCCCTTCCACACTCATGTTAATTACTTTTTCCATCAGGGCAATTTCTTCCGGTTGCTTGATGCCACGTAAAAATTGCAAAATATTCATTCCAATAGCAGGATTTACCGATTTTCCGGCTACCAGTAATGCAGAGTCGAGAGAAGCAGCCATATTGGCCAGGATATCTCCCCGGCCGGGATATTTAAATAAAATCTGATCGTTTCTGAAATTAGTGATTACAGTGTCTAACTGAGTAAAGTCAACCAATTTCCCAGAAAACTGATCGGTAGAAAAAACCGCATTCAATTGATACTTTTCAAGTACACCAGAGGGCCCCAGAATTTTGCCGGTCCACATTTCCCGCTGGGGATTTCTGGGTTGTACAAAAATAAATTCAGTACCTGTTTTTTGCAGGATGGTAACCGGCTGTTTGAACAACAGTAATACTGCATTGGGTTCTTCCAAGCCGGTTAAATAATAAAAGTTTTTATTCTGGGCATAGATGTAATTCACATCATTATTGCGCACTTTTTGGGGGGCGGCAAAAAAGATGGCCACCGATTTTTCAGGCATTTTTTCACGAAAAGCCGCCCTTCTACCGGCATGGAAAGCAGGGGAAAGATAATCTGCCGGATACTCATCGGGCGTTTGGGCAAAACTGAACAGGGGGAGCGCTAATAACAGGCCAATTCGTAATATTGATCTCATACCATTTATTTGTATAAAACTAACCAATTTGTTGGTTTTGGCCGAGAAAAATATCACAGTTGGATTAGTAGGGATTTTGTTCGGTCAATACCCCATTTGCCTGCGTTTCGCAAAGCAAGGGTAATCCTGTATTTTTGCAGGGCTATGAGTACACCCGTTGATCAATTATTGCCTGCGATTATCGCACATGCCAAAGAATATGGTTTTGTATTTCCCAGTAGTGAAATTTACGATGGACTGGGAGCTGTTTACGATTATGGTCCTTACGGAAGTGAGCTGAAAAAGAATATCCGGGATTACT
>CAMBUH010000268.1 GCA_945870985.1 Chitinophaga pinensis
GAAAACAGATTTTGAAAAGGATTTCAATAGTAAATTACCTATCCGTACTACCACTACTGTAGCATTCGATTATAGAAATAGTTTATTGAAACAGTTTTATGCTTGGGCATTTGATGCTCCTGGATTTTATCCGTGGAATGCTACACAAGCAAATACTCAGCGTATTTCTACCGACTACATAGAACCATTTATCACTTATGGATTTCTGGCAAATCAGAAAATCGAATGGTCTGATTTATTCGGCTTTGCAGTGGGTGTGAGAAGTGACTATTCCTCTGCTTTCGGAGCTGGAGCCAACGCCCAAACCTTCCCCCGCGGAGACGTTTATTTGAACGTTCAGAATTTTAATTTCTGGAAAAAAAGTAAAATAGCCGACCGTATCACCGACTGGAAATTAAGAGCAGGGTATGGAGAGGCCGGAATTCAGCCGGGCGCTTTCCAGCGATTCGCAACATTGCCAACCGCAACGCTTGGACCAAACAACGTTTTCAGATATAACATCACCAACCCAAATCCGGATCTGTCGGTTGAATTATCAAAAGAATTAGAAATCGGAACTGATATCGGAATCAAATTATCGAAAGGTCAATTCTTCCAAAATGCCAATATCGCATTCACTTATTGGAAAAGAAGTACCGATAACGCTATCTATTCAGTAGATGCTGCTGCCTCTACAGGAGTTGGAGGTAGATTGGATAATGCTTTTGGATTAACATCTAGTGGTATTCAGGCTTCATTGAATTTAACTGTTTTAAATAACAAAAACCTGAGTTGGGATTTCACTACCAATTATAGCAGACAAAACTCAGAAATATCTTATGTAAACGGTCCTCCGGTTATTTTAATTTCTTCTGCTGGTAGCGTGGGAATTACACTTGCACAAGGTTTAAGAATCGGACAGATTTTTGGATTTAAGATGATGAAACAATTGGATGAAATCAATCCACAAACTGGCAAAGTTTTCCTAAGTGCAGCCGATCAGGCAAATCATGAAGTAACCAGTACAGGCTGGGTAGTTAATAAAGCTACCAAGCAAGCAGTAGCCTTACCAGGCCAGTATCCTTTAGGTGATCCCAATCCTAAATTTAACATGAGCTTTATCAATAATTTCAGGATTAAGAACTTCGTAACCATCAACATGCAGTGGGATTGGATTTACGGAAATCAATTGTATAACCAAACCAAGCAGTGGATGTACAGAGATGGTATCCATAGTGATTATGGTCAATACGTAACCATAAATGGTGAGTCGCATGCCTATACCGCTTTTTATAGAAGTATGTATGCCGGTGGTGCTGCCAATGGAACTAAGAATTACTTTATGGAAGATGGCTCATTCTGGAGATTGCGTAACATTTCCTTCTCTTTCAACTTGTTGAAACTATATAGATGGAAAGCTGTTCAGAGCTTAGACTTGATATTGTCTGGCATAAATGCACTCACCTTTACCAAATACAGTGGTATGGATCCGGAAGTGAGTTCAAGTACAACCAATTCTTCTTTCGACAGAGGACTTGACCATAATACTATCCCCAATACCCGAACATTTAGTGTGGGATTAAATATTGGTTTCTAATCTTGAAAACACAAAAATGAACATTATGAAAAAGAAAATAATTTATAGTCTGGTTCTTTTTACACTTGTCGCTTCGATAGGCTGTAAAAAACAATTGGATATTTCCAATGTAAATCAGCCTACCCCTGCAACTGCAGAAAATGAGGCTGGCTTAATTTCACTGGCACAAGGTTCAATTTACCGAAATGGATTTTTTGATTTAAAATACAACGATGGTGTATACGGCAGATACTGGGCCGGTACAATGGGATTTCAGGAATTAATGGGAGATATCGTTGGCGCAGAAGCTGCCAATGCATTCATGAACCAAATTGGCTGTCCTAATAAAGTAACCCTCGACAACGGAACGGATATCATCAATCCCAACAATCCAAAAACGCAGTATGAATTGGTTAGATATGCCAATCAAAATACACAAGGGGGTAGTAATACTACTTTTTATCAGTGGGCATATATGTACAATATGATTACTGCTGCTAATGGAGTTCTTTCATTAGTAGATAAAGTAGCTTTTACTGGAAGTGGTGCGGCTACCAAAAAAGCAACCCTGCAAGCATGGGCTTATTGGTGGAAGGGGTATGCCTATAGCAGCATTGGATCTATGTATTATGCTGGTATTATTCAAAATGCCAAAACAGCCGATGCCGTTACTAATGGAAATTATGTAACCAAGGAAGCTATCATTCAAGAAGCGAACTCCAATTTAGATAAAGCTATCACTGCCTTGTCTGCAGCTACCGCAACAGCAGATTATTCGGCTACTTTAGCAAAACTAATTCCTCCTTATGTACAAACTGGAAGAGGGGGTGTACTTACGCAAGCCATGTGGACACGCACTATTAACACTTTGAAAGCCAGAAATATTCTGGTGAATACACCGCTTGCTTCCATGACTGCCGCACAATGGGGTAATATTCTCACGCTTACAACCAATGGTGTTCAGCAGGCTGATTTTATTTTTACTGGGCGTACGAATAACCTGGGAAGCTTTTTGGAAAATACCGTTGCAGATAAAACTTCACAAAATGCTGCAACCGGCTCAACCAATACCTATAAATTGAGTGAACGTTGGGTGCAGGAATTTTTACCAGGCGACAAAAGAAGAGACAATAATGTTATCACATTGGCAAGTGTTGGATTGTTTAATACAGATCGTGGTAATGCATTTAATACCCGCTATACGCTGAAAAATGGAGGGAATGCTTTACCCGGCGTAATTGTATATTCTAATCAAGCAGCCGGTGCCAATGAAATTTCATTATCATCCACCTTTGAAGAAAATAACCTGATGCGAGCAGAAGCCCTGATTCAAACAGGTCAGGTAGCTGCCGCAGCTCCATTAATTGATGCTGCTAGAAACTATCAGGGAGCCGGACTACCCGCTATGTCTACCAGCTTATCCCAAGCAGATGCTTACGAGCAACTCAGAAGAGAAAGAAGGATCGCCCTAGCATTTCAGGGACTTTCTTTCTACGATGCCCGTCGTTGGGGAATAATTGAACCCGGAAGCAAAAGAACCGGTTGTACGGTGGTTACCTTTACCGGACAGGTAAATACCAATGCAACTATTGTATATGGCTATTTGGATTATTGGGATGTTCCCGATAATG
>CAMBUH010000269.1 GCA_945870985.1 Chitinophaga pinensis
TGGAAGCATAACTAAATCTCGCAATGTAGATTACCAGGCTGTATTCAGCTTGCGTGGTAAGCCGTTGAATTCTTTCGGACTATCCAAAAAAGTAGTGTACGAGAATGAAGAGTTTAACCTGCTGCAACATGCGTTGAATATTGAGGATGGACTAGAAGCCCTTCGCTATAACCAAATTATCATCGCTACCGATGCCGATGTGGATGGGTCGCATATTCGGTTGTTGTTAATGACTTTCTTTCTGCAGTTTTTTCCAGATCTTGTAAAACACGAACACGTATACATTCTGGAAACGCCGCTGTTTCGCGTGAGAAATAAGCAGGAAACGATTTATTGTTACGATGAAACAGAGAAAAGAGAAGCAGTAAAGAAATTAGGCAACAAGCCCGAAATCACCCGATTCAAAGGTTTGGGAGAGATTAGTCCGGAAGAGTTTGGAAAATTCATCGGTCCCGAAATGCGCAAGCAACTGGTAACCATCAATAATGAAGTGGGCATCTTTGATATTTTGGATTTTTATATGGGTAAAAATACACCCGAACGGCAGGAAAAAATTATTGATAACCTTCGCATAGAACTAGATATTGTAAACAATTAACGAAACATGAAACACCTAGTATTTGAAGAATTGAATGCGAATATTCTGCAGGAAGCCATTGCCCTTGATGAAAGCTTAGCTGGCACCATTTATATTATAAAGGATGATTATGCAACCGGACCTTTAGCAGTCGAAAATAACGAAGCAACTCATCGGCAAAGAAAAGATTGGTGGCAAGAAGTATTGAAAGGCTCTCCCTATGAAAACCAGATAGAATTGGTAAATGATCACGAAACCTTACAAGCCATAACGGAATCCCTGGAGGCAGAACCGGAAGAAGAACTCTGGATTTGGATGGGTCAGAACAGCCACGATGTTAGTGGCTATTACTGGATATTGCCCTTTCTAAAGCCTTTTGCAGGAAGAGTAATGGTATTGTTTATGAATAATCTTCCTTTCATGAATGAAAAGGGTGGCATTTTTTATCCTGCGCATTTACATGAGATACAGCCCAAAGAATTTTTGAAGGCAAAAAAACTGGCTCGGCCTATCACGGGCAGTGAGTGGGAAGTAGATCCGGAAGAGTGGAATCGTTTATTATCGCAGGAATCATTGGTTCGCTTTTTAGAAGGCGGCAAAAAACTAGTGCCTAAGTCCATCGATATGTATGATGCGGATATAAAAAAATCAGTAACGGCAGAGTGGCAGAAACTAGCTAAAATAACGGCGGGTTTGTTATCAAAAAACAAATCCGGATTAACGGATACCTTTATTGCTTGGCGCTTGCGATTAATGGCGGAACTTAATGAGGTAGAATGGCAGGATGAGAAAAATAAAGGATGGAAGGAAACACAAATCCGATTGGCAGGAGCAAACAGCGAAGAGAATCCAGTATAAAATGAAAAAGCAAATCGACATTATACCCGTACCCATGAAAAGTGAAGATGCCCGGGGGCAGGTACACTTTTTTTCTACGGAGCGTTCGGGAGAATACATGGTATTTTATCGGAAACCTGGTGCAATAGGGGCCAGACATTATCACAAAGGCTTATCCGTGAATAAAAATCCCGAGCAATTTTTGTTGTTGAGTGGACGAGCAACGCTTAACTGGCGCGATCTTCAAACGGAAGAAACGGGCACTTATCAGTTGGTTTCTCCGGTGGAAGTGCATATCTACCCTTGGATATGGCATGAAGTAGTGGCCGAAACAGATTTTGTGATGTTAGAATTGAATGCATTGGAGGAAGGCCCTATTGATACATTTTATCTGGACAATAAAGAATGAGGATTCGTATATAGCAATTTATGGCAAAAGGAAAAGGAGATAGTAACGTATTTGAAAACGAAACCGGCGTACAAGGTCAGTATAAAAACTGGTTCCTAGATTATGCTTCGTATGTAATATTAGAAAGAGCAGTACCCGCTATGGAAGACGGGTTGAAGCCTGTGCAGCGCAGGATTCTGCATTCAATGAAAGACATGGATGATGGCCGCTTTAATAAGGTGGCCAATATCATTGGTCAGAGTATGCAATACCACCCTCATGGCGATGCCAGTATTGGTGATGCATTGGTAAATCTGGGACAAAAAGATTTGCTGATTGAAACCCAAGGAAACTGGGGGGATGTAAGAACGGGAGACCAAGCAGCAGCCCCTCGTTATATTGAAGCCCGATTGTCGAAGTTTGCACTTGAAGTAGCTTTCAACCCAAAAACTACTCGCTGGCAATTAAGCTATGATGGAAGGAAGCAGGAACCCATTACTTTGCCGATGAAATTCCCATTATTGTTGGCGCAGGGAGCGGATGGGATTGCGGTTGGATTATCTACCAAAATATTACCCCATAACTTTTGTGAGCTGATTGAAGCCTCCATCAAATGCCTTCGGGGAAAAAAGTTTGAACTCTTTCCCGATTTTCAAACTGCCGGAATGATTGATGTAACTGCCTATCAGGATGGTAAACGGGGTGGTAAAGTAAGGGTAAGGGCAAAAGTAGAAGAACTCGATAAAAAAACACTGGTTATTAGGGATGTGCCTTATGGAGTTACCACCAATCAACTGATGGAAAGTATCACCAAGGCAAATGATCAGGGTAAAATAAAAATCAAAAAAGTTATCGACCTGAATGCCGCTGAAATTGAAATTCAGATTGAACTAGCGCCAGGCATTTCACCTGATATTACCATTGATGCCTTATATGCATTTACAGATTGCGAAGTAAGTATTTCGCCCAACGTTTGTATTATTTATGATAATAAGCCGCAATTTATTACGGTATCCGAGTTACTCCGTTCCTCTGCCAATAATACGCGGGAACTATTAAAGCAGGAACTGGAAATCAAATTAGCCGAACTACAAGAAAAATGGCATTATACTTCGCTGGAAAAAATATTCTTCGAAGAAAAGATTTACAAAGAGCTGGAACAAAAGCACGAGACCTGGGAAAAAGTGCTGGAAGCTATTGATAAAGCTTTTGCACCTTATAAGAAGAAACTGAAGCGACCTATTGAAAGAGAAGATCTTCTGAAACTGACCGAGAAGCCTGTAAGAAGAATTTACCGCCTAGACATTAATGAACTGAATGAGCAGATTCTGGCAATAGAAAATGATATCAAGCAGGTTCAATTCGATTTGGAAAATCTAACG
>CAMBUH010000270.1 GCA_945870985.1 Chitinophaga pinensis
GTACTGTTGAACAATTTCTGGCATTCCGCCTATTAATGCATATGTATGAAACAGGCTTAATAATTTCGTTTGAGCAAATTCAGCTACTGGCACTTGTGTTAACTGTTCTAATGCTGTGGTTTCATCAATTGCTGATAGGAATTCTGGAAATGAAACTGGCCTAATTACTTTATATTCAACCCGACCTATTGGGAAACTTATGTTCTTATCAAATAAAGTTTCCAGCATACTTCCTGCAGCAATAACTGAAATTTCAGGCGCTAATTCAAAAAAATATCTTAGTATATTTAAAGCCTTCGGAACCTCCTGTATCTCATCAATAAAAATTAGTGTGGTACTTTTTTTAGCTACTATTTTATTTTTAAGAAAAAATAATGTGTTTATTAAGGTCTCAATGGATGTAAAATTTTCAAAAGGTTGCTTGTCTTCTGATAGTTCTAGGTTTACATAGATGTATTGCTCATACTGCTTTGCAAATTGATTAACAAGGGTAGTTTTTCCAACTTGCCTAGCGCCTCTTATCACAAGCGGTTTGCGGGGCATATTTTGCCTCCATTTTTCAAGCTCCCATAATAGCTGCCTTCTAAACATGTAATAAAGTTATGGTAATAATTACAAATATTTGTAACAAAGTTATGGTAATAATTACAAATATTTGTAACAAAGTGATATGTAAAAAAGGGAAATCCGGAGATCCTGATCACTGAAATCCAATTCAGTTTGACTTTCAAATGGGTTGATAATCAGAAGATTTACTGGTCAATTATAACTGTAAATTACTAGTAAACGAAATTGGATTTAGCATTAGGGGTACATCATACACCAATCCTTTGACTGGCTTTACAGCAGTGCGGTTAATTACCACACAAATGAAAAGGGCTGCTTGATCTTGTAATATTGGAAGTTTTCTGATTTACGATAATTAGTAACTTGGAAACACAGGGCTTGAGCCCTGCGCCTGATGGAGAAAATAACCTGTAATCAAGCCGTAAAGGCCAACCCTTCCCAACCCTTACCATCCATAAAAGCCTTCGTCCAGGTTTTCATGGTGTTCCAGTCTGTAGGCGCCATTCCAATTGCATTTAATTGTTCGAACCGCTTTTGCTCACGCTTACTCAGGCTGCCATCGAGTAAAAAGCCAAGGGCAATAATCCATTTGCACAACTGCTTTATATCAGCGGGGGCTTGTTGCAGTTGGCGCAGGTAAGTGGTTTCATTAAAAGCGGCTTCGGGCTTTTGCAGTTGGTAGCCCTCTACAAAAAGACGGGTAAGTATGCTATGGTTGAAATGGTAATCACGTTTGCTGATGGCTATAAACTGCAAAGAATTGTACACCAGGTCGTTTTGACCATTTAAGGTTGGCCAGCCCTCCTTCATTTCCTTAAAAGCTTGTTCCACGATGTTTTGCCCCATAATTACTACCCGTCCCTGCCGCAATACCTGAAAAGTGCCCCAGGCATTCCATGCTGCAAATACGGGAATGCCCGCCAAATCTTGTACCCACTGAAAAGCATAACGCCCTAGCATTTTTTGCACCAATACCTTGAAAACCAAATTACTGATAGTGGCTTTTAGTGCAATGAGCAGGTTCCAGAAGAAGAGCGCATTTTTGTTCATACCTGCCAGTGGATCAATACCAAAGCGGGAAACGGTTTTGTCCTTTTTCTCTAGGCTGATATTGAGCAATAATTCAGAAAAAGAAACATGGGGCTTGTTTTCGTAGGTAAGAAAACCGGTAGTTACCGCCATTTGGTGAATACAGTATATATGCATTAACGTAAGCAGCATGAGTTCTAACATCACTAAAAAAACACTCCATAAAGTGAAGCGTAGTGGTATTTCGATAGTATGTCCCAAAAGGTCAACCGGCCATTTTGAAAACAAATGGGGCCAAATATACTTGGGCAAATACAGCAACAATACGCCCAAAGCGCCAATAATAGCCGCAGCATACACGGCTTTCGTTTGCAGGCTGTGTAGTTTAGCTGCTTCCTTTTCGCTTAATAAATGGATAGCATCATCTGTTTCGAGCCTTTCTATGGGCAAATTTTGATAAAACCAATTGTAAAAGGAGCGAACCATGGGTCAAAAATAAGGGGTGGTGCCAAAAAAACCCGCTTTTCAGTGGGCTATATTTAAAGCAGTGTGGGTGATTACCACACAAATGAAAAGGGCTGCATGATCTTGTAATATTGGAAGGCTTCTGCTTCCTTCCTTGATTAGTCTTCCGATACGCCCAGGCGGAGAGGCGACTATGCGGTTCGGAGTTCAAATCAACATCGTTACTAAATATTTCATTTCCCTGCAGTATGATTATGCAATTCCTAACATTTATCATCAATAGAAAATTTCACACTTGGCGGGGACCAATTAAAGCAACTGAAGGGCTTCATTTAAGCGCTTCTGTAACCTTTAGTTAAGTATTCTGGCTATCATCTATGCAAACGTAATATTTCATGTTAGATTTACATGGTTGTTGAGCTGAAAAATATGTTTGTTACGCCTTATTTAACTGTTGATAAGCTGGATAGCCCCTAGATTTACATCCCCTTACATAAAATGGGGTGTTATGATGAGTATGGTTTGTTGATATATTGAGTATTTCTTCCCATACTGACCAAAAACAGGGTATAATTGAGTAACCACAGTGTAACGGAGGTATAGACATTAAAAAACCCATTGATTTTCAATGGGTTTTTTCCGTTTTTGCGGACCGGACGGGACTCGAACCCGTCCCCACAGTACTGTGGGGATGACAGGGCAGCATCCTAACCAACTGTAAATCGTCCGACTATATTTTTTGGATGAACCAGCAAAGACTGAATCCTGCTCCTTACTGCCTTTTTTAGATTACGTTCCCGGAGCAAGGCTTCATTTTTTGATTCACATGCCTCCACATATACTAACTTCCATGGCATCTTACCAGCAGTATATTTGGATTCACCTTGGTTATGTTGCTGCAAACGTTTCAAAGGATCCTCAGAATAACCCTTATAAAAAGTTCCATCCTGCAAACTCTCAATTATGTAAACATAGTAGGCCATAAACAAAAGCGCCTCAGATATAACTGAGACGCTTTGCGGACCGGACGGGACTCGAACCCGCGACCTCCGCCGTGACAGGGCGGCATTCTAACCAACTGAACTACCGATCCA
>CAMBUH010000271.1 GCA_945870985.1 Chitinophaga pinensis
AAATGGATTTTAAGTTTCATGAAAATTGAAATTTTTTTGAAAGGTTTGTACAATTGTTTGTGTGAAAAAATCTAAGTTTGTTTCTGTTTCACTGTTTTCATCTGGATAATGTCTACCAGAAAAGCGAAGGCCATGGAGAAGTAAATATATCCCTTCGGAATCTCAAAGTGGAAACCTTCCGCCAGCAGGGCTACGCCAATCATCATGAGAAAGCACAATGCCAAAATTTTGAAGGAAGGATGCTCACGAATGAATTCACTGATGGGCTTAGCTGCTACCAGCATAATAATCACGGTAACAATCACTGCCGTGTACATAATCCATAATTCCTTCACCATGCCCACTGCTGTAATAATCGAGTCAATCGAAAATACCAGGTCTAGCAGAATAACTTCCGATAACAATTTATTAAAGCTATGGACCTTTGGAACGATGGGTCCATCCTTATGCTGTTCCGTTTTATCGTAAATCTCTTTGGTGCTTTTATATATCAGGAATAAACCTCCGATAATCAGAATGAGTCCTTTCCCAGAAAAGTCTATATCACCCAGCGTAAAAAGGGTCTGATCTAGTTTCAGGATCCAGGAAATCAGCGACAGCAATGCCAGTCGAATCACGAGCGCCAAACCAATACCCCAGAAACGGAGTTTACCCCGTTGTTGCTCGGGTAGTTTATCGGCAAGAATTGATATGAAAATGATGTTGTCGATTCCGAGGATTACCTCCAGCGCAATGAGTGACAGCAGCGGTATAATTATTTCCGTCATGATACAAGTATTGCAGGTTGAATGTACACCCTGAAATTAAACATAATCAACATTTCTGCAACACTTTTCGTTTTGCAGAACTAACATTGGTTAGCTATATGTGCTATTATTATAAGGAGGTATAAGAAAAATTGCCATTACGTAAACCATCATCCTATTTCATCTCCGGGCAGTTCGAGAGAATGAAGATCAGGGCAATTGGAGCTAACAATTGCATTTTGTGTGTTGCCTAACATTTATGGAAACCATTTCGTTAATAAATTGAATTCAAATTTGCTATATCAATATTTTGTCAAAATGTATTGTCACAGCAATTCTCTTTTGGAAAAATGTAACTATTGATTTTTACATTTAAAAACTAATCCTTTTCCTCTAAAACGAATACCTCCTCAACTGATTTGTTGAATATTTTAGAAATTTTTAATGAAAGAAGAGTCGAAGGGATATATTTTCCAGTTTCAATAGAAAATATAGTTTGTCTTGAAACTTTCAATAGATCTCCTAATTCCTGTTGTGTTTTACCTAATTCCACTCTGAACTCTTTTACGTGATTAATCATTTAATTTACCTTTATTAATGGTTAGGGTGTAGTTAAAGATTACCAGATACATTAACCAATATAGGATTATAGATAATAGAAGAAAGATAGAAAGTCCACCATCTCCATTTGGTTCAATGTTTAGTATAAACATCAGTGAGAAGGAAATTAAGAAGAATACCATTTGAGAAATGGAACTGATTTGAAAGGATTTCAATCTTACACTATTAATATATTCATCTTCTATTGGTTCTTTAGAGAATGTTATGAAGTATAAACCGAAAAGAAAACTGAAGAAGGATAGGGTTAGTGTAACCACTTTCATTTTGTAGTTTAAAAATGAGTTGAATAAATCAAGCTGCGTTGAAATCCATATTATTAATCCAATTGGGAATAGAAATAAACCAATTTTCTTAAAACGATTAGGTAATAGGGTTAGTGATTTCATAGTTGTGTATTTGATTTTACACAAATGTAAAGTAAACTTTACATTTTTACTACAATTTTGAGATTCTTCGTATGTATCAATAACTATTGGGTTGGTGGAAATAACACCATAGTGAGGTATTTAAAACAAAACAACTCATTGAAAAATCAATGAGTTGTGATTTAAATTTGGTTGCCTGACCTGGATTCGAACCAAGACTAACTGAACCAAAATCAGTTGTACTACCCTTATACTATCAGGCAATCCGATCAACTTTGCCCGTTGGGGCTTAGTTGGGGGTGCAAAAATAACACTGTAGGGTAATTGTTCCAAATCTTATTGCCAAAATACTGGGTAGGACTTGCCCGACTGAAAAAACGGTACTATTTGGCTGAAAAATCTTAATATTAATGATTAAACACCCCCTAACATGTTAACTACCCGTTTTTTATCAGTTGCCTTATGTTCTTTGGCCTTGGTTTCTTTTTGGGCACCTGCCAAAAAGAAAGTAGTATTTTTTGGTGATTCTATTACCCAGGCAGGCGTTCAGCCCGGAGGTTATATCCGTTTAATGGATTCCCTGGTAGCCCTTGACAAAAAATCAGCCGATTACGAACTGATTGGGGCCGGCATTGGGGGGGATAAAATATACGACCTCTATCTTAGAATGGAGGAAGACGTGCTAAAGAAACAACCCGATATAGTAGTGATATATGTAGGTGTGAATGACGTTTGGCACAAATCATCCAGTGGAACGGGAACCGATTATAACAAGTTTGGTAGATTTTATGAGGCGGTAGTTGCCAAATTACAGGCTGCCGGTATAAAGGTGATCATCTGCACTCCCGCTGTAATTGGTGAAAGAACCGATCATTCTAATCCCCAGGATGGTGACTTGAATTTTTATAGTCAGTGGATCAGAAGTTTTGCTGCCAAAAAATCTATCCCCCTGGTAGATTTACGCAGTTTATTTATACAGTATAACCTGGCCAATAATCTCGAGAATAAGGAATCCGGTATTTTAACCCGCGATCGGGTTCATCTCACCCCTGATGGCAATAACCTGGTAGCTAAGGAAATGTGGAAAGTAATTCAAACCCTACCCTAATCGCAGCGAATCAGCAACCCCACCTGAAGCATTTTTTGTTGGATAATCAGTTGCGGATTAGCAATTTCCCTGCCAGCTCAATAGGGTGTAGGCATGTATTAACATTCATACCTATATTCTTCTACTGTTAGGTTAGTGGAATTGGGCAGGAAAAGATTTTTAATGGCGAATAATTAGGTCTAACTGTTTTTTTCCTCTGCGAACTAATATAAATCGACCATTTAGCAGATGGCTATCATCAATCATCGTTTGTATATCCGTAATTTTTTGTTCGTTGATACTAACGCCCCCTGCCTGTATCATTTTCTTTGCT
>CAMBUH010000272.1 GCA_945870985.1 Chitinophaga pinensis
AAAGGGATTGGCGGCACTCATCAATGTGTTTAATCCTGAACTGATTATTTTAGGGGGAACCCTATCCGAAACCGGCGATTACCTTCGATTGCCCACCAAAAGTGCTATTAATAAGTTTTCATTGAGTTTGGTAAATACAGATACACAGCTAAAGCTATCGCGGCTGGGGGAGAAAGCCGGGGTGTTGGGGGCTTGCCTGCTGGCCAGAAATAAAGTGCTGACTGTTTTTTAGGGAGGAAGTTTTCTCGAGCACTTGTTACGATTACAGGTATATAGCGCATCCTTCTATTATATATTCAAATGGCATGCATGAAATATTGTTTATCTATTTTATTGCTCTTGTTTGCTAGCAACGCAAAAGCACAATGCGATACGTCTCTTCGTCCCGTAGTTTTTGTTCATGGGTTTCTCGCCTCCGGAGATACCTGGGCAAATGCCGTTCATTCTTTTCAACAAGCCGGCTACTGCACTAATCGATTATATGCATTTGATTGGAATAGTGTGGGCGGAAGCGGAAAGCGAACCGATAGTTTATTGCATCAATTTATTACCCAAGTTTTATCGGCAACCGGTGCTAGCCAAGTTGATCTGGTGGGGCATTCGGCAGGTGGCGGACTGGGCAGAAATTACCTGAAAGACAGTTTGCATTCTAAAAACATAGCCCATTATGTTCATATAGGCAGCCGAAAGTGGACGAGCGCCTATCCCTGGTTTCCGAACAACAGGTGTATGAATATTTTCTCTTCCGGAGACAAGGTTGCAGCTAATACTGCTGGCTTGGTAGAGGGAGCTTTCAATCTTGCATTAGAGGAGCAGGACCATTATCAGGTAGCTACCAGCGATACTTCCATCAAATCGATGCTGCAATTTTTTACTGGTAAACAAATGTTCCTCCCTAGCATTAAACCCGGCAGAAAAGTTACACTCTCCGGTAAGGCATTGATTTTGGGAGACAATATCGCCATGTCGGATGCGGCAATTAATATTTATCCGATTAATAAAAAGAACGGACAGCGGAAACAATCGGATCAACCCATACGTTTGCAAACCGATCAAGCGGGTGCCTGGGGGCCGGTTACCCTTCGTGCTGGAATCCCTTATGAGATGGAGCTAATTCCGGCGGGTGATAATAAGCGCATCATTTCATATTTTTTCCCGAGGTTTGATTATTCCAATCCACTGGTATACCTGCGGGGATTTCCAGAAGATGGTCGCATGACTTTCTTATTAGGAAAAATTCCCGCAATTGAAACCCAATCAACGCTGGTAGTATATTCAGCTGCCCAAGCGATGGTGGGTGGTAGGGATTCGGTTACCGTTAATGGATTGCCTATATGTTCCCACACGTTAACGCCTGCATCAAAAACTGCCATCACAAGTTTCGTGTTTGATGATGGAGATGCAATCAATTCCGGGAAAGCGTTGAAACAATTTTCGAGTGTACCGTTTATTGGTGGAGTGGATATGGTATTACCTGCCAATGCCAAAGAGGGCATACGAATGTATTATAATGGTCAACAACTAACCCTGCCTGCTCGGCCTTCTAAGGAAAGAATATTGTTGGCAGTGTTTAGATAATAGGGATACAAAATCTTACAACCAAAAATTTTTATTGGTCGATTCAGTCGATTAGCTCTTTGTTCGCTGTCATTTTTGAGATTCTTTTGTAAAAGCTACAAAAAAAAGGGGTAAAAATTGAAGGCTAAACTGAATATAGCAGCAGAAAGAACATATTATCAAAATCGCATTTGTTTTTAAATGAAATATTGAAGTGCCGACAGTCTAGAGTTCGAAATTATTGATCAATGACCAACATCGATTAGGCGATTTTAAAGCCCGAAAATTATTTCACAGGAAATTAAAGTGAATTTGCCATTGGAGATAGGAACATATATGCCTAAACGGATAAGAAACCCTTATTTGCGGCATGTATTTTGTGTATTGTTTATCCAACACAGATAAGTGCTAACCAATGGTTAAAAATATTTTAAATTCTTCAGCTATGCGAAACCGTGCATCTTCTATTCTTTTTTTATTTTTTTTCCCCTGTTATATATATGCCCAGAATCCACTTGATTTGTTAAAGGGCAAAGGAAGTAGTAATAATTCGGGGGAAATGGTAATGGGGTTAAAAGAGGCATTGGAAAAAGGTGTTCAAACGGCTTCGGGCAGGTTATCAAAGGAAAACGGGTTTTTACAGGATGCGGCAGTAAAAATTCTTTTACCACCGGAAGTTCAGTCAGTGGAGAAAACGGCTCGGCAGTTTGGATTGGGGAAACAGGCTGATAATCTCATTACTAGCTTGAACAGGGCTGCGGAAACTGCCTGTGCTGATGCCAGTTCAATTTTTCTTACTTCCATAAGGCAAATGAATGTTACTGATGCTTTGGGAATTGTGAAAGGTGCTGATACAGCAGCCACTCAATTTTTACGCCGCACCTGCAGTGCCCAACTCACCAGTCAGTTCACCCCGGTTATCGAGCAGGCGCTTGAGAAAACTGGTGCCACTAAACTTTGGCGAGATTTTTTTTCAACCACCAATCGGTTTTCGAGAACACCTGTTAATACTGATTTAACGGGTTATGTAACAGAAAGGGCTCTTCAAGGTTTGTTCCATTATGTAGCAGCAGAAGAGAAAGAAATTCGGCAAAATCCTTTGGCAAGAACCAGTGATGTGCTAAAAAGGGTTTTTGCACCACAATAGAGTAGGTATGGCTGAGCACCCGAAGTGAGGGGTAAGTAAAATAATGGTCTCTTAGTTCGTAGTAGGGGAACGTATACCTAAAAACTAGAAAGTTAAGTATCACCCCCGTGAATTCCTGCCAAAAGTCATTTACAGGTATGCGCGGAATTCGCATGTTCTGCGATTGCATTAAAAGTTTATGGTAGTCCCGACAGGAATCGAACCTGTATCAAAAGTTTAGGAAACTTCTATTCTATCCATTGAACTACGGGACCAATGATTTCAGATATTGCTTTCCAACACCTGATTTCAGATATTTTTCACGGACTCTTCCTTCTTTCCAGTCGGCAAAGTACTCAATATGGATGATTTTCCAAGGCCTTAATCCTTTTGTAAATCTGTTTTTTCCACTATTGTGCTCTTTTAA
>CAMBUH010000273.1 GCA_945870985.1 Chitinophaga pinensis
TGAGCTTTTCTTTTGAGGATTTTTAAGAATTGTTATCCTACCATTATAAGTTGCTTGGATTGTAAAGGTGTCATTCTTGTCCAAGGGATTAGAATAACAAACTCTTACCGACTCTGAGCTTAAATAATGAAAGATTTCCAATTTCTTCCCTATGAATAACCTGAGCAGGCTTCCATGTCACTGAATTGATAATTGCGGGAATATCCATTCCAAGCGCGAGAAATTTATTCATTACATTCAGAATATCTTTCATCGCCGAATTCATACTTCCGCCATGATGGTCGGTACTGATCACATCAGGGAAGAACCCAGCTTTTGTGGCAGGAACCGCATGCTTAAAAGAAAAACTCGCAGCTCCATGACCAACATCCCAGATAACTCCTCTTTTCCTTGCCTCAAAAACAAAAGGACGAAGACTTCCGCTTACAGGATCTGTGATGGCTTCGCGATCCTTACCGCCTCCGCCATAAGTGTGGGTATAAATATCTCCGGGACGAAATTTCTTCATAGTCAATTCTTCCAATGAAAGTCCGCTACCACCAAAATCAATTATTACAGGAATGTTTCCTGCTAAGTTTCCTGCTTCAATTGCACGGTCAATTGGAATCCAATCTGGTTTATTGTAGTGCGCTACCTTGAAGCCAACAATATGTTCTTTGTATTTCAAAGCCATATCGGCAGTTTTACGGGCATCCATATCACTGTTGTCCTGCTCGGTAACTCCACCAGCCATACCTTCACCAACAATATTCAGGAATGCAAAAACACGGGTTCTCGCTCTGTCAATCGTTTGGTCTTTAAACTTTTCGAAGTTGCGCCAGCCTGCACTTCCAGCGTCCACAACAGTAGTTACACCCACACGAAAAGTGAATCCATCGGGCTGATTGGCATAATAACTATTTCTTAAATACTTATCAGGCTCCGTTCCTGCAAAATTATGGGTATGCATATCAATGATACCCGGGGTAACAAATAAACCCTTTGCATCAACTATTCTGTCGGATAATTTTGGATCAATATTTTTCGAAACAGCAGCGATTTTACCTGCTTTATCAATTGCGACATCCAACACCTCATTTACATTATTCTTTGGGTCAATAACATGTCCGCCCTTGATAATAATAGCATACACTGGATCTGCATTTTGAGCCATAGCCTGGATGTTTAAAATTGAAAAAAATATCAAAAATAATTTTTGCATTATAAATGTTTAATGGTGCATGGATTGAACGTCTCTCAACAAACAAGTAAATATTATGAAAAATCGCGGAATTTTAAGCTTGTTTGTGTAATTTTTCAATAGATCTTGAATCCCATTTGAATATTGGGAAGCCTTTTGATTTTTTTATGTGGTCCGACCTATTGGACTCGTTCTGACAAGCAAAAAAGAAATATACTGGAAAGGAACGATTAGACCATTAGTACCTGAATAACAAAAATGAATAAAGGCTACTAATTGTTGAGAAAATATCTTGAGGCAATTAATTTGTTTTTGAAAATCAATGCCTGTGTTTCATAGGTTAGTTCAGTCCTTTCCTCCGGAGTATTTCCGGCAAAAAATCGCTTTCCAATTCAAATTACCTATAGCCGGAATATACTTCCTTCGGTAAGGTTTATTTAACCCGATGCTGTGTTTCATTGGGACGGCAGCCCAGCAAAAAGTTCATTTTGCCATTTCTAAGTAAACCAGGCTACAGCTTTATATTTATTTTGAATTTCATACTATCTACTAAATCCGTTACAAAAAAAGCGAATATGGTGATGGCTCGACCGATAAGGCAGAGCCACTGATTTTTCAATGATGAAAAAACTCATTGATATAAACTGATAGGATTATAAAAGGTATAGATTTTGTCTATAATGTAGAACTGCCAAAATAAATCCAGTCGAGATCAAATAAATTCTTCTTTCCACTTTCATCAATAAATACAAAATACAGATCCTGGATCCCATTCGTTTCTTTCAATTCTGATATAATTTCTATCCATTGAGCCTGAGCACCTGCGATTCTGCCGGGAACGGTAACAGAACTTATCACAGGACTATTTCTATTGCCATGATGAACTTCAATTATTCCTCCGGAATTAGCCCGAACCCTGAATTTCAATTGCTTAACATTTCTGAGATCAATCGAATTGAAGCGTATAAAGCTGTTATGATTAATGCTTGTTGCATAGGTAAGAACGTCAGTAGTGATAGTACCCAATCGGACATTACCTTCATCAAAATCTTCCGCCTGAACAAATGGATTTCGCAAAGCAATATAATCCCGACTCTGCAAGGGTTCAATTCCATTAGCTCCCTGATCGGTGTAGCTTGCATTTAAAAAATAAAGACCATCTATCTCCTTCCCAACATGCTCCTTTAAAGTAATATTATCTTTTATTGGACGCTTTCCCTTAGATTTTTCAGTCAATGAAAATATATAATTAACTATTTCCTCAGAATCAGATTTGGAAAGTTCCGGATGAGGTGTCATTGCACGTTCGCCCCAAACTCCGCTTCCTCCCTGGATAATTTTAGTACTGAGATAGTTCAATGCATCCTTTTTTCCGGAATAACGCTCAGAAATAGCCAAATAAGTTGGTCCGACGGAGGCTCTATCTACAGAATGGCAGGATTTACAATCCAGGTTGGCGGTCAGTTGTTGCCCCTTCAAAAAGTTAAAATCAGTGCCGTTCTGATTCTGAGTTAAAATAACTGCAAGGTCTTTTCCACGTGGCAAATAACCAAAATTAACATTTATTTTTTCTGGATTAACAGCAGTTTCTTCTTTATCATAAACCAAAACCTTGTAATCAAGGAAGGAATTGTCCCAATAAAAGCTGCGGTTGGATGAACTTTCTATTTTAACTTCCGGTGCTGTGTTTCCGGCAAAGACTTGTGTACTGGCTATACCCCGGCCACCTTTATCATCAGTGACGGTTAATGTTACGGTATGAGCCCCAACTTTTGTAAATGTGTAATTAATAAGCTGACCTTTAAATACCTTATTATCAATATTCCAGGTATACCATAATTTATCGTCCCGGTCATGGTCGATAGATTTTTTACCAGAAAACTGTACAGAAAAAGGACTTGCTCCATACTGCTTA
>CAMBUH010000274.1 GCA_945870985.1 Chitinophaga pinensis
AAATTAGCTCTTCTTCCCTGTTTTTGCACATATACAAGGGTCTTTGGATAGTTTCTGGTGAGGAATTCAACATTCCGTCGGGATTTTCCTCCGGTAACCTATCTTTGCAGCCTTATGAAGCATATTAGGAATTTTTGCATCATCGCCCATATCGACCACGGTAAAAGTACATTGGCCGATCGATTGCTAGAACATACCAAAACCATTGGTGAACGGGATATGATGAACCAGGTATTGGATGATATGGACCTGGAGCGGGAAAAGGGGATTACGATTAAGAGTCACGCCATTCAGATCAATTATCCCTATAAAGGAGAAATCTTTACCCTTAATTTAATTGATACCCCCGGGCATGTGGACTTCAGCTATGAAGTGAGTCGGGCGCTTGCAGCCTGTGAAGGGGCTTTATTGTTGGTGGATGCTTCACAGGGTATTCAGGCCCAAACCATCAGTAACCTATATCTGGCGATTGAAAATAACTTGGAGATTATTCCGGTTATCAATAAGATCGATATGGATGGGGCAAAAATTCCGGAAGTAACCGATCAGATTGTAGACTTGATTGGTTGCAAGCAGGAGGATATTTTGTTAGCCAGTGGAAAAAGCGGTATTGGAATCGAAGAGATATTGATGGCCATTATTGAGCGCATTCCTGCCCCGAGTGGTAGTTATGATGCCCCTCTTCAGGCATTGATTTTTGATAGTGTATTCAATAGTTTCCGGGGTATTATCGTGTATTACCGCATTATGAATGGTGTATTGCGTAAGGGCGATAAAATTCGTATGGTGGCTTCCGGACAAGACTATTTTGCCGATGAGGTGGGCGTATTGAAACTTACGATGACGCCAAAAACAGAAATGAAGGCGGGTGATGTGGGCTATATTATTACTGGTATTAAAAATGCCAAAGAAGTTAAAGTGGGCGATACCATTACCCTTGCCAATAATCCGGGTTTAATGATTAACGGATTTGAGGAAGTGAAACCCATGGTTTTCGCAGGTATCTTTCCAGTAAATACTGATGAGTTTGAAGAGTTACGCGATTGCATGGATAAGTTGCAATTGAATGATGCTTCCCTTACGTTTGAACTCGAAACTTCTCAGGCATTGGGCTTTGGATTCCGTTGCGGATTTCTTGGTTTGCTGCACATGGAAATTATTCAGGAGCGGCTGGAGCGGGAGTTTAACCAAACTGTTATCACCACCGTTCCCAACGTTAGCTTTATTGCCTATACTACTCGTGGAGAAAAGATAACGGTAAACAATCCTGTGGAAATGCCCGATCCCGTAAAGATTGATAGAATCGAAGAGCCTTTTATTAAAGCACAAATTATTACCCTGCCCGATTATATTGGCAATATCATGACGCTCTGCCTCGGTAAGCGGGGAATGTTAATCAACCAAAGCTATCTTACCCCCACCCGCGTGGAATTGATATTCGAAATGCCGTTAACTGAAATCGTTTTCGACTTTTACGATAAGCTGAAAAGCTCTACCCGTGGATATGCTTCCTTCGATTACTCGCCTATTGGTTTTCGCGATGCAGATATTGTAAAAATGGATATCCTGTTAAATGCCGAAAAAGTAGATGCCCTCAGTGCCCTGATTCACAGAAGCCGTGCACAAGAATTTGGTCGTAAGCTTTGCGAAAAGTTGAAGGAACTATTGCCCCGTCAGCAATTTCAAATTGCTATACAGGCTGCTATTGGTGCCAAAGTAATTGCCCGAGAAAATATCAGTGCCATGCGCAAAGATGTTACTGCCAAATGTTACGGAGGTGATATCAGTCGTAAACGAAAACTGCTCGAAAAACAGAAAGAGGGTAAGCGGCGTATGCGCCAGATAGGTAATGTAGAAATTCCACAAGAAGCTTTCCTGGCAGTACTTAAGTTAGACTAATTTTATTTCAGTATTAATTATTTCCCGTTCCCGATTTCTTCTTCTTCGGTACTGGTAATCCTGTGGGCATATTACCCGGTGCCGGATTTTCTTTGGGAGGATTGATTTGCGGATTGGGATCCAGTGCATCCA
Organism: Chitinophaga pinensis; assembly: GCA_945870985.1. Classification (GTDB taxonomy): domain Bacteria; phylum Bacteroidota; class Bacteroidia; order Chitinophagales; family Chitinophagaceae; genus Sediminibacterium; species Sediminibacterium pinensis_C. Next base: position 2,032 of record CAMBUH010000274.1, read on the forward strand.
CTACCGGAATATGCACCCATTTACCTTGAACCCATTTAAATCCCTCATAGCTCCCTTCCGGAACCAGGGTATAGTGTGCAGCCGGCACCCCATTCTCACTTACCAAATGTGCGAACGTGATAAGTTGTAGCTCTTCATCGTAATTGAGCCGTGCATTACCGCCTTTTTTATACTCGAGATAAAAACGAAAAGTGGGCACCGGTGGCTTCATATCGTCGGGCCTATATTGAAAATAATTTCCCCCAAATTGTGGCTGCCCCTGTTCGTTAAAAGTGAGTACTTCCATCCACTTGCGTGTGCTGCGGGCATCATGTTCATCATAGCCTAGCAGGGTATAGTAATTTTTCCCCTGATAAGTATTCAACAAAATTTTATAATACACTGCGCCTATCCATTGATTGGCATCCCGCACCGAATCGCAGGGCTGTTCGGTAAAAGGGGAGATATCAAACAATGGAGTTAAGCGTAGACTGCCATTGGCGGTTTTGTATTGGATGGCTCCTTTTTGGCGGTAAAATGAAAAGTCTTTCATCAATTGCCAGCTGAAAATACGAAAGGCGCTATCCGGAGCGTATACCACCGAAATGGTTCCCAGTGAATCAAAAGGATAGCGGAAAGAGTGTGGTAATTTGAGCGTTTGTACCAGGGTTCGGGTAAATAAACTATCTGCACGCAAACGGTCTTGCCATTCCCGAGCTTCCAAGATGTTGGCAGCCTGATTTTTTAATACCAACTCCATCATAGCAGGCGTGGGGGTATTCCCATCGGTTAGGTTTTGGGCAGAAACCGGTAACCAGTTTACACAAAACCCAACTAGAAAAAACACCGCTATCCATTGCTTCATCTTACAAAAATAAATACAATTAACCGGTAGCGAATCAACCCGCCATTTTTATCTTTTTATTATCTTTTCGCAAGCCTCAGAAAATTCGAACAGGCTATTCAGCCGAAGATCGATGCGGCTATCCGGATAAGGGGTTTCGGGATGTGTGGTAGCTACAAACACGGTAAACATACCCGCATTTCTG